>JACQFH010000035.1 GCA_016200145.1 Planctomycetia bacterium | reverse complement strand
GTAGTAGCCTGTTTCGACAAGGTGCCACAGGTGGTCGATGACGCACGCCGAGACGAAGGCACTGCCGTCGGTGTCGAAGGCGACGCCCCACGGATTGCTAGTGCCTTCGCAGAAAACCTGGAACTCCCGCGTTCTGGGATGAATGCGGAACAGCGCGCAGGTGAACTTCCAGCCGTCGGGCTTCGACTTTTCCAGGGCAGAGCCGGCCGGGTACTTGACGTGGCTGAAATTGAACACGCCGTTGAGGCCGTACAGCCAGCCGTCGGGCCCCCACGTGAGCGAGTTGGGGAGCTCGTGCGTATCGGCGCGGCCGAAGCCGGTGACGACGACTTCGGTCTTGTCGGCCTTGCCGTCGCCGTCGGTATCCTGCATGAACAGAATGTCTGGGCTGTTGGCGACCCACACACCGCCGTATCCGACGGCGATCCCGGAGGGAATGTTGAGCCCCTCGGCGAAGACAGTGACCTTGTCGACGCGCCCGTCGGCATCGGTGTCTTCCAGAATTTTCACGCGGTCGCGCCCCGGCCCCGGCTCGGAACGGGGATATTCGAGGCTCTCGGTGACCCAGATCCGGCCCCGCTCGTCGAACGTCATGGCGACCGGGTTGACGAGATCGGGCTCGGCGGCGACGAGTTCGACGCTGAAGCCCGGCGGCACGGTCATCTTCTTGAGAGCCTCCGCCGGCGACAGCGCGGGCCCCGGCGGGCGATCCTGCGCATGCGGAATCAGCTGCTGCGCCGGCACCAGCCGCGCGCCACAGAAGATGAGCGAGACGAGCACAACACCACGAAGAATCACCCGCATCACGGCACTCCGAGAGCGAAGACCGAAAAAATCCCTGACCGCCTCAGGTTGCCGTAAAATGCGCCATGCCGCAAGGAATCGGCTGAAAATCTCGATGACTCCAAAAAGGATGATTTGAACGGCATGTGTAACCACCAACACGAAGTGATATGCCCACGCTCTGGCTGATCCACAGATGACGCAGATTAACACAGATTAGACACGCCCCAATGAATCGAATCTGTGGAAATCTGCGAAATCTGTGGATGACGTATTTCGTCAAAACGGTTTCGCGTCGTTCGCTTCTTTCGTGGTTCCTCATTTATCGATTGACCAAACGGGAAACCGCCATCGCCAAACGATCCATTCTGTGGATGCGGTTCAGGGAACCACGGATGAAACACGGCCAAAACACGGATACGAACAGGTTTTCTTCAATCCGTGTTTCATCCGTGTTTCATCCGTGGCTAAGTTCTACCCTTTGGTTGTCGGACGGTCGCAGACCAGAAAGTCACAGTGCGCGGGTTTCGAGGATGGCGCCGCAGGCGCGGAACTGCTGTTCCTGCTTCTCGTCGTAGAGGGCGTCGCGGAGGTCGACGAGGTAGAAGTCGACGCCGGTGATCTTCGCGCCGCGCAGGTCGGCGCCGCGGAGGTTGGCCTTGCGGATTTCTTCGGGGGCCTTGAAATCCTGCTCGTTGTAATCGTCGGTGTAAAAACCAGTGCGGCTGCCGAACCCGGCGATCGTGCTGTTCACGAGCCCGCTGCGGCTCGACCCCATGTGGAACGACGCCCCCCGCAGATCGACGTTGCGGAGATTGGCCCGTTCCCAGTTAATGTGGGCCAGGCCAGTGTTGGCGAGGTTCGCGAAGTAGAAATTGGCGTCCGGCATATTCGTTTCGGTGAGCAGAGCCCCGACCAGGCGCGCTTCCGAAAAATCCGCCCCCGGCAGGTCCATTCCTTCCAGATCGCATTTGTCGAGCCGCGCTTTGCTCAAGCAGCATTGGCTGAAGTCGGCCAGCCGCAAGATCAGTCCTTTAAGCGAAGCGCCTGTCAAATCGGCCCGCGAAAAGACGGCATTTTCGATGTTCGCTTCCATCAGGCACACGGAATTCAGGTTGGCCCGGATGAACCTGGCCTCCGACAGGTCGGCACCACGAAATGTCGCGCCGGTGAGCAGGGCCCCCTCGAAACAGGCCTGCCGGGCGTAGACCGCTTCAAATTCGGCTTGATCTGCGCGAATGTACGACAGATCGGAGCCGACAAGGGACGCCCGCACTGCGCAAATACCTGCCAGTCTGGCCCCCGCAAGTTTCGCACCGCGGAGGTTGGTTCCCGTCGCATCAACGTTTTCCAGGTTGGCTTCGGACAGATTGGAGTTACTCAGGTCGGCATTGCTTAAGTTAATTCGCGACAGGTCAATTCGCGGCCAATCGGCCTCGCTCAGGACGGCGGCGCGGAGATGGGGAAGTAGCGTCTTCTGACGGCGCAGCCATTTCCGCCGGCCGGAAAACAGTCGCCGATCGGGCTTCCAGCCGACGCGGGCGGCATGAATCAGACTCGCGGCCATCGGTTGCAGTGACAGGGAACTGTCCGTGGAGAGAATGCCCCGAAGGCGATCCAGCGCCTTGACGTCTTCACGAATCAAATCCGCCGTCGTTTCGATCAATTCGCCGGAGAAGTGCGACATCAGAATTGCACACTGCGCTCCGGTGCGCAATTCGCCGGCGATTCGCTCCGCCGCAAGCACGAGCAGGACCGGCGCGTGCGAAAACAGGCGCACGAGATTCGGAAATTCGCAAAGACGCTCGACACGGGTTTGAAAATTCGCTCCCAGCGGCGCTGCGTCATGCAGCAGGATCATCAGGCACCAATCGCCAGCGAGTTCTCGCAACTGCGGATCGGTCGCGTGCGCGTCGACAACGCGCTGCAATCCGGCGCTGACTGACGGCAGGCTTTCGTCCTCTGCGAGCGCATCGAGAGTCTGTCGCCAGATTTCGGGATTTCCGGACAGAGCGTGCTTTTCGTTCGATAATCCGCAGCGGCGCATGACCGATTCACAGCGATCACGATGAATTGCCAGCAGGTACTCGATCAGCTCATCGTCGGTCCATGGCGCCAACTGATAGGTCAATCCGCTTTTCGGCTGCGCTTCCTGATTCCAGCACAGAATTGTCAGGCGATCAGAATAAATTGACGGCGCCGCATCTTGTGGCCACGATCCTTTCGTGTCGTCCCACAAAGTCACGCCAGCTTCGGGCGGCAGCACGGCGGCCAGATGCGCAAGCGCCGTCGATTTACCCGAGCCGGGCCCGCCAGTGAGCCAGACGATGCCCTTCCGGTTCCGTTCGATCAGCGACACGATTTCTTCTTCGAGCAGCAGCGTTTCTCCGCTGACGGGAGAAATCACGCGCGGCCGCACCGGTGCTCGCCGGGGTTCCAACATCAGGAATCACCTGTTCTTCCAGAGGAAGGCGCCGCTCCTGCCTGGAAATCATAACCCAGCCGGGCCTTCGGCTGGAACCAAATCAAATAAGTTTCGTGTCTTTCGTCGTTTTCGTGGTTCTCCCCTGTTGCCAGTCGATGCGAGAGGAACCACGAAAGAAGCGAAAGACACGAAATCGTTTTGGCGAAAAAGTTCGAGGTCAATCCGAATTCCGGGACCGGCGGCATTCGGCGGGGCGGCCGTCAAAAGGCATCTTGACATATCAGTCTTGTTGCGTTATTTTTACACGCAACATTACTGATAGGAGTTGTGACATGGTGTTCAATCCCTGGCGCATTACGCGGGCCATGTTTCTCGAGGAGCACGAGGTCGAGTCGCTGCTGGCGCGGCTGAGCGCCCGCGTGCGGCAGGCGCCGCCGGACGATCCCACGTCGCGCGTCGACGAGCTGATCGTGCGGGCTTTGCTCTTTTCCGGCCTGCGGAACTCGGAATTCTGCCAGTTGAAAGTGGCGGATACGATCGTGGGGACGGGCAAATCGGTGTTTCTCGTGCGCGGCACCCCGCGTGAAGACCGCACCGTTCACGTTCCGCAAGTCTTGAGCGACCTCGTCCGCCGATTTGTTGCGGACATCCGCCCGCTGAGCCTGCCGGCGGGCGTGTCGCCCCGCGACCCGAAGCTGCCGCTGGTGCTCAACGAGCGCGGAAAGCCCTACGAACGGACGGGCCTCTATCGCCGGGTGGTGCGCATTCTGTCGGAAGCGAATCTCGCGAGACGGGCCAGCGTGCAGCTCCTGCGGCATACGTATGGCTACCTGGCGTACAAACGATCTGGCGGAAATCTGCTGTTCGTGCAGCGCCAGCTCGGCCACGCGCACCCGATGGTCACCAGCGTGTACGCCGAGTTCGTCAATGAACCTTACGACAAAATGGCCGACGCTGTGGGGACGCCTCCGGCGAATGATGTTCATCGGGAAACAGCCCGCAGGCGAGCGGTTAGAAAACCGCGCGGCCGAGTCAAACGTGATTTGTGACAACATGGCGCGTCATCCGCGGTCAATTTGTCCTGTTGACTGAACGTGAAGGTCCCCAAGTTCCAGGAGATGAGTTCCCATGCAAATCTCAGATTCGATCCTGCAGGACGTGCGGCGGCTCGTGGCCGACAAATTTGCGTTCGAGCTCGACGAGGTGCAGTCGGAATCGGGCTTCTTCGCCGACCTCGGCCTCGAATCGATCGACCTGCTCGAACTGTCGTTTCATCTCGAGAAGCTGTACGGCGTGAAAATCCGGCTGCAGGACATGGGACGCGGAGAGTACGCGCTCGACGAACAGGGCTGTTTGACCGGCGAATCGCTGGTCCAGCTCAAATCGAAGTACCCGTTCATGAAGCTCGACGGATTCGAAACGCGCCCCCTCCGGCGCCCCGGCGATATCGTCACGATCGATGCCATCGCCGGTTTTGTGCAGATGGCGCTGGAGGCGAATGGCTCGCAGTCCAGAACGCGATAAACGGGTCGGACGGCACGAATCATGGGACTCGACATTTTTGAAATCTCGATTGAACTCGAGAGGAAATTCGGCATCAAGTTCGAACGTGACGAACACCTGGCCGCGTTTTGTGATACGGCTGGGACACTCTGCGAATTCGTATGGCAGAAGCTGCAGGGGATTCGCCCGGCGATTCCCGACCTGATGGAGATCTATCAGCAGGTCTCGGATTTTCTCAACACAGCCCCGCACCGTCGGTGGTTTGTCGGTGGACGCGTCGAACGATTCCTCAGCAGGGAGGACCTAGGCACTGACTGGAAATGGCTCGAACAATCACTTGGAGTGACATTGCCGGCACTGGTGAGAGACGCGAAGAGCGGCCGCGATTGCGTTCCCCGGGAATGCCTGACTTCGTTTCAGATCGCGACATGGATTGCAAAGAACTATCCGGAACGCGTCGTCTACTTGCGAACCGCTGTTACCAATGACCCTCCGGCAGGGGCCCGGCGATTCTCCCGAGAAGACTGCTGGATCGGCGTAAAAGAAGTGCTGATCGATGCACTTGGCGTCAAACCGCACGAGGTCGTGCCGGAGGCTCATTTGATCAACGATTTGGGGATGGACTGAACAACCGCGGGTCGTCCAGATCGAGGCGATACATCACCTGGTTGTATTCGTAGCGCGGCGTCGTCTCGTGCGGGTTTCCAGAAAACGTGTGCGTGTACGTGCCTTCGAAGAAGATCTGCCGGCC
>JACQFH010000460.1 GCA_016200145.1 Planctomycetia bacterium | reverse complement strand
TTGCCCAGGCGCCCGCACGTCGCGGCGTATTCTGCAAAGGGCAAGCCGGTTCGATTCGGGTACGGGTTCGCGCCTTACGTTTACTATAGCACTTACGGTTTCGGCGGCATCGAGGGGGCGCCCAACGCCATCCCGCTACGATACGGTTACGGCGAGTCGTCATACGGAACGTCCGACTTCCTGTTCGGGCAGTCGGATTTCGGGTTCTAAGCCGGTCGTTTGCGGAATCGTGGAAGCGGACGTCTGACGAATTGTCGCGGTTGTGCTGCACAAGTCCGGTTTGTTCGGGCGATCGCTCGATTGCGAGAGAGCGCCCGGAGCCTGCGATACGCGCTTCCCCATGGGTCGCGGTTAAACAAAAATGGCTATGCGAATACGGATTGCATTCTCCGCCGGGCTTGGCCAGAATCGGCGACATGCATCCGGCCGGGCCAATCGCCGCAGCGGCAGCTTTCTGGCTGTGGTGTTCCGTCGCGGCGGCCGGGCCCTACGTAAAGATTACGCAGCCGGCCGGGAAAGACGGGGCGGGGACAGGCTGTTCGTCGGGGACGCTCATCGGCTGGACGGTCGACCTCAAGGACGGGATCTTCATCTCGTGCGGACACGGATACGATCCGCTGCGCGCAGTCGAAGTGGAGATCGATCAGCATCGAACGGTCGCCGGCAGGATTATCGCCATCAATCGCGACTTCGACCTGTCACTGGTGGCCGCTCCGATTGATCGTTCGAACGGCATTGTGCGGCTGGCCGACCGTGCCCCGCGCGAATGCGGCGCCGTGGGGCTGATCGGGTTTCCCGACAAGAAATTCCAGCATTGTGAAACGTGCATCAGCGGCCGTTTCTGGTCGAAGGGAGCCTGCACGACAAAATGGGCGCTGTTCGAAGCCTCGGCCCGCTGCCCGCGCCCGGCCGAGTATCAGGAACTGCTGGTCACCGCCGCCGCGTCGGCGCCGGGGCTTTCGGGAGGCGCCATGCTGCACGATCGCAAGCTGGCGGGCGTAGTCATCGGCAGGATCACCAACGCGCGTGATGCAGGGCTGGTGGTTCCCGCCGAAACGGTGCGGCACTTCGTCCGCCGCAATATCTCGCTTTTCTACCGCCGGTAAGGGGAACGTAACTTAATTAATACAGTGCCGCGGCTGCTTGGGAGCGGCCGGGGCACTTTCGATCGCCGACAACCGTGGTTGACTTGCCCCAAACAACCGGGTTAGGATGGCTGACCGTGTGGTTTTTATCGTCATGCACGCACGCACCCTGCTCTCGGCAGTCGTGTCATGTCTACCGCCGCCACCACCATGACATGCCACTGCGGCACGAAATTCGAGCCGCCGGCAGGGCTCAAGGATCGGCGCGTCAACTGCCCGAGCTGCGGAGCAGTAATCTTCAGGGCAGTCGCCAAGGAGGCCGCGGCCGACGACGACGACGATGGCGACTCCTACACGGTCAAACGTCTGGAAGATGACCCGGTTGCGAAAAAAGCGGACGGCGTCGTGGGGGTTCCGGACTGGCTCGAACATTACAAGGCCAGCCCGGACGTCAAGAAATCGGAACGCGAGAAGACGCTGGCGCTGATCTCGCGACTGGCGGCGGTCAACCCGACGCTTGATCCGCTGGGCGCTGCGCTGTACCTGTCGACGACGCACGCCGACGCCGAAACATCGGTCGCGGCACTCACCAAGGTGGCGACGAGCGCGCATCCGATCTATACGCAGATCGCTGTTAACCTCTTGGAATTCGTGGGACCCAGTGATGCCGCGGGAGCCAACCAGTTGCTCGTCGTTTTGAGCGAAGCCAAGGACGCCGCGGCGGAGCAAGTCGTGATGAAGGTCATCAAGAGTCTGGGGCCGACGCCGATCGTCCACGTACGGAAACTGATCGAGCTCCTGGGGAGCAGGCACACCAGCCTGTATTTGTGGGGAGTCCAGTGTCTGAAGCTGGTCGGTCATCCCGCCCGGCGGTCGATCGACGTGCTGCTGAAGTCGCTCAAGATTGCCAATCAACCATTCCGGATTGCGGTCATTGATGCGCTCGGGGCAATCGGCGGCGAACCCGAACGCGTGTTGCCGGTCTTGCTGCAGGCGCTCAAACACGAAAGTCCGGATTATCGCGCCCATGCGACACAAGCGCTGGGACGATTCGGTGCCGGGGCCGCGAAGGCCGTACCGCAGCTTAAGGAAGCCGCGGCCGACAAAGACGAGACCGTCCGCCAGGCGGCGACGAAGGCGGTGCAGTTGATCGCCGCGGCCGCGAAGGCCGGTGCGGCGCCCGCTGCCGCTGCGCCCGCCGGCGGCCAAAGTGCCGAGCCGGTGCTGATCGCCTGTTCGTGCGGGAAGCGTCTCAAAGTCAAACCCGAGCTGGCGGGCAAAAAGGTAAAGTGCCCCGGTTGCGGAGGGGTGCTGGTCGTGCCTGCGCCCAAGGCGCCTGCCGCAGCCCCTGCCGCCGCGCCCGCGCCGTCCGCCGCGCCAGTTCCGGAAAAAGACTGCCCCACGTGCCTGGCTGCGGTACCGGGAACGGCCGTGCTGTGCGTCTGCTGCGGCCACGATTTTCGGTCGAAGTAGCGGCGGTAAATCGGGCAAAATCGGGTGCGGATTGGCCGTTATCCAGTTTTCATCGCGCCGGCCAGCGATTACAATTGGTGCTCGGAAAGTCCGTCTGGCATGCCGGTCGCACAGCAGGCCGAGCCGGAAACGAGCATCATTTCATCCGAATCTGGGCCGCATGTCGATTTCGCTCGACGAATTCGTCCAATCTTTGACCGAAACAGGGATTCTCCCTCCTGAGGAAGTCACCTCGATCGTCAGCAGCCTGCCGGAAGATCGTGCCGGGGTGGATGTCGAGAAGCTCGCGCGGGAACTGGTCCGCCAGCAGAAGCTGACTCGTTTTCAGGCATCGGTCATTTTCCGGCGCCAGTCGCGGGGACTGCGGATCGGCGACTATATCGTGCTCGACAAGATCGGCTCGGGCGGGATGGGGCAGGTATTCAAGGCGGAAGACCGCCGCACAGGCCAGCTCGTCGCCCTCAAGCTGCTCAGAGCGACGTACACGAAATCGCAGCGGGCCGTCACGCGGTTTTATCGCGAAGCCAATACGGCCGCGCGGCTCCAGCACCGCAACCTCGTTTCGGTGTGCGAGGCGGGCGAGTGGAATGGGCTGCACTTCCTGGTCATGGAATTGATCCACGGCCGCGATGTGCGATCGATCGTCAAAGACAAGGGACAACTTTCCGTCGAGACGGCCGTCGACGTCATCCTGCAGGCGGCGCGCGGGCTCGAGTACGCGCACCAGCACGGAATCGTTCACCGCGATATCAAGCCGGCAAACCTCTTGTTCGACAAGACCGGCCGTGTGGTGATTCTCGACCTGGGATTGGCACGGCTCGACGATTCGGCGCAAGAGGCGTCGGGGGATGACAGCGGACGACTGACGATGCCCGGACATTTCCTGGGGACGCTCGACTATGTCTCGCCCGAGCAGGCGATGGATGCGCACGAGGTGGACGGCCGCAGCGACATTTACTCGCTGGGTTGCACGCTGCACTACCTGTTGCGCGGCCGGCCCCCCTACCGCCGTGACAATGCCGCGCTGATTCTGCTTGCGCATTGCCAGGATCCGATCCCCGACCTGATGGAAACGCCCGGCGTGACCGAGCGGCTCAACGCCGTCTTTCAGAGGATGATGGCGAAAAAGGCAGCCGACCGGATGGCCACGATGGCGGAAGCTGTGGCTGAACTGGATGCGTGCCAGAAAGAACTCGCCGGGCACCCGGTGCCTCCGCTGGCGCCCACGAAGCCGGCCCAGCCGGCGGCGACTCCCCAACCGAAACGGCCCGTTCGTGAAGAACCGGCGCCCGGGGCAGTTCCTGAACAGGAGCCGGAACCCGAAATCATGCTCGAGCCGGTCGCGAAGGCCCGCGTCACCGAGACGGCCGAGCTGCCGGCCGCCGTCAAGGCGCCGGGTTCGGATACGGCGATGGACTTCGTCACGTCGTCGATGAGCGATCCTTTCGGATCGATCGGCGAGATGATGCTCGATCGACCCCGTACGGCGAAGCAAGCCCGCTGGCGCAACCCGAAGTTCTGGCTGCCGGTTGCCGGCGGTACGATCGCTGCCTTCGCCGTCGGCGCGTGGTTCGCGCGCGACTGGCTGGCCTCGTTGCTGCGGAGTGGCTGATGTTCACGCTGCCTGCGGCATCGCATGCACCGTCACCTCCGGGCTTTCCTGTTGCGGATTACCCTTGTCGATGCCCGCCCGGACGAACGCGGCCTTGATCCCCGCGTTCAGTTCGTGACGCAACTGATTGTAAACGTCGCGGCTGGCCATGTAGACCCGCAGCGTGAAGTTCAGCTTGTCGTCGGCAAACTCGTCGAATAGCGCGTGCGGCGGGGGATCGCGCAGCACGAGCGGATTGGCCGTTGCCACGCGCAGCAGCACCTGCTTGACGAGGTCCGGATCGCAGCCTTGAGGCACGCAGACCTTGACCGTCATCCGCGAGATCGTGTCGGAAAGGGTCCAGTTCAGCACTCGGCCGCTGATGAATTCCTTGTTCGGCACGATCAGCTCGCGCATATCGCCGTCGGTGATCGTCGTCGCACGAATGCGGATACGGCTGACACGGCCCACGATGTCGCCGACCGAAACAGTGTCGCCGATGCGGATCGGGCGCTCGAACAGCAACAGCAGCCCCGACGCGAAGTTGGCGAAGATTTCCTGCAGCCCGAATCCGAGCCCGACGGTCATCGCGGCCACCAGCCATTGCAGGTCTTTCCAGCCGATGCCGACGCGGCCGAAGGCAATCATCAGCCCGACGACGGTGATCGCGTACCGCGTCACCGCGTCGACGGCGTAGCGGGCCCCCGAATCGAGCCGAACGTGCCGCAACAGCGTGATTTCCAGCAGACCGGGAATGTTTTTCGCCGCGGCCAGCGTGACCAGGCCGATCAGCAGCGCGGCCGCCAGGTCGCCCAGCGACAGCGTGTACAGGGCCGGATCGGGCGTCGCATCGGCGCTGACGATCGCGAACGGGTGCGGCCAGAGCTGAACGGTATCGAGCAGCGCCAGCGCAGGAACGAGTTTCGCCCAGATCAGCGACCCGCCAACCAGAAACGCGCAGCACGCAGCCAACCCCAGCAGCTTGTGGGCCTGCGTGTTGATATCGGCCAGACGCATTCTCGGTTCGGCCGCGGATTTCTCCGGCTGCTGTTCACCTGCCGACCGGCCCGAAACGGGCGCAGAACGCTGTTCCGCGGCGCGCTTGCTGGCCAGGTCGCGGTAGGCGAGAAGCAGCCAGCGGAGGAGGACGGCGTGAACGACAAAGATCCCGGACACGAGCCACAGCGTCACCAGCAGCCGCTGCGTCAATTGCACCGCCGTGTAGTAGTAGCCGACGATCGCCAGTGCCGCGAGGCCCGCGGGGGCCGCGAGAGATGCAGCCTGCGCCAGCCGGCACAGGCGCACCCACCAGCGGTCGTGATTCCCACTTGTCAGGAGACGCGAGAACCCTTGCGGCGAATGCCAGACGTGGTAGGCGCACGCCACGACGAGCAATTGAAAGGCGAGAAATGCAGCACGGCCCAGAGAATTCTTGATCGGTTCGTCGCTTTGCGATTCGGTCATCAGAACGATCGCGGCCAGTGGCAGGCCCGCCGCCGTCAGCCACCACAGCCGGCTGCGCACCACCTTCAGGCACGGGGCCGGCCAGTCGAAATGCGCCTCACCCAGCCCGAAGCTGCGGCACAGGTTGCGGGTGAAGTTGATCGTCGCCAGGAGCACGGCAACTCCGGTAAAGGCCGTCGCGACCGCCGTTGGAAATTCCGACCGCCCGGCCAGCACCAAGAGTCTCCAGCCCGCGAGCCATAGCACGGCCGGCCAGACGACCGACATCAGCAGCGTCGCCAAGAGGGCCAGTCCCGTCGTGCGGATTGACGTCGCCTGTTGCGCGGCCGCCTCGCGCCCAATGTTGCGCAACAGTTTTCGCGAGCCGCGCTGCGACAGCGACAGCAGCACCGCCGCCAGCAGCACCGAGAGATACGCCACGGGGTGTTCCCGCAGGTCGTCGGCATAAGTCTGCAGGACGGCCGACCACCGCCGGGTGGACACCGCCCAGCCCAGCCCCTCGCCCAGCGAGGCCATGTCGCCCGCGTGCGGCAACCCTGCCGAGGGAATCCACAGGATGTACTCGTTCGTGTAATCGGTGAACTCGCGGGCCTTTGAGACCAGTTGCGTCTCCTTGGTATCGAGCTCGGCGAGCGTATCGACATAGCTGTTCGTGTCGGAAATCAGAGAACTCAGATAGCCGCGCATCGTCTCGAACATGGCCCGGACGTCTGCTTCCGAGACCGCCTTTTTCGTCTTCCGTCCGGTGCGTGTCTCTTCGAGGACCTGCTGTGTGCGATCGTCGATGTCGGCCAGTGCCGCGCGCTGGTCTTCGAGGTCGATGATCTGCAGGCTGAGCTTCGAGATTTCGGTCTTGCGCCGGTCGATGAGGCGCTGGTGGTCTTTGACATCGGGCATGGCGTCTCGCTGCTTTCGCAGCAAAAGTCCGATCGACTCGGTCAGCCCAATTCGCTTCACGCGGCGGGTGATCCGGGCGAACAGCGTATCGAGCGTATCGAGCTGGTTGTCCAGCGTTTCCAGCTCTTTGCCCGCGACTTCGATGCGGCCGACCAGTTCCTGCCGGCGTGCGGTGAGATCGGCGTTTTCTTCCGCGAGGCGGCGAATCGCGGGGTGGGCAAGCTTTGCCGCCTGGACGGCGGCCCGCGCCTGCTGTTCGGCTTCGTTATGCCGCCGGTCGTTCACTGCCGCGCGAAATACCTTGAGTTGTTTTTCGGCCTGCTCTTTGAGCATCAGCGCGTGATCGCGGCGAACTTCCAGCAGGTCCCCCGTCAGCTCGTAATGGCGCAGCTCCTCGTCGTAGACTTCGAGCTCCTGTTCGAGGGCCTTGCGATGGGCCAGACACAAGGCGTTACCGGCGGCGATCGCCGGGTCGGCCGGCGTCCTGGCCGCCAGGTTCGCGTCGCGCTGCTTTTCGACCTCGGTCATCTGCTCGCGCGCCCCCTGCTGTAATCCGGGGATCTCGAGTCGGCGTGCCGCCCGGCGTTCTGGCTCTTCCTGCAGTTCGCTCAGTTTCTTTTCCAGCGCTTCATAGGCTTCTTCGGCATCTGAGAGGGCCTTCTGCATCTCGGCCAGGGTCAGATCCGACGGCACAGGTTGCGGAACTGCAGCGGCGGAGTCCTGAAGCTTGGCTTTCAGACGCTGCAGCAGGCGCGGCGCTTCGGCGGTCGATTTTTGAAATTCGGCCGCCTTGGCGGCGTGCTCGGCAGCCGTGTTCAGATGTTCGAGCGCCGCGTTGTAGGTGGCGATCAGACTTTTCTTGATGGTTGGATCAAGCACGGGGGCGTCTTCGACCTGCTTGAGGCGCTTTCGGATCACCTCGGCCGTCAATTCGGTCGGCGCCCGTTCGGCGGGCGGGGCCGTTTCACGCGGTGCCTTGAGCTTCGGCTCGGCCAGCAGTGACGCGGGGCAGGCGAGACAGCCGACAATGATCGCAATTCGTGCCATCCTTGGCATAAACAGTTCCTCTGGAGTGGAAATTTGCCGCGGTTTGTTAGCATTTTATGGGGATTCGTGCAACGGGGATGATCTCCAACATCTTGCGGTTCGGCTTGATTTGCCCCTTGCGCTATGGTGCAATCCGCAATTGACCGCCGCAGAAACCATCGACGGGATTGGCACGCCATCCGTGGGCTCATTCCACAATAGGAAAGGTGACTCGCGATGAAACACGCTGCTTCTTACTCGGCCGTGCCTCGTATGTTGGCCATTGTCACATTGGTGGGCCTTTTCGTGGGATGCTCGTCATCCGACCCGCAGCCAGTTGCCACGGCGCCGCCGCGCGACGTCAAGGCGTCGCCCGCCGTGACTGCACCTGTCGCCGAAATGACAACCGCTGGATCGGACACGGATCCGAAAGCCAGGCCGGAATCCAAGGCGGATGCCGAGTCCGAGAACGCAACGCCGGAAGTCGTCGATGCGGTTGCGGACACGCCCAAGACCGTGCCGGGAAAAAAGGGTCGCGACCCGATCTACAATCCGGCGGCCGACGCGCGGGCTGAGGTCCAGGCTGCCGTGTCGCGGGCGGCTTACGACCACAAGCGCGTGCTGGTTAAGTTCGGGGGCAACTGGTGCGGCTGGTGCTTCAAACTGCACGACCTGTTTCACGCGAACCAGGAGATCGCCGCGCTTCTTCGCAGCGAATATGAGGTCGTTCTCGTCGACGTCAACTCCAACCGCGAATTGCTCAAAGAGTATGACCCGAACGGCAAACACGGCTACCCCTGGCTGACGGTGCTCGATGAATCGGGCAAAGTGCTCTGCAATCAGAATACCGGCTCTCTGGAAGACGGGCCGAAACACGATCCCGAAAAGGTGCACGCATTCCTCGCGAAATGGCAAACCGAGCGGGTGGATGCCGAACAGGCGCTGGCCGCCGGGCTGGAGAAAGCCCGGGCGGAAAACAAACGGCTGCTGGTGCACATCGGCGCCCCGTGGTGCGGCTGGTGTCACGTGCTCGACCGCTATCTTCGGGACCAGGGGGAATTGATCGGGGTCGACTACATCGACCTCAAGATCGACCAGGATCGGATGACCAACGGCAAGGCGCTTGCGTCAAAATTGCGATCAGGAGCTGACAGCGGCGGAATCCCCTGGATGGCCATTCTGGATGCCGAGGGCAAGACTCTCGTCACGTCGGATGGACCACGCGGCAACATCGGTTATCCCGGCGAGGCATCTGAAATCGAACATTTCATCGCCATGCTCAACCAGACGCGCCAGCGCCTTTCCGACGACCAGGTCAGCGCTTTGGAACGCCCGCTTCAGGAATTCGCCGCGAAACGCCAGGCGGCAGCCAAACAGCGTTAGACCAGGCTGTTCAGGCGGGAATCGGACCGCTGATCTGTTCACGATCCCCGTTCACCCGGCGGCCTTTACCGTATTCATGGGTTGGCAGATCGCC
Source organism: Planctomycetia bacterium (assembly GCA_016200145.1). Classification (GTDB taxonomy): domain Bacteria; phylum Planctomycetota; class Planctomycetia; order Planctomycetales; family Planctomycetaceae; genus JACQFH01. Next base: position 1,430 of record JACQFH010000460.1, on the reverse strand, counting down.
TTCAACGTATTCTGGCACTGCGGTTACGAAATCTTCCCGAAGTGGTTTCTGCGAAGCCCGGTGGCGCTCGTGCTGAACTCAGTGACTCACCACGCGCTGCACCACGAAAAGATCCGCGCGAACTTCGGGCTGTACTTCAACATCTGGGATCGCCTGCTGGGAACCAATCATGCCGATTACGAAGAGCGCTTCATGCAGGAAACGACCGCCGAGCCGTTATTCGCGAAGCCGACGACGACGGCCTGATTTCGATTGCCGGCGTCTGTCTCATTCGGCTCGCGAGGCTGCAAACACCGAAATGGCCTGTGGTAACACGGTCACGCGGCAGGGGGCGTGGCCGCGCAGCTCGCCGTCGAGGTTCAGGCCGTCGGCAGTTTCAGGAATGAGCTCGAATTCGCGGGCCTGGTGATAAATGACGCACGATTCATTGACGTGCGAGCCGTCAAACACCTTGCGCAGCACTTTGAACAACTGCTGGCGCGAGGTGTTTCGCACCAGCACGAGGTCCACAAGACCGTCGGACATGTCGGCACGCGGGGCCATCAGCATTCCACGACCGGTCGACCGCGTGTTACAGGCGACGGCGAACAGGTATTCGCCGTCGTGCATCTGGCCGTCGATCGTGAGCCGCAACCGGCGCGGCCGGGGAAACGCCAGATGAACGAGCGCGGCGATCGTGTAGCGGTGGCCCCCGAGCCAGCGGAGCTTTTCGGCCGTGGCGTTGATGTCGGTCACGGCGCCCCAGCCGACGATGTTGCAGCAATAGACGATGCTCTGGCCCATGGTCGTCTGCAGCACGTCAATGGGACGGGTGTGGCCAGCGGCGATGTGCCGCGCGGCTTCGAGCGGATCAGTCTGGCCCAGGTGCGCCGCAACGGTGTTTCCCGTGCCACACGGGATGATCCCCAGCGGCGGCCGGACGGAATCGGCGCGGGTCAGAATTCCGTTGAGGACTTCGTGCAGCGTTCCGTCTCCACCGAGAAAGCAGACTCCGGCCACGTCATCGAGCGGCATCGTTCTCGCAATTTCGGTGGCGTGGCCGGCGAATCGGGTGGGGCACACTTCGACGCGACCGGCTTGTGACAGCACCGGCAGCACCTGTTCGAGCACGCGCTCGCCGCGCCGCGCCCCGCTGCGCGGATTGACGATCACGAGCAAACGGCCGCCGGCTTGTTGATTTGGGTACGTAATGATCGCGACGATTCCTACATAGTTCGAAAAAAGCTCGTCTCATTCACAACACCTTAACGACCACGACCGTCATGTCGTCGTTCTGGGGGGCGTGCCGACCGAAGTCGTGCGCTGCCTTGAACATCGCCGCGACGATCTCCTGGGCTGGCCGCTGACGATGGGCTTTGACGACCTCGACGGCGCGGGGCAGGCCGAACAGCTCCCGCTCGGCCGATTCGGCTTCGATGATCCCATCGCTC
>JACQFH010000524.1 GCA_016200145.1 Planctomycetia bacterium | reverse complement strand
GTGGCACGCCCTGACCGGCAGGGAAGGGCGTGGCGAGCGTCTCTGGAATGCCGATTGCACTCGTGGCTGCTCGGGCGGGAGCTATTTATCATTTCTTGGCCGCCCCGTTCCTGGTCGAAATGCAAACCGTGCCGCGCGACTTTCACCACGCCCTTCATTCGTACCTCATTCAGGGCGTGCCACCCGCCCGCGAGGCGGAGCCTCGAAGGCAGGGCGTTCCCAGGCAGAGCCTGGGAACGAGCAGCGTAACCCCGCCGCTGTGCTGCAACGACCGGCGCAATCACATCATTTCCGCGATCGGGCGCGGGTCGCTCACGAGGTGGGTGGGGCGGCCGGTGCTGGTGTACAGGATTTTGTCGGGATTGATCCCCAGTTTCAGGTACACCGACGAAGTCAGGTTTTCGGGGGCGTAGATTTTTTCGATGGCGGCGTAGCCGCGCGAGTCGGTCGCGCCGACGACCTGGCCGCGCGGCGTGCCGCAGCCGGCCGCCAGCACCGAGATCGCGCTCGACCAGTGATCGCGCCCCGGAGTATTCGAACCGGCCAGCGTCGTGATCTGCGGCGTGCGCCCGAACTCGCCCATGACGAGCACCAGCGTCGTGTCGAGCAGGCCGCGCTGGTCGAGGTCTTCGATCAGCGTCGCGACGACGGCTTCCAGCTTCTGGCCCTGGCTGCGGAAGGCGGGAAAAATATTGGAATGGTGGTCCCAACCGCCGTCGTTAATCGTGACGAACGGCACGCCCGCCTCGACGAGCCGCCGCGCAAGCAGCGCCCGCTGCCCCAGCGACGTGCGGCCGAACGAGTCGCGAACCGCATCGGTCTCGCGATGAATCTCAAACGCCCGCTGAGCGGCGGCCGACGTCATCAGCGAGACGGCCTGCTGGTAGTTTTCGTCGGCCCCCAGCACCGGGTCCGCCGCGGCGCGATCGTGGAAGCGCACGAACTGATCGAGTTTCTGACGAATCTCGCGGCGACCGGCGGTGCGCCCGTCATCGAGCGCTTTGGGGATCGTCACGTCGCGGACTGTGAACGACTTCTGATTCGGATCGTCGCTGACGACGAACGGGGCGTGACGCGCGCCGAGAAAGTTCGGCCCCCCGGAGCGCGTCATGCTGGGGAACGAGAAATAGGGAGGCAGCCCGTCCGGGGCGCCGCGCTCGGCCGACACCACCGACCCCATGCTGGGATGGAAGCTGACGAACGCGCCGCAGCTCACGGGGATTCGCGTCGGCGCGCCGGTCATCATGTAATGGTTGCCGGCGCCGTGGTTGTTCTGGTTGTGGCACACCGACCGCAGGATCGTGAGCTTGTCGCTGATGGCCGCCAGGCGCGTCATGTTTTCCGAGAAGTGAGCGCCGGGGATCTTCGTCTGGATCGGCTGGAACTCGCCGCGGATTTCGGCCGGGGCGTGAGGCTTGGGATCGAACGTCTCGAAATGGCTGGGCCCGCCGTCGAGCCAGACGAGAATGCAGCTCGTTTTGTTGGCCGCCGCTTCGCCGGCCCGGGCCCGCGCGCCGAGCGCCTGGGCGAACCCACCTCCCAGCAGCGCCCCCAAGCCCAGCTTGAGGCAGTCGCGGCGGTGGAGCCCTTCGCAATTCCGATGGATGGCCATGTCCCGGTTACCCTTTCAATCCAGAAACAGAAACTCCGGCGTATTCAGCAGCGCCCAGAACAGGTCTTCGATCGCCCGGCGGCGCTGATCGGTTTTCCCCAGGAATTCCAGGGCCCCCTGTTTTTCATCGTCTCGCGGCGGCCGGCTGTACACCAGCAAGTAGGCTTCTTCGACGATTTTTTCGGGGCTTTCATTCGCGACTGCCAGTTTCGCAGGTCGCGCCGTGTCCTTCAACAGTTTTTCGTTGAGCGCGGGGGAATTCATCAGGTGCAGAATCTGCGGCGTCGTGGACTCGCTCGTCCGCTCGCAGGGCGGGTCCTGGTTCGGGTCGGGGCGGCCGAATGTGTCGAGAAAGAACGACGAGGCGCGGTACGTCCAGACCTGCGTTGCCCGCGAGCCGGGGGGCATCGCCGCGAAGTCTTCTTCGACGTCCAGGATGTCGTTGACCGCGTCGAGCAGCACCTCGGCCCGCATCCGCTGGCGATAGTAGCGCGAGAAGTTCCGCACGTCGGCGACGTTGCGGTCGGTGGGCGTGGAGCTGAGTCCGAACACGTAAGAGGTCATGATGCGGCGGATCAGCTTCTTGATGTCGTAACCCTGCTCGCGGAAATCGCGGGCCAGGTAGTCGAGCAGCGGCTCGTTCGAGGCGGGGTTCGTGGCCCGCATGTCGTCGACCGGGTCGACCAGCCCCACCCCCATCAGCTCGGCCCACACGCGGTTGGCCATCACTTTGGAGAAGTACGGATTGTCGGAGGCCGTCATCCAGTCGGCGAGGACGTCGCGCGGGTCCTGCTCCGGCCCGATCGTCTGCGGCGCGCCGCCCAGCAGCTTCGGAGACACCGCAGCGCCGGTTCGTCCGTGATTGAGGTGGCCGCTCGCGGCGGTAAAGATCACTTCTTCCCCGCCGGAGATCGGCGGCGAGAGCCCCGCTCCCTTGTGTCCGACTCGCGAAAAGAACGACGCGAACCCGAAAAAGTCGTCCTGGCTCCAGACTTCAAACGGATGATGATGGCACTTGGCGCACTCGAGCCGCACTCCCAGGAAGAGCTGGCTCACCGACGCGCCGATCTCGACCGTGTCGGGCCGATCGCGAAAGATCACTGTGGCCCCGTTGTGCCAGGTGCTGCCGCGGGCCGTGACGAGTTCGCGCACGAACTGGTCGTAAGGCTGATTGCGGCGGAAGGCGTCGCGGAGCCAGGCGTCGAGGTTCCAGACGGCTTTGATGCCGGTGCGGTACGGGTTCGGCCGCAACAGGTCGGCCCATTTGTTGGCCCAGAAGTCGCCGTACTCGGGCCGCTCAAGCAGCCGGTCGACGAGCCGCTGGCGTTTGTCGGCGGCGGAGTCAGCCAGAAACGCGCGGGTCTCGTCGGGAGTCGGCAGCCTGCCGATCGCCCGCAAAAAGGCGCGCCGATGAAATGTCGCATCGCCGGCTTGCGGTGAAGGGAGCACCCCCAGCAGTTTGAGCTTCTTCCAGACCAGGTCGTCGATTTCGTTGTTCCGGGGCAACTGCTCGTACGCGGATGGGGGAACGCTGCCGGGGAGCGGAATTGTCACGTTGCAGACCGCGATGTGATTCATGTACCGGGCCATGATGGCCGCTTCGCCGGGAACCGGACCGGCCTGGATTGCGCCGTCGGCCCCGTCGACGACCGCCGCGATCGTCCGGTCGTTTGACTGGTAAGCCGCCGCGTCGGTCACGTTGCGGCGCGTGCCGTCCGAATACTCGGCGAACACGTGCAGCGAAAATGTTTCTTTGGGAGCCAGGCTGCGTGTCGTGGGCTCGGCGACGACGCGCACGAGCTGCGGCGCATCGGCCGGAGTGCGGGGCGCTCCGGCCTCGATCCACTTGCGGAGCGTCTCGAAGTGGGGGCTGCCAGGCTCGATCCGCTTGCCCCCGCCATGAGGAACCTGTGCCGCCGCCTTGCGTAGCACGAGGCTCGATTCGGGCGCGGCGGAGAAGACGCGCCTTCCGCGCGCCTCGCCGACGAGGGCCGCGTAGTCGAAATCGGAATCAAATCCCAGCAGCGAGAGGGCGAACCCGTTCTGGCCGCGCGACTTTCCGTGACAGGCTCCCGAGTTACACCCCAAGCGCGTGAGCAACGGCTGCACGTCGGATTCGAACGTGACCGGTTTCGTCGCGGAACTGCCGGCCGGCTGCGCATTGGGTTCTGCAAACGCCGACGCCCCGCCGGTGCAAATCATGAGCCCGGCGGCGAGCAGCGAAAATGCAGTAGCGGTGCCGCTCCTGGTGGGCATGGGCACGTCTTGCGAGGCGGGGACGTAAAGCAGTGGCAGGTTCAGGCAGGCAGGAACGTTCGACGCAATCACGTCGAAATCGCCATGTCCGAACTCGAACGTCGCAGGTTCGCGACCCCCAGCTCGAACATCAGCGCTTCCTTATATTATACCGGTTCTGAACCCTGTCCGACAACCCGAAGGGGCTGGAGACGGTGCTGCATTTTGCGTGCGGCTGGCATATCCGGGGCACGGGCGCGCAACCGCGGCAAGTCAGGGAGGGTCGGGAGGCGGCTTGGCGCGGCGCGGGTCCGTCCGTGAGTTGAAGAATCGGACAAGGGCGAGTATCGCCGCGGCGGACCAGAGCACGCCGAGCAGCGTGAAAAACAATTCCGGATTATCCTGAATCTGCAGGACCGGCATGCTCGCCAAGGCGGCAAAGAAAATCGGCGTTCCGACATAGATGATCGACCTGGCAATTCGCTCGTCCATACTCCCGATGGTAACCCGGCGGAAGGCGGGAGGGGAGCGGAAAGCGTCAGGCAGTTTCTCCTTTGTCTCCCCCTCTCCGTGTCTCCTTGTCTTCGTCGAGCGCCCGCAAGCGATGTCCCGTCGTGCACCGCGGCTCACAAGACTGGCCCCGATCCGAATGGACTGCCGTTGATTCCTTTGGCGGTTTGCTATAATTTAACTGTGCAAAGTGTCAAAACGACGCAATGCGCCCGAGTGGGCCGAAAAGCACTCGTTTCGCCTTCAGGACAGCCGTTTCAGCCAAGAACATACCGTTTCCAGGTTTTTTGAGGGAGATTCAGCCGATGTCAGTAACGATTACCGAAAAGGCCGCCAAGGAAATCCAGCGTGTCATGTCCGAGCAGAAGATGCCTCCCGCGACGTGTCTGCGAGTGGGGGTCGTCGGCGGCGGATGCAGCGGATTCCAGTACAGCCTGGGCTTCGACGACAAGTCGGACGCCACGAAAGACGAACTGTCGGAGCAGCACGGCATCCGCCTGGCCGTCGACCGCAAGAGCGAGCTGTTCCTCGACGGGACCGTGCTCGATTTCTATGACGGGCTCGAAAAGCGCGGGTTCACGTTCAATAATCCGAACGCCGTCAAGAGCTGCGGCTGCGGCAGCAGCTTCTCTGCTTGATTCGACTCGAGTTCAAAGCAAAACGCCTGCGGTTTCGCGAAACCGCAGGCGTTTTTTTGTGCCCGAGTCGTTTAACCGCAATACCGTCCGGCGAAGAGCAGATGTTCAGGAGTCTGCCCGTAAGCCGGAAAAGGCTGGCAAGCTGGAGATTCAATCTGGGTAAGTTG
>JACQFH010000523.1 GCA_016200145.1 Planctomycetia bacterium | reverse complement strand
GCGCGGCCCCGCTGCCCCCCCTTGCTAAGGGGGGGAAGAAACGGGTCAGTACAAGTGCGACCGCTTGAAACAATAGTCCCGCAGCGCCTCATCCAGCGGCTGGTCGGTGACGACGTTCACGTGGTCGATATCGCGCGCCAGGCAGGCCGTGTGCAGCTCGTCGAGCCAGGTCCCCACCGCGGCGGTAAAGCTGTCGCGGATCTCATGCGCCATCGTCTCCAGGAATTCGCCCGTTTCGACGTCCACCAGCTTTACTGCACCGTCCACCGGCATGCGGCGTTCCAGGGGGGCCAGCACGTGGAAGAGCAGCACGTCATGCCCATAGTGCCGGAAGTGGTCGAGCGCCGTCATGAGCTGCGGCGGGTCGAAATACAAATCGCTGATGATCACCACTAGTCCGCGGCGCGGGATCGCATCGGCGATTTCGTGCAGCACGAGCGGCGAGAGGGCCCGGGGATGGTCTCGTTTGGCGGCCAATGCCGACAGCAACGAGAGTAAATGATCGCTCCCGCCACGCGCACGAAACTGTTCCACGACGCGATCGGCAAACAGCGTCAGGCCCACGGCATCGCGCTGCTGCGCCGCCAGGTGCGCCAGGCTCGCGCACAGCAGCGACGCGTACTTCAACTTCGAAACCTGTCCTTTCGCCGCTCCCGATTCCGGACCCACCGTCATCGACCCGCTGACGTCCAGAACGAGGTGCAGGTCGACGTTTGTTTCGGCGTCGTACTGCTTGATGTACAGGCGGTCCTGCCGGCCGTAAATCTTCCAGTTCAGATGCCGCAGGTCGTCCCCCGGCAGGTAATCGCGATGCGACGCGAAGTCGACCGAAAACCCGACGTACGGGCTGCGGTGCAGTCCGTGCGCGAAGCCTTCCACGAGCCAGCGTGCCACGAGATCGAGGTCTTCGACCTCGGCCAGGAGCTGCGGGTCGGCCAGCTCGCGCAGCGGAATCGGCGGCGCCGCAGTCATTTGGGGCGCACCTGCTTGAGGATGCGGCGGATGATCTCGTCGACGTCCACCCCCTCGGCCCGCGCGTGAAAGTTGAGCACCAGACGATGCCGCAGGACGGGGATTGCCATGGCCCGAACGTCGTCGAAATCGACGTGAAACCGGCCCGAGAGCAGGGCGCGGGCCTTGGCGCCCAGCACGAGGTACTGCGACGCGCGGGGGCTTGCGCCGTAGCGGATGAAGCGATGCACGTCGTCGGGCTTCTTTTTCGCTGCGCCTTCGGCCGGCGCCGTGGGCGGCCGCGAATACCCGGAAATGGCCACGGCAAAATCGACCACGTCGTTGGCAACCGGCACACCGCGCACCACCGTCTGCAACCGCAGCACCTCCTCGGCCGAGAGGATCGGCGCCAGATTCGCCGATGTATTCGACGTCGTGTTCTTGACGATATCGGCCTCTTCGGCCGCCGACGGATACGTGACCGGGATGTTGAACATGAACCGGTCGAGTTGCGCTTCGGGAAGCGGATAGGTGCCTTCCTGCTCGACCGGGTTCTGCGTCGCCACCACGAAGAATGGCGGTGCGAGCTGATACGTTGTCCGGCCGACCGTCACCTCGAGTTCCTGCATTGCCTGCAGGAGCGCGGCCTGCGTTTTGGGCGGGGCACGATTGATCTCGTCAGCCAGCACGAAGTTGGCGAACAGCGGCCCGCGCAGAAACTCCATCCGACGCCGGCCGTTCTCGGGGTCTTCCATGATGATGTCGGTCCCCGTGATGTCGGCCGGCATCAGGTCGGGGGTGAACTGGATCCGCCGGTATTCCATGTGCAGCGACCGCGCCAGGGTCCGCGCCATCAGCGTTTTGCCCAGCCCGGGAACGCCGATCATCAGGGCATGGCCGCGGCACAACAGCGCCACCAGCAGGCTCTCGATGACTTCGTCCTGGCCGACGACGACTTTGGCGATCTCGGCCTTCAGGCTCGACCGCGCCTCGCGCAAGCGCGCGGCGGCCTGTTCGTCGTCAGGGGAAGCAAACACAATCGGCGTCGCGCCGGAATTGTCAGGTTTGGAGGGAGCTGGCATCGGGGGGTGTTATTCAGAAGGTATTGTTGGCCACGTTGGGGCGAAAAGGCTTTTTGCGGTTGCCTCTTTTGCTCGTTGATTAGGGAAGATTAGCGTCGATTAGCGTTTTCCTTCGTCGTGTCGTCGTCCGGGTTCTTCGCGGCGTTTCGATACGAGATGAATGTCTTGCGGGCCAACTCGCCGTCACTGCTCTTGGATTCCGGCTTTTCAGTGACCGCATCCAACTCTTCCGTGCCGCGGCCGTCGCCGTCGTCGTCGAGCTGGGCATGTTCGGTCGGCACACGCTTGTCGCTTTTGAAGCGGCGCTCGACTTCAGCCACAACCGCTAAGTACAGTTCGGCGACCGACACTTTTCCATCGCCGTTTCGGTCAAGTTGCTCGGGAGACCTTCCGGCCACTGTCGCGAGCGCATGCGGAAACTCGGTCTCGTTCGATTCGTCCTCAGCCGCGGTGGCCGCGATGACGATTCGGCCCGGCTGCGACAGGCGTTTCACCCACCAGCCCGAGCTGGAATGTGTGAGCCAGAGAACCTGTTCGCGGCACTTGACCCCCTCCAGCCACCGGCCAAAATCCTCGGCCGATGGATCGCGCCCCGCCACGTGAAACCAGGCGCGTTTGCCGTCGAAGCTGCCGTGGCCCAGCGTGAAGATCCACAGCGCGTCTTCCGGCTTCAGTTTTTCGCCGAGACTCGCCAGCGTGTCGCGAATCTGGTCGGCTGCGGACACGGGAGGATTGGATTTCTCGGCCTCAGCAGGTTTTTCCGCCTGCACGGGCTTCTCGGCGGAAATGGATCCCGAAAGGCGGATCACCTGCCCGGCTGGAATCCCCAGTTCCTCAGTCAGCCACTTCTGCCACGCATCGCCGGTCGCTGCGAACAGCTCCGCGTGATCGTCGTCGCCGGGGAGGCCGGTCAAAATGACGGCCCACCGCGATTCAGTTACCGTTGCCGCCGCCTCGGGCTGGTCATCGAACGCCGCGCCGCCAATGAGGCACGCGCAGATCAGTGTCAGCATTCGAGCATCCCGGCGAAAAATGGTTGCGAGCAAGTGCATTCCAAATTACTCCGCGCGGAAGCCAAACACAAGTTGCGAGAGTCAGGCCTTGTGGCACTCCGAGGCTCATCCGTTTGAGTTGGGTGGCCCGACCGTGCTCACCGCTGACACGCTGTCGGACCACCGCGATTCGCGGCGGTGACCGGCTCCCGGTTAAATGAGGGGGCCGGAAGTCTACAGAATGCCCTCGATCTGTTGTAGAATGAAATTGTGAACAAATCGAATCCTTGGGGAGCCATCGCAATGCGCTTGCGGTTTCGCGCTATGTGTGTTTCTGCGGCTGTTTCTCTGTGCGCCGTTCTTGTCGTCTCACGGAGCCACGCGGCAGATAAACCGGAATACAATCGCACGATTCGTCCGATTCTGGCCGAGAACTGTTTCGCCTGCCACGGCCCTGACAGCGCCTCGCGCAAGGCCGATTTGCGGCTCGATCAGCGGGAACAGGCGGTGAAGTCAGAAGCGATCGTTCCGGGCGACGCCGCGGCCAGCGAAATCATTCGCCGTATCGAATCGACCGACCCCAACGAACAGATGCCGCCGCCGGCGACGAAGAAGTCGCTCAGCGCAGCGCAAAAAGACCTGCTCAAAAAGTGGGTGGACGAAGGGGCCGAATATCAGGCACACTGGTCGCTGATTGCACCAGTGCGTCCGCAGGTTCCGGCAGTCAAGAATGCGTCTTGGATCAAGAACCCGATCGACAATTTCATCCTGTCGCAGCTTGAAGCGCGGGGACTTGCGCAGGCTGCGGAGGCCGACCGCCGCACGCTGGCCCGTCGCTTGAGCCTCGACCTCACCGGTTTGCCTCCCGACCCGGCCGTCGTCGAAGCGTTCGTCGCCGACACTTCTGCGGACGCCTACGGCCGGCTGATCGACCGGTTCCTCGAATCTCCCGACTGGGGCGAACACCGCGGCCGGTACTGGCTCGATGCGGCCCGCTACGCCGACACGCATGGCATTCACTTCGATAACTTCCGCGAGATCTGGACGTACCGCGAATGGGTGATCGGCGCTTTCAACCGCAACCTGCCGTTCGACCGGTTCACCATTGAGCAGCTTGCCGGCGACTTGCTTCCCAACCACACGCTCGACCAGACGATCGCGTCGGGGTTCAACCGCTGTAACATCACGACCAACGAAGGGGGTGCGATCGACGAAGAGTATCGCGTGCTGTACACCCGCGACCGCACGGAAACGACGTCGCAGGTCTGGCTCGGGCTGACAGCCGGGTGCGCGGTCTGCCACGACCATAAATTCGACCCGCTGACCACAAAAGAGTTCTACTCGCTGGCGGCGTTCTTCAACAACACGACGCAGGCCGCGATGGACGGCAATATCAAAGACACGCCGCCGACGATATTCGTGCCGCGGGCCGAAGACCGTGAGAAGTGGGAGCAGTTCGGCAATCAGCTCGCCGAAACGCGCAAGCAGATCGACCAGCGCAAACAGGCGGCGCGCCCTGAGTTCGACGCGTGGGCGGCACAGGTGACGCCGCAAACGCTGTCGGGGCTCGTTCCGGCGCAGGGCCTGGTTTTCGAAGCGCCGCTTAATGAAGGACAGGGCACGACCCTGGCGCTCACCGTTGCGGGGACGCGCCGCGACGTCACGCTGCAAACCGGCTTCAACTGGGCCGATGGAAGAAACGGCAAGAAGGTTTTTTCGCTCGAGCCGGGAGAGACGATCGAGGTCCCCGAGGCGGGCGATTTCGAAGGGGACCAGCCGTTCACCGTCTCGGCCTGGGTGAAGCTCCCCAAGGCCGGCCTCGTTGGTTCGATCCTGGCCCGCATGGACAACAGCAACGGATACCGCGGCTGGGACATCTGGATCGAAGGCAACCGCGTCGGCACGCACATCATCAACAAATGGACCGAAAATGCTCTGAAGGTCGTCGCGAAAACGCCCTTGAAACCGAACGAATGGTATCACATTGCGGTCACCTACGACGCGTCGCGCAAGGCGGCCGGCGCAAAGATCTACCTGAACGGCGTGCGGCAGGACGTCGAGGTGCAGGCCGATCAGTTGCGTGACTCGGTCCGCACCAGCGTGCCGTTCAAGATCGGGCAGCGCAACACAAGCGAACGGCTCGCCGGCCTGCTGCTGGAAAATCTGCGGATTTACACGCGAGCGCTGGCCGACGGCGAAGTTGCACCGCTGGCCCGCGCCGACCGCGTCCTCGAGCTGGCGGGCAAGCCGGCCGAGCAGCGGACCGATGCCGAACGAACCGAGCTGTTTGAATTCTGGCTGTCGAACCTCGACCCGGCGACGCAATCGCTGCGCACAAAGTTCTCGCAAATTGAACAGGCGCAAGGGGCGCTCAAGACCGCCGGCTCGATCGCCCATGTTATGCAGGAAAAGAGCGATCCGGCCATGGCCTTCATTCTGTTCCGCGGCGAATACGACAAACGGCGCGATCAGGTTACTCCCGCGACCCCGGCTGCGCTGCCTCCCTTCCCCGACGGCGCGCCGCGCAACCGGCTGGGCTTTGCCCAGTGGCTGTTGCGCCCCGAGAATCCGCTGACCGCCCGTGTGACGGTCAATCGCTTCTGGCAGGAAGTGTTCGGCACGGGTCTCGTCCGCACGGCGGGCGATTTTGGAGTCTCGGGAGAGCTCCCCTCGCATCCCGAATTGCTCGATTGGCTGGCCCTCGAATTTCGCGAATCGGGCTGGGACGTGAAGCGGTTCTTCAAGCTGCTCGTGACGTCGGCGGCGTACCGGCAATCGGCCGTCGGGACGCCCGAGAAAATCGAAAAGGACCAGCAAAACCGATTGCTGTCGCGCGGCCCGCGATTCCGCATGGATGGCGAAATGCTGCGCGACTGCGCCCTCGGCAGCAGCGGGCTGCTGGTCCGCAAACTCGGCGGCCCCAGCGTCAGGCCCTATCAACCCCCGGGAGTGTGGGAGGCCGTGGCGATCATCGGCAGCAATACGCGCGATTACAAGCCCGATACGGGTGACAACCTGTATCGCCGCAGTCTGTACACCATCTGGAAACGCAGCGCCCCGCCGGCGCTGTTTGAGATTTTCAACGCTCCCAGCCGCGAAGTGTGTACCGTCCGCCGCGAACGGACGAATACCCCGCTGCAGGCGCTGGCCACCTTGAACGACCCGACATTCGTCGAATCCGCCCGGCGACTGGCGCAGGGCGCCTTGACGGGGGGCGGAGCGAGCGACGAAGAGCGAGTGAACTTCGTCGCGCGGCGGCTGTTGTCGCGCCCCTGGACGGCCGTCGAGAACCGGCTTGTGTTGGCGTCTCTCGCCGAGCTCACAACCTATTACTCCGGCCACCTCGACGAGGCGAAACAACTGATCGCCGTGGGTGAGAGCAAGGCCGACCCGGCAGTCGATTCTGCGGCCCTGGCCGCGTGGACGATGCTCGTCAATGAACTGATGAATCTCGATGAAGTCTTGTGCAAGTAGGGAATTCCTTCTGACAGCGAGTGATCCATGAACCTGTTCCATGAATTCCAGCAGAATCAAACGCGGCGGCACTTCCTGGCGAAGGGTTCGCACCTGCTCGGCACGGCGGCCCTGGCGACCCTGGCAGGGTCTGTGGGGCGTGCGGCCGAAAAGACTGACGCGCCGTCCGCGGCGCCGGGACCGCATTTTCCCGCCCGGGCGAAAAACGTCATCTACCTGCACATGGTGGGTGGCCCGCCGCAGATGGACATTTATGACTACAAGCCCGTGATGCAGGAGTGGTACGACAAAGATCTCCCCGACACGATCCGCATGGGCCAGCGGCTGACGACCATGACCTCGGGGCAGAAGCGATTCCCAATCGCCCCCTCGAAGTACAAGTTCGCGCAACACGGACAGAGCGGGATGTGGGTCACGGAGCTATTGCCCAACACGGCCAAGATGGTCGACGACATGTGCTTCATCCGCAGCATGCACACCGAGGCGATCAATCACGAGCCCGCCATCAGCAACATGCAGACCGGCAACCAGATCACCGGTCGCCCCTGTCTGGGGGCCTGGGCCTCATACGGGCTGGGTTCGCTCAACGACAACCTGCCGACGTTCGTCGTGCAGGTCGCCAAACCGACCAACGTCGAGCAGGTGCAGGCGATCTCCGCCCGGCTCTGGTCTGCGGGATTCCTGTCGGGTGAACACGCCGGAGTGTCGTTCCGCACGGCCGGCGATCCGATTCTGTTCATCAACAACCCGCCCGGCGTTCCGAATGAGGTCCGCCGCAAGACCCTGGACGGGCTGAAGGCGCTCAACGAGCTGAACTTTCAGGAGGTCGGCGACCCTGAGACCCGCACGCGAATCCAGCAGTACGAGCTGGCCTTCCGCATGCAGTCGAGCGTGCCTGAACTGACCGACATTGCCAGAGAGCCCGATTCAACCTTCAAACTCTACGGCGACGAGGCGAAGAAACCGGGCACGTTCGCGAACACGGTGCTGCTCGCGCGGCGGATGGTCGAGCGGGGAGTCCGGTTCGTGCAGATCTATCACAACAACTGGGATACGCACGCGAACGTCTCCGGCCGGCTGCCCGATCAGTGCCGCGACGTCGACCAGGCTTGCTGGGGCCTTGTGCAGGACCTCAAGTCGCGAGGGATGTTCGACAACACTTTGATTATCTGGGGAGGCGAATTCGGCCGGACGATTTATTCTCAGGGGGGCCTCACGAAGGACAACTACGGCCGCGATCATCACCCCCGCTGCTTCACGATGTGGATGGCCGGCGGCGGTTCCAAGGGAGGTACGATCTACGGCGAGACCGACGATTTCTCGTACAACATCGTTCGCGATCCCGTGCACATTCACGACTTCCACGCCACCGTGCTGCACCTCCTGGGATTCGACCACGAACGCTTCACGTTCAAATATCAGGGACTGGATCAGCGCCTGACGGGCGTCGAACCCGCGAAGGTCATCAAAGAGCTGCTCGCGTGAGCAAGGGAGTCGAAGGGGTCAAAGAGTCGAAGGTGTCGAAGAGCATAATTCGGCAGAAACGCGCTTGCTCCGTTTAGCGCCGAGGCGCAGCCGAGTGCCCTGCGCCACGTCGCCTTCTGTGCAACATTCGCCCATCCGGAGTCGTCTCATGCTCCAGCGAATCGCATTGGTCACGATTGTTGTCGCGACTTGCACTGGAATCGTAATCGCACAGCAGCAGCGGCGAATCCAGCGCGGCCGCATCGTCAAAATCGACGCAGATGCCGGCGAAATCTCACTTCGCGCTGAAGACGGCAAAGTGCATGACTTCACGGTCACGCCCGATACGCGCGTCATGGATGCCGACAGGCAGCCGCTGAAGGCAGGCCTGAAATCACCCGAATTCAAGGTCGATGCGCCGGTCCGCTACGTGGCCGGTGAATTGAAGGGAAAGCGAACCCCCCTCGTTCGCCTGGCTGCCGGTCACGGCGAGAATGACCGCAGCCCGAGCCCCTCGGCGGGAAAAGTCGAAACATCCCAACTCAAGCCACTGACCGAACTGGGAACGGCAAAATATCACGACTTCGAAGGGGGCCTGTATCCCGGCGGAAAGACCGACCGACCCGCGGCGCACGACGCGGCCGGAGTCGCACTTTCCAAACTCGTGAGGCCCCTGGGGGCCGACGGCAAGCCCGCCGACGACGGGCGGATCGTGCTCCTGTCGATCGGCATGAGCAATACGTCGCAGGAGTTTTCGGCGCTCCAGCAGCTCGCGCGCGGCGATCGCGAACTAAATCCGCAACTGCTGCTCGTGAACGGCGCTCAAGGGGCGATGACGGCCGCCGCGATCCAGGACCCGAAAGACGGCGGGCGCGGGACACAATTCTGGGAAACCGTCGATCAACGTCTGCGTGAGGGCCGAGTCTCGCGCGAGCAGGTGCAGGCCGTGTGGCTCAAACAGGCGGATGCGGGGCCACGAAGTGGGTTTCCCGCGTATGCCCGCACGCTGCAGGAAGAGATGGAAAAGATCGTGCAGGTGCTGCACGAGCGGTTTCCGAATCTCAAGCTGGTCTACGTGTCGAGCCGCATTTACGCCGGTTACGCCACAACGCCCCTGAATCCCGAGCCGTACGCCTACGAATCGGGATTCTCGGTGAAGTGGCTGATC
>JACQFH010000522.1 GCA_016200145.1 Planctomycetia bacterium | reverse complement strand
CTCGTTCCCACGCTCTGCGTCGCGATCGGGACATCAAGCCTTTCAGGCACGAGTCGCAGGATCCCGCATTCGTTCCGATCAAAATCGACTCGCGATTTTGTCAGTGGCTGCGATTTCTGAGTTTAGACAAGCTGCTACGGTACTGGAATGTCGCGCACCAGCGAAATGGCGCCTCGCGCGCAGCTCTGGTCTCGGCGCCCGAGTCCACCCGTCGTGGTATGATCCCGGCATGGAAGATCGCTGGTACTGGAAACTGATCGGGGTTCTCGTCCTCGCCGCGATGGGCTGGCCGTTCTGGTTTGTACCGTTGTTCCTGTGCTTTCGCTGGATTTATCACGGCGAGGCCACATGGACTGGCATGTTCCTCGGTGCGGCCTTCGGGGCCTGTGCGATCTTAGGAATCATCCGGCTGATGAATCGTGAAAAACGAAAGCCCGATCCGCCACTTCCCGAGTGATGACATGGCGGCAGGCGAGATGCCTGCCCCCGAAATCTCGACGGCACACCGGACCGATCCTTGTGGACCGAATCGCGCAACGTCGTCATAATGTCGTCAAAGCTCGGCGGACCGAATTCGCGACGCGTCTTGCTGAAGTTGCCGGAACGTGAACTGCTCGCAGCCAGGGAACGACTCTGATCATGCTCAAGATGCTTGGAAATCCGCGCCAATTCTGCGACGGCCTGACCCGGCGAGAGACGCTCAAAGCGGGGGCGGTTTCCGTTCTGGGCGGGTTCGCATTGCCGCAGTTGCTGCAAGCCGCGGAAGCTCGCGAGCATGTCTGGTCGGGAAAAGCCAAGAGCGTGATCTGCCTGTACCTCTTGGGCGGCGCTCCCTGGCAAGATATGTACGACCTCAAGCCCAGGGCCAGCGCCGACGTTCGCGGTGAGTTCAACCCGATTGCCACGAACGCTCCTGGAATCGAAATCTGCGAACATCTTCCGCAGCATGCGAGATGGATGGACCGCTCGGCAATCGTCCGGTCGATCAACCATCGGGCCGGGTGCCATAACTGCATTCCCAGCTACACGGGCTGGGAGGTACCCGAAACCGACCTCGTGAATCTGAAAGAGACACACCCCCCCAGCATGGGGTCGGTGTGCGAGTACCTCAGCGGCGGCCGGGCCGATTCACCGGCCTACGTCTACATGCCGTGCTATCTCGGTTGGGGTCAGGCCATCCGCCGTCCCGGCCCGACGGCGGGGTTTCTGGGGACGCGCTTCGACCCGCTGTACACCGAATGCGCTCCGTACGTCGACAATCCGCCCGAGGAAGGACATTCTCCCCAGCCGCTGCGCGGCGTTCCCTTCATCCCCAATACGCGGCTGCCGCAGGAAATGACCGTCGACCGTTTGAGCACGCGGCGGACCCTGTTGGAACAGATTGATGCCGAGCGATTTCGCATCGAGCGAAACGGACGACTGGGGGGCTTCAACCGCCAGGAAGACCGGGCCTGGAGTCTGCTCACGTCGTCGAAAGTGCGCGAAGCGTTCGATCTCGACAAGGTTGATCCGCAAATCCGCGACCGTTACACCCGGACGCTGTTCGGCCAGAGCGCGTTGATCGCGCGCCGGCTGGTGGAAGCCGGCGTCCGCTTTATCAACGTCACCTGGGACTGCTACTGGGAACGCCTGAAGCTGCAGCTCCACTGCTGGGACACGCACTCGCAGAACTTCAAACTGCTCAAGAATTACAATCTGCCGTACCTCGACGCGGTTTACGGCGCACTGATGCAAGACCTGTCGGACAGCGGTCTGCTCGACGAGACTCTGGTCGTGGTGATGAGCGATTTCGGCCGAACGCCCAAGATCAACGGCAATGCCGGCCGCGACCACTGGACATTCTGTTACTCCATGCTGTTCTCTGGCGCAGGGATCAAGGGGGGAACGGTGTACGGAGGCAGCGATTCACAGGCCGCGTATCCCGCGTTGAACCCGGTCAGCACGGCGGACATCTGCTCGACCGTTTACACGGCGCTGGGCATCGATCACGAAATGGCGGTCTACGACCGGCTCGGCCGACCGACGTCGATCGGGCAGGGCGGGACGCCGATCTACGATATTCTGGCGTAACGAAGTTTTTGGCAAGCTCGCGGCACAGTCACGGGAACGACACAATCTCTTCAGGAGCCTGCAATGAAATTAGGAACGATCTTCACAACCGTACTGTTCGTGGGATCCATCATCCCGTTCGTCGGCGCACGGCCGTCGCTGGCGGATGACAAAACCGAAAAGACCGAAAAGAAGGCGGGGGACGACAAGGAAAAGGACAAGAAGAAACTGCCGCAGGTGCTGCTGAAGACGAACAAGGGGGAAATTCTGCTGGAGATGTACGAAGACGAGGCGCCCAATACGGTCGCCAATTTCATCAGCCTGGTCGAGAAGAATTTCTACAACGGTTTGAAGTTCCACCGCTATGATCCTGGCTTTGTGATCCAGGGAGGAGACCCGAAGGGCAACGGCAGTGGCGGGCCCGGATACACGATCAAGTGCGAATGCACTCGCAAAGACCATCACAAGCACGCCCGCGGCGTTCTCAGCATGGCGCACGCCGGAAAGGATACGGGCGGGTCGCAATTCTTCATTACTCTCGAAGAGTCTTCCCACCTTGACGGCAAGCACACCGTGTTCGGCCACGTCATCAAGGGGATGGAAGTCGTCGACAAGATCAGGGCGGGGGACACGATCGAAAAGGCGACCGTCAAGCAGAAGCGCGACCACGAGTACAAACCGGTGGTGACGAAGGAGTGACGACCTGCTGCTACGCGAGCAGGGGCAACACGGCCCCGTCGCTGACGGGAAGCGGGCGGCCCAGCGGGTCGCGCAGCTCGGCACGGGGCGAAATGCCCAGCAGGTGGAAGATCGTGGCGTGCACGTCGGCGGGGCCGCACGCCTGCGCTTTTGGAAATGCCCCTTTGTGATCGCTGCTGCCGTGGACCTGGCCCCCGCGGATGCCCCCGCCGGCGAGCACGATCGAATACACATTGGGATAATGATCACGCCCCGCGGCGCCGTTGATTTGCGGAGTGCGCCCGAAATCGGTGAGCACGACGACCAGCGTCTCGTCGAGAGTGCCGCGTTGGTCGAGGTCTTGCAACAGGGCCGACGCCGCCCGATCAAATACGGGAAGCAGCCGGTTCTTCAGCCGATTGAAGTTGTCACTGTGCGTGTCCCACATGTCTCCCGAGCCGCCGTTGAGGTCGCCGGCCGCGCAGCACACCTGAACGATCGGCACTCCCGCATCGGTCAGGCGGCGCGCCAGCAGGGCGCTGCGCCCTCCCAGGTGCTTGCCGTAAAGTTCCAGGATGCGCGGGTCTTCTCGGTCGAGACTGTAGGCCTCGCGCACAGCCGATCCGAACAGCATGTCTTGCGCCAGGTCGCGGAAATGGCAGAAGTTCTCGAAATCGTCGGGATGGCTGACGGGGCGCTCCAGGCTGGACAGGAGCCGACTGCGCGTTTCCGCGCGTCGGCCGTCGAACTCGCCGATCGTCAGCGTCTCGGATCCCAGCGTCCGCGAAACGCCGCCGAACGGTTCCCCTGAAGGCGTGCGAATGACGATCGGGTCATATTTGACTCCCAGCCAGCCGCCGTATTCCCCGGCCTGCAGAGTGTTGTTGTCGACCAGCGGGTAGGGCAGCCTCACGGCGGGGGGCACCCCGCGCGGCGCCGTTCGGAATTTCGCGACCACCGCCGGCAGCGAGGGCCAGTCGCCGCGCTCCGGGGGAATGTTTCCGGCCCGGGGGGGCTTGTGACCGGTCAGGTTCCAGTACATGCCGCGGCCATGCGCCGAATCGTCGTGATGAATCGACCGCACGATCGCCAGCTTGTCGGTGTGCCGCGCCAGAAGCGGCAAATGTTCGGAGACCTGAATTCCCGTCGTGGCCGTCGCGATCGGCGAAAACTCGCCGCGGATCTCAACCGGCGCGCCGGGCTTCGGGTCCCACGATTCGAAATGGCTCATCCCGCCCCAGCAATACAGGATGATGCACGATTTCGCGCGGGGCGCTGTCGCCTGACCCTGTGCCCGCGCCTGCAGGAACGTCGCGAGCGGCAACCCGGCCAGGCCGGCCGATGCCGCCAGAACGTTGCGGCGCGACAGTGCCGAGGCAGTCGGAAAGGCGGTCATTGACTCTCCGGTGGGAACGTTCGGAGCAGGTGAGGCGGGGCGCTTCGTCCGGGTCACGCGGAAACCCGATTCGATTCCGGTTGAGCGGGTTTTAGCCCGCCAGGCGGCAAACGGCAAGGTGAAATCAAGAATGCTCGTTCCTCATTCTACCGCGGCTGGATTGCCTCACAACAGTTCAAATCGTCACCGACGTGAACCCGCCGTCGACGACGATGTTCTGGCCGGTGACGAATGACGAAGCCTGCTGCGAGGCGAGCCACACGACGGCCCCGGCCAGCTCGTGCGCTTCGCCGAAGCGGGCCATCGGCGTGTGGCCGATGATCTGCCTGCCGCGCTCGGTGGGAGTGCCGTCGGCATTGAAGAGCAATGCCCGGTTCTGATCGGCAGGGAAAAAGCCGGGGCTGATTGCGTTCACGCGCACGCCGCGCGTGGCCCACTCGCGCGCCAGGAATTTCGTAAGGCTGACGACGGCCGCCTTCGCCGCCGAATAGGCGACGACCCGCGACAGCGGATTGCCGGCCGACACCGAGGCGATGTTGATAATGCTCCCCCGGCCGGCTGCGAGCATGGCTTCGCCGAACACCTGCGAAGGCAGGAGCACGCCCCCCACGAGGTTGAGATCGAACACGCCGCGCCACGCTTCGAGGGGCAGCTTGCAGAAATCGCTGCCGGGAGGGAGTGTCGCGTCGGGGCGGTTTCCACCGGCGGCGTTGATCAGGATTCCCGCAGTTCCGAAGCGCGCGG
>JACQFH010000521.1 GCA_016200145.1 Planctomycetia bacterium | reverse complement strand
CAGGGCACTCGGATCCAGCTCGAGCTCCTCCTCGGTGACGACGTGGTGTGCGTACTGCAGATCCTGTAGCGCCTCGAGCGTGTAAGCCCAATCCTGTTTTGGATATTGAAACACGCGGTAAAAATAGCCGGTCCAGTCGGGCATGAGCACGGCAACCTGCGGCGCAAGCGGGGCGGAATGCGCCAGAAGCGGCTCGTAATGGGTCGCCAGAAAGTTCTGCCAATAGGCGATCTGCAGCCGCTGCTTCTGGTCGCGTCCGCGGTAGACCGGGCTGTAAAGCCAGTGGTGGGTGCCGTCCACGGTGTGTCCGATGAGACGGGCCAGCGCGCGATCGATGTCGTGCGGGCCGTTGTACATGTCGTAACCTTCCTTGCCGAAATAGAACCAGACCCAGCCCATGACGACGTTCTTCCAGCGCGGCGCCAGCCGATCGGTGATTGCATAATTAACGTTCATCGCGGGCGAATCGGGCCAGCAGTGCTCGACGTTCACCACGGGGCTCAACCGGTGATACCAGTAGCTGCCGACCTGGTGGCGCTGGTTCATCCCCGGCCAGATCATGAAATGCTGCACGAACGGATAACAGGTGATCCGCCCGCGGTCTCCCAGCTCCTGCAGGTTCTGCGAGGCCTGTTCGTTGATGCGCCGAAAGAACTCCAGCGTGTAGTAGCGCTGAAAATCGATCCACAATTTGAATCGCGCGGGCTGCTCGAAAATCACGCCGTCCCGCTGCGGCTGGGCCGAGAATTTTCGCGTACCGTCTTTGTTCCACACCGGCACCGACCAGTCGAGCGTGAGCTGGATCGGTTCGACTTCCTCCCACCCGGAGAGCCGCTCTCCTGTGAACGCGTTGTAAGTCCGGCCGTCGCGATTCGTGTCGTCGCCGGGAGAGGCGTCCTGGAACCACACGTCTTTCAGGTACTTGCGAAATTCGCGCGCGGCGTTTTCGTGATAGTCGAGCTGCGCGCGGGTCCGCATGCCGACCTCATCCCACGAGCACGTCAGCTTGTGGTTTCCCACCGTGAACAGGTGATGACCGTAGTGATGGCCCATGCCGGTGATGGCGTCGACGCCGGCTTTGTAATTCTCGGGATGAAAGAAGCTTCCGGCCGATTCACGTTGCCGCTGGCCCAGTATACCGTCGAATCCGATTGGGGGCGGTCCGTTCTGCCCGAACAGGGTCTGGTCGATCGCCCCCAGCATACCCTGCTGCTTGAGGTACGAGCCGACCATGAACGTGAAAGACTCCCCTTTGTACGCGCAGTTGTAGCCCATCCGCCGCCAGTCTTCGAGAATGGCCTGTTCGAACTCGGCATTGATCGGGCGGGGATCTTTTTGCGAATCGTAGACGCCGAGCTTCGCCGTGTGCGAGTAATCGTCGCGGGCCCTCCAGTTGGCGACGACTGCCGGGTCGGCGTGTTTGTAATTGGGTTTGCCAATGAAGGCCCGCGCTTCGCCGCCGAACGGACCGTGATACGGAGTGATTGGCGGACACGGCAGCGCTTTCCAGGCCTCGTAGAGCTCAACGCGCCACGGCTCGACACGGGAAGCCGCTGGGCGCTCCTCGGCCAGGACCGCAGAATTCAGCGGCAGGCACGCACTCAACGCGATCGCGACGCCCGCATCACGCAGCGCAGTACACAAACGAAGCTTCGACGGGGATTGGACCATTGCTCATCGTTCCTTGTGCCGGCCCAATCCGAATAAACAACCACTGATCCGATTTCTCCGGGACCTTTTCTTTGATGACGCACGCGACTGTTTGCCGATCTAACTGTAGGGATTGCGCAAAGTTTAGCAAAGTGTCCGGTTGACCCGATTGGATCAACGGTAGCATCCGTAGCGGAAAGGCTTCAGGAACTGGTCGCTTCGGGGTCAACTCGCCGTGCAAAACTGCGGGCTGGCCATAAGCCAATTAGAAGCAGTCGTTTGCGTCGCGATTATAGATTCCTGAGGCGGGTGGGGCGAACCCTAGAAGGAAAAGTGGACGACATCGGCTCGGAGCGAGTTCCAAATGACTCGACTTGACACTAAGTCCCGTTTGGCATTACAGTTGAGACACGTCGGAGCCGACCCTTGGGAGCGAGTTGGCTAATCGGCGCGGCCTCACGCGGGAGAACCGAGTCGTGACCAAGAAAGAAATCGTCAAGGCCATCTCTGATGAGATCGGGATGACCCAACTGAAGACCAAGGAGATCGTCCAGAAGACGTTTGATGCGATCGTCGAGACGCTGATCGAAGAAAAGCGGATCGAGTTGAGGAATTTCGGTGTCTTCGAGGTCAAAAAACGAGCGGCCCGCAAGGCCCGAAATCCGCGAACGGGCGATAAAGTCTTCGTCCCGGAAAAATACGTCGTAACGTTCAAGCCCGGCAAAGAGATGGAAGAGAAGGTCCGGCAGCTCGAAGAAGCCGCCGCGAAGGCGGCCCTCGACAACCAAACCGTCGCCGCGCCGGCCCCGGTCGAATCGACGACCCCGTGACGATCGTGAAACTCAATTTGGCATTGACGGAATCAATGAAAAACGAGAAGTAAGGCACCACACACCACTCCGCCGGCCCGCCCCCCCGCACTCTCCGGCGCACGACCCACTCGACAAATCAGCGTATTCGACACTCACGTCACCGAACTCTTCCCGCCTCTCGGTGACGATCAGAATCCCGTTCGACAATTCTTGTAGGTGAGCGGCCGATCCGCGCCGGGTCTGAGTCCCGGTACGGTCTCGATCAATTTCCGTACTGTCGGATTCGCCAGTTGCGTGCGTTTTTTGCATCACGGAGGAGAAACATGCGTACGATGGTCCTTAGCGGAATGCTCGCGTGGGCAGTCGCCGCCAACGTCGGGTGCGTCTTGCCGATTTACTCGTCGAACCCCGACGTTCGCGCCAGACAGTTGATCGTCACGTCGGAAAACCTGCGCCACATCCCGGAGATCTGGGAGCGGACATGGTTCCTCGACATGCCTGACTTCTGCACGCCGTTCCGCACACACGGCGGCGTGATTTAGCAACCCGCGCCTGAATCGAACACGATCCGGCGACCCGGCCCCATGCGCCGGGCCGCCGTTGCGCGCACGGTGTGCGTTCGTTGCGCTCCGTAAGATGGCCTTCCAGGCCGTCCGTCGGGAATGGAAATACGGACGGCCTGAAAGGCCAGCCTGCATTGCCGGCGCGCCTCCGATTCGTTGCTCCCTCCGGTTACGGCCGATACGATGAGTGCGTGCCCACGCTGCAAGTCGAACTCAACCGTCTGACGCTCGCCAATCCGATCCTGGTGGCCTCGGGCACTTTCGGCTACGCACGCGAGATGCAGGCCTTCGTCCCCTTCGAGCGCCTGGGGGGCATTATCCCCAAGACAGTGACGCCGCGCGACCGGCGCGGCAATCCGCCGCCGCGCACCGTCGAAACCGCTTCCGGCCTGCTCAACTCGATCGGCCTCGACAACGACGGGCTCGACGCCTTCATCGAAAAGCACCTCTCGTATCTGCTGGGCCTGGGAACGAAAATCATCGCCAACATCGCCGGGCACGATCGCGACGAATTCGTGCAGATGGCCGAGCGGCTCGGAAAATGCCAGGGGCTGGCGGGCCTGGAGCTGAACATCTCGTGCCCCAACGTCAGCGGCGGCGTCGACTTCGGGACCGATCCCAAAAAGACCTCGGCTGTCGTGAGCGGCGTGCGTGCGGCCTGCGAGCTGCCGATCCTGGCGAAGCTGACCCCGAACGTCACCGACATCTCGGAAATCGCCCAGGCCGCCGCTGAAGCGGGGGCCGACGCCGTGTCGCTGGTGAATACGTTTTCGGGCATGGCCGTCGACTGGCGCCGCCGCCGGCCGATCCTGGGGAACAACGTGGGGGGCCTGTCGGGCCCCGCGATCAAGCCGATGGTGCTGAAGATCGTGTGGCACGTGGCCCGTACGGTGCGAGTGCCGATTGTCGCGGTCGGCGGGATTTCGTCGATCGACGACGTCATGGAATTTCTCGTGGCGGGGGCGAGTGCCGTTCAAATCGGCACGGCAAACTTCTACAATCCCACACTGGCGGGTCGGCTTGTGGAAGAGCTCGAAGCCGCGCTGGCCACCGCCGGATACGCCAGTGTCCGCGAGATCGTGGGAACGCTGCAGGCGAACAGTTGAATGACGAAGGTTCTTTCCGGCATACAACCGACGGGCCGATTTCACTGGGGCAACTATTTCGGCGCGATCCGCCAGTACATCGCCCTGCAGCAGAATGAACAGGCGTTCTATTTCATCGCCGATCTGCATGCACTGACGACGATCCGCGATCCGGCCGAGCTGCGGCAATTGAGCGTCGACGCGGCGCTCGACCTCGTGGCGCTGGGCCTCGATCCGCAGCACGCCGCGCTGTTTCTGCAATCCGACGTTCCTGAAGTCGCCGAGCTGACGTGGCTGCTCATGACGGTGACGCCGATGGGCCTTCTGGAAAAGTGCCATGCTTACAAAGACAAGGTTTCGAAGGGGCTGCCGGCCGACGCAGGGTTGTTTACGTACCCCGTGCTGATGGCCGCAGACATCCTTCTCTACGACAGCGACATCGTTCCCGTTGGGCAAGATCAGGTGCAACATCTGGAAGTCACCCGAGACGTTGCGCAGAAGTTCAACAACATGTACGGCGAGGTGTTCGTGCTCCCCAGTGCGCGGGTTCTCGACGACACGGCCAAAGTCCCGGGAACCGATGGTGAGAAGATGTCGAAGAGCTACGGCAACACGATCGACCTGTTCCTGGCCGAAAAGCCGCTCCGCAAGAAGATCATGGCGATCAAGACCGACTCCACCCCGGTCGAGGCCCCCAAAGACCCGGAAAAATGCAACCTGTACACGCTGTACAAGCTGTTCGCGTCGGCCGAACAGCAGAGCGCGCTGGCGGCGCGGTACCGCGCGGGGGGGATGGGGTACGGCGACGCCAAGCAGGCCCTGTTCGAGCTGGCTCGAGACTATTTCGCCGCCGCCCGCGAGCGGCGCGAAAAGCTGGCTGCAGACCCGGCGACAATCCACGACATTTTGCGCGACGGCGCGCAGCGGGCGCGGACCATCGGAAAGGCCGTGCTTGATCGGGCTCGCCACGCCTGCGGCCTGAGTAGACGACACGGTTGACATCATGGCCGCCGTACCGCCGCCGCCGACCGCAGTTCAAAGTCCGCGGGCGGCCTTCATCCAGTGGCTGATCATCGGCACGGCGGGCGTGGGGTTCGTGTTCGTCGCCGCGACGCATCTTCCCGACGGGATCAAGCTTCCTGGCGTGTTGACGGTCGGCCTGGGGGCGGCGGCCGGCTGGGGCTGGGGGCGGTTCGGACGCTCGCTGGAAATTGGCCGCAGTGCCCTGGTCCCGGTGATCGTGTTCGTCGCCATCGCCGCGGCCGAGCTCCTGGCCACATGGAAACAACATGAGGACCGGGCTGCCGATTTGGGGAAGAAATGGCTGCCGCACATAAACAATCCGATTGCCGTCGAGGTCCGCGAACAGCTCGAACGGGCTCCCGAGGGGGAGACGGCCGAACAGCGCGAAGCGCGCTTGAAACAGCTCGCCGACATGGACAGAGCCGACGCGCGGCGTCTGGAGCGGCTGGAGTTCCGCGGGTACCTGACGAGTCGGATGGAACGTCTCACGCCGGAGCGTCTGCGGACGCAACCTTGGCCGTGGATCGTCTGGGCCGCCGAGATCCTGCTCGGCAGCGCAGCCGGCGCCTGGCTGGCATTCGGGCAGATGCGGACCAGGTCGGCGAGCGGCGAGACGCGGTTGAGCGTTTGACACTCTCGTTCCCACGCAGAGCGTGGGAACGAGACATATCGGCGCACGCGCTTCCTTCGCGCAGCGATCTCAATTACAAAGGAATGATCGCACTATGGAAAATCCTTCCGAACTACCGTTGCGCGAACCGGTCGGGATGCTGATCATCGGCGTCGGCACCGACATCGTCGAAGTCGTGCGGATCGGTCAGATGATCAAGCGGCACGGCGAGGTGTTCCTGAACCGCGTCTATACCGACGATGAAATCCGCTACTGCCAGCGACGCAAAGAGTACACCCAGCACTACGCTGGCCGGTGGGCCGCCAAAGAGGCCGTGATGAAAACACTGGGCACGGGCTGGAGCCGCGGCGTCGGCTGGCGCGACATTGAAGTCTGTTCCAGCCGCAGCGGAGCGCCGTCGATTGTGCTGCGCGGGGCGGCCCGCGAGATCGCCCAGCAGGCCGGCATCTCAGACGTCCTCATCAGCATCTCGCATTGCCGGTCGTTCGCGACGGCGACGGCGATCGCGGTGGGGAAGTGAACAAATCCGAATGATGAAATCCAAATGTCTAAAGAAATCCGAAATCCGAAATCCGAAATCCGAAATGGCTCGACGCTGTCGGAGCGGCTGGCAGAGTACGCGTTCAATTTGTCGTTCGAGCAGCTCGATGAACGGACGGTGCATGAAGTTCGGCGAAGGCTGATTGATTCGTTCGCCTGTGCGCTGGGGGCTTGGGACGCCCATGCGCCAAACGTCGCGCGGGCCATCTGCCGGCGGGTGACCTCTGAGCCGGCGGCCACGTTTCTCGGGGGCAGCCGCAAGACGTTGCCGGCCCTGGCGGCGTTCTGCAACGGCGTTCTGTTCCGGTACCTCGACTTCAACGACACATACCTGTCGCTCGAGCCGGCGCATCCCAGCGACAACCTGGCTGCCGTGCTGGCCGCGGGCGAGGCCGCCGGGCGCTCGGGGCGCGAGATCATTGCCGCCGCCGTGCTTGCTTACGAAATTCAGTGCCGCTTCTGCGACGCCGCCAGCATTCGCAAACACGGGTGGGACCACGTCACTTACGGAGCGTTTTCGACGTCGGCTGCCGCCGCCAAGCTTTTCGGGCTCGATGCTGGAAAGATCGAGCAGGCCCTGAACCTGGCGGGCACTCCTAACATCACATTACGACAGACGCGGGCCGGCGAGCTCTCGGAATGGAAGGGCTGCGCCTTCGCCAACGCGTCGCGCAACGGGGTGTTCGCCGCGATGCTGGCCTCCGAGGGGCTCACCGGCCCCGCGCCGATCTTCGAAGGGGAAATGGGGTTCTTCAAGCAGGTTTCGGGCCCCTTTCAGCCCGCGAAGCTGGGGGGCGAAATCGCCGGCGATCACGACTTCATGATCAACAAAACGTCGATCAAGTTCTGGCCCGCCGAGTATCACTCGCAGAGCTCAATTCACGCCGCCCTCGATTTGCGTAAACAAATCCGCGATATGTCACAGATCAAGTCATTCGATATCCATTCATTCGACGCGGCGGTCGACATCATCGGCAAAGACCCCGAGAAATGGCGGCCCAAGACGCGAGAAACGGCTGATCACAGCCTCCCCTACTGCACGGCGGTGGCCCTGATGGACGGCGACGTCACCCTCGATTCGTTCAGCGACCAGCGGCTTCGCGACGAACAGCTTCTCGCGCTGGTTGCGAAGATCAAGGTGCACCGCGACCCCGCGCTCACCGCGCGCTATCCGCGCGGCATCCCGAACCGGCTCGAATTAACGATGAACGACGGCACGCGGCTTGTCGCCGAGAATGAGTTTCCGCGGGGCCACGACCAGAACCCGATGACTGACGCCGAAGTTGAAAGCAAATTCCACCTTATGGCCGCCGGCCGGATCGATGCCGCCCACGAGAAGAAGATCCTCGATCTTTGCTGGCGGCTGGACGAGTTGCCCGACGTCGGCGAGCTGCTCGGGTGCTTTGCAACGGTTGCCTCGAAACCATGAGCAGCGGCGAAGTCCAGGTTGGGCGGGATGCGGTGTGCCGGCTGCAGAAGCTGGGCGTCGACGTTTCGCAACTGGCCGACGTGCCGATTCCCGATGAGCTGTGGCCGGTGATCGAGCGCGTGGTTCGGGGCGTGAGGGGCCAAGACCAGCGCTGGTACGCGGCCGCCGCGATGTACGGACGATTCGTCGCCGAGCTCAAAGCCGGACGATCGGCGAACGAATTGATCGAGCAATACGCCGCCGGCCGGTCGCTGGGGCCGATTCTGCAGCATCCCGAAATGCGAGAGCTGGTCCTGGCTGAGAATCTTTCCGGCCCGCTCAACCGATGGCTGGCCGATGTCATCCGGCGCACCGGGCTCCGGCCAGGCGAAAAACTTGATGTTGCCGTGAATCTGGTTGAGAAGATTCACGAGGGACTTTCGGCCGGAGAGAGCGTCGCCGAAATCACGGTTTGGCTGGGCAAGCCTCGCCAGGTCGCTCGACGAATGCGTCGTGCAATGATCAAGCGACGGTCGTGGCTGTCGCGCGTCTTCCGCCGCTCCTGCCAGTTGGCCGCGACCCTTGTGCTGCTGCTGGCTG
>JACQFH010000513.1 GCA_016200145.1 Planctomycetia bacterium | reverse complement strand
GCGATCCAGTTCCCGAGCGACAGGCCTTCAACGACGGCGGACTGATGATCGCGGCGCCCCAGCGGATGAAATGTGTTCGGATCGGAGTCGATTGGAATGGCGTCCAGTGCGGGCGCCTCGGCGTCGCTCGTTTCCAGTCCGTCGATCCAGCGACGCAGCCGCAACCACGACGGGGGAACGATGTTGTTCGTCCATCGGGCAAAGTAGCGCTGCCCCACGCTCACGCCGAACGAGCCGATCGTCATCAGCGTGCCTTCCCGCTCGGGCAGCGCCCTTTGCGAGGCATGCTCGACGGTGTCGTTGATGCAGACCGAGAGCAAATGCAACGGCCCGCCATGCTCTTCGGGTCGATAGAGATGTTGCGGGACGTCATCGTCCGCATGCGAGATCTGCACGTCCGTCAGGATGCGGTTGCAATCTTCGTAGCGCGCGTCGTTGGTTGCGCCCAGGAAGCACCGCGTGATCCTGGCGGCGTAGGCCGCGTGCAACGATGAATAATTGACAAAGTCGAAGGCGCGTCCCACGACGGCCGAGAACACGAACGCCAGCGTGACACAGACCCAGGCCCAGCGCACCGGGATCCCGAACAGCTTGTGCGCAAGCGTGTCGACGAACACGAGCAGCGCCAGCGCGATCACCACGGCCAGTGCGCGGATCACCACGGATCCGGCGATTCCGACCTGCCGCTTCAACAGCTTCTCGGCCCACGAGTGCAGCATGAGCAGGAACGGGGCCGCCGCCATCAGCCAGCGAAACAGCCGCGACAGCGGAGCGAGGCTCAGAGTTGCGTTGGCGAGCGAATCGATCAGCACCCACACGATCAGCACGAGCAAAATCACGAGGCTCTCGCCGAGGCCGCGGGTCAGCCGGTTGCGGATCAAATCGCCCGCATAGCGCTGCTCCCGCGGCGTGCCTGCAGGAATTCGTCGGCGGGCGATTTCCTGCCAAATCCAGGCCATGACGAGCGTGACGAGGAGGCCGCCCACGATGACGTCCTTGGACGTCCAGCCAAATGCCAGACAGGCGGCCAGGATCAGCAGCAGCCAGGCGGCCAATCCATACGGCGGGTGAGGCCGGTTCGAACCCTCCTTGGGCGCCAGCCAGAAAGCCAGGCTCATCGGGAGCACCACCAGCACCAGCGCTGCAAACGGGAGCCACCACCAGTCGGAAAGGTATTTGGCGACCATAGAGCCCGGCGGGACGAGGTAGGCGCTGCCTGGCACCTCTGAGAAGCGCGGCAAAAGATCCGCGATCAGTGGAACACGGCTGATCCCTTTGAGGGCGCCGAACAAAGCCAGCAGGAAAATGCCGACGACAAGGTGCACCGACAAAATGTTGCGAAAGAAAATCCCGATCGCGTAGGCCCTGTCACCCGATCCTGTGGCAAACAGATAATTCGAGTTGTCGCGCAGCCAGCGGATCGGGGCGCTTTGGTTCGATCGCAAGACATCCTGGATACGGCCGCACGGATCGCTCGACTTGACGACCCGGTTCCGCATGAACAGCCGGCCCAGGAACCCCCCGATGAAGCTCCCGCCCGAAACGGTCGACAAGTAGTCGATCTTGCGGAGTTTGTCTTTCTGAGCCAACGCCTGCAGCACGCCGAGATTGAAAACCGCGCTGCGAATTCCGCCGCCGGAGAGCGCAAGGCCCGTCTGGTCGTGGAGGTTGGCCGGCAGCAGCGCCGCCCCACGACGCTTGCGCACGGCATCCTCTTCGATCCGGCGGATCGACCCAGGATAGTTGCGGTTGTTCGTGTCATCGAGAATTGTCGAGGCGGCCTTCTCACTGACCATGAAGATCGGCGCGAGGATGAAATAGCCCGGGATCCTGGGAAAGATCGAGGCATCCACGACGCGCAGCCCGACGACGCCGTGCACCCGAAATCGACTGTCGAGCACGGCGCGTTTGTCGTTGAGGTTTGACGGGTCCGGCTGCCAGGCGTCGCTGCCGATCCGGCACGTTCCACAGGCATGGTGCCCCCAGGCTTCGTTTTTGATCCAGTCGGCCAGCGTCCACGCTGGCAGGCCCTGGTTCGCCCGCTGCGAGTTCTTTGTCGCCAGGTAGCCGGCCGGCTGAATTTCGTCGCCGAACAGCGAATGGCGAGCGCGATTGATGCGTCTCATCGACTCGACGGCTTCCACGAGAGCGTCGAGGTCCTTCTGCCAGTCGGGCGTGGCGCCCTCGTCGAACGAGTGAAAGCAGATCCGGGGCGTGTCGAAGGGATGACTGCTGCGCAACTGGACCGTGCCGCCATTGTTTCGCGAATACGCCTTGAGGATGACCCATGTCCAGAGATTGCGCTGGTCGGCAGGGGCCCCTTTCGTCGGACGAAAGAGCTCGCGCGACCAATTCCAATAGTAGCCGCGAAACGCAGCAGGCGCACCGAATGTGAACAGGTCGGGAACGGCGCCGTCCGACTGCCGCGAGCGCTGCAGGACGACCAGCGTTCCGCCGTTGCTGGCGTAAAGCCCTTCTTTTTTTTCCAGCCAGAGCTTCCGTTCCGGGTCATTCGGGTCGCCGGGCTGGAAGCAGACGTCGTCCAGGATGTTGAGGTCGCCCTTGAGCTCGCTGACCAGCCCGACTTCGTATCGATCCTGCAGGTTTTTTCCGACGCCCGGCAGGTGGACTCGACACTTGATCTTATGGCTCTTGAGCTCGGTCTGATCGCCGATTCCCGACAGCATCAGCAACTGCGGCGTGTTGAACGTGCCGCCGCAGAGGATCACTTCACCCTGGGTGAAGTAGTCGACGTGCGGCTCGAGCGGCACGTTTGCGCTGGACAAGGGACTGGCGCGATACAGGTGCTGACCCCTGGTGCCGCGGATTCCAATCGCACGCGGCGGCGGGCCGTCGTCAAACAGCACCTGTGTGGCGTGCACGCCGGATACGATGACCAAGCGGTCTGGGTAATCGCGCTGCGTGGCCAGCAGGAATTCACGAACGCCAGCCCGCCGGCCTTTAAGCGACGTGCCGGCTTCGTCTTTGACGTCGCCTTCGCCGCCGGTTCCGATCGGAACGAGATACACGCCTCCCTGCGGATTGCGTTCGCGAG
This sequence comes from Planctomycetia bacterium, assembly GCA_016200145.1. GTDB lineage: Bacteria > Planctomycetota > Planctomycetia > Planctomycetales > Planctomycetaceae > JACQFH01. The sequence goes on along the minus strand of JACQFH010000513.1, from coordinate 8,361 downwards.
TCAGATTGTCGTTGGGGTCGAACGCGCGCACGACGCCAAAGGTGACGACAATCTGCTTCAGCCAGGCCGTCAGGCGCTTGCTGCCTTCGATGGCCGCAAAGGCCGATCTCAGGAGGACCTTGGTAAAGACCGGGTCGGTTTTCAGCACTCGCCTGATGAGCTTGGCCGAGAGCAGGCTCGTTGGCTGCCAGCCCGCGGTGCCATGACCCCCTTCATCCAGGACAGCCCGCGGGTCGAAGAACTTGACGATCGAGCGCCAGACGTCGAATAACCCGTCGAGGATTCGCGGCAGAAACCCGCGATATTCATTCCTGTACAGGCAGTTTTCGAATTCTGCGAACAGCGGCTGCATCCTGGCAGACGACCATGAGTCGTCGTTGGTCAGATCGGCGATGTCGTCCCAGTCCTGGTCGTTGGGTCGCACGACGATCATGGCATGGTGGCCCGTACAGCCTCCCAGACCGCTGCTGCGCGGATAGAAAATGCCGCCCGTTTTGTCGCTGCTGTCGTGCGCCGGATCGTATTTATGATCCAGCATCTGCCGCTGGTCGTCGGCGTAATGCCGCACCGAGAACTGCCAGCTCATTTCCTGATCTTCACTCGCGGCGGCCATGTAGCCGGGAACATCGTGAATTTCGCCCGGCTGCGCGCGCGGAAAGTCTACGGACGGCGCGTGCGCCGGGTCGCCGCCCGCTTCGATCAGCAGCACGCGCCGGCCTGCCAGCGCCAGCCGGCAGGCCAGCGGGCCGCCCCCCGCGCCAGAGCCGACGATGATGAAATCGAACGGACTCTCTTCCAGAGTGCGGGCCTGGGCGCACAGCTTTTCTGCGATGGTCGCCCGGGGTTCCGGTTCGGGTTCTTTCTGTTTGCCCATGACATCAAGCCAATCAGTGCCCACGACGGAAGGTGACGGGAGATCGCCTACAGTGTCTTCAGGAACGCGATCAGGTTGTTTTTGTCCCGGTCGCTGAGCGCCTCGCCAAACAGGTGGCCGCGGTCGAGCTGAAAGTCGGGACATTTGCTGGCATCGATCAGGTGCGGCCCGGCCCGCCTAATGAAAGCGTCGTAAGCGGCCTCTCCATCCAGGTGCTTGGTGCGGATGTCGGCGATGGCAATCGTCATGGTCGCGGCCGCCGTCGCAAAGTTTTCGGACTCGGGGTCGATATTCATGATCAAATTGACTGGCACGCCGCGGGGAATCGGCCCGAGCCTGACGGGGAACGGCCCGTAAGTGACATTAACGACCGGCACGGTGATCAACGGCTTGCCGTTGACAAAACGATTCGCGCCGTACCCGAGCAAGGCCGTGCCGAGCGCCAGCAGGATGAGCATCGCCCGGGTGAATGCGGCGAGAGTTGGCTCGCGTTTCCACACGATCCAGGCGCCGATCGCGCAACCGATGAGCGTGATGGCAGCCGGCCCGTCGGCCAGATAAACGGCGACTACGAGGAGCAGAGCGCCCGGGACAACGATCCAGCGCACGACACGAGAACTATCGGGATCGGCCAGGATCAACAGCAGGCCGTAACCCCCCAGTCCCAGGACGAGCAGCCACCAGGTCACAGGATTGAAACGCAGCAAATCCATGAATCCCATGAGGACGACCTTCGCTGTCGCGCGCGAAGTTCCTCCCACGCCGCTCTGGACCCACAGCGAAACCAGCACGGCCACCAGAATGACCAGCCCGATTCCCACATAGCGAGCCCGGTTGAGCCACGCCAGGACGAGAAGTGCAACCACGGCCACAATCCATCCCCACAATTCAAGGATGGATGTCCCCAGAGAACCGGCGACGCCTTCGATCAGTCGCCGCGTATAGGCCACCGGTATTTCGAAGTAAGTTTCGTGAGGCACGCGATATACGAAGCCGGGATCCGCGCCGGCAATCCGCGGGTCGGTCGCGCGCAGGTCGCCGGGACGGGTGACGACCATGTTCGGATCGAAGGAGGCCGGCGTATCGGCCGTCGTTTCATCCTTGAGCCAGGCCAATTCCGTCTGAGACAGAACCAGCGACTTGCTGGCACGGCGATCGAACCACAGCATGCGCCGAATCGAGTCGAGGAACTGCACCAGGCGGCCCTTGACGGAGGGATCATCCAGGTACAATCCCATCGAGTTGTTATGGAGAAACGGCGCGGTGGACCACAGACTGACGTGCGTTGCCGGTCGATAATAACCGCGCCCGCCAGCAGGCGCGTTGAACGATCCCGATTTGCCGCTGATGACATCCGCAAATCCGAGCGCGCCGACGGCAGTCAGCTCCTTGTAGGTGCGGGAGCTGAAATTGTCCCAGACATGTGCCTCGATCGCGTTGGTCGCCAACCCGCGTGCCGGATTGGTGCCCACTAAAGTCAGCGGCACGCGAATGTCGGTGGATAAATAGTTATCGATCCAGAAAGGATGGTTGTCTTTCAAAGGATCGACGTCCAGCGGCTTCTCGCGTTTGACGAGTTCGTAGAGCCTCGTCCGGTAGGATTTGTAAGACGGGCTCCTCTTGAAGTCCTCCCAGTCGGAGCTGTCGAAAGGGAGCGTGAACTGCGCATTAGCGGGAGCCGCCGTCGATCCCCAGCTTTCACCGGGCGGCTTGTCCGCAAAGCTCAGCTCGAATCCGTCGGGCTGCCTGCTGGAATGGCAAATCGCGCAGTGATCCAGCCAGACCAATCGTCCCTCTTTTCGCTGGTCCTCCGAATCAATTTCGAGGACCGTCTTGGCGGCGACGCTCAGCTTGCCCTCTGCGTTCCTGGCAGATGACAGGTGCATCGCCTGCGTGGACGAATGGATCCCGGCCGCCGGAAGGACGTCCGCCGCCCCGGTTGCCGGCTCGTCTGGCTTGGTGCTCGGCTCATGCTTCAGCGTAAAAAACGCGGCAAGATAAGGAGCTCGATATTTTTCATTTGTCTGCCAATACACCGAGTTGCGCTGGCACGTTGCCAGGGCGAAGGGACGCTGCGGCCGGAATCCGATAATCGGGTTGTGGCAAGTGTTCCATTCCTCGTAGTACGAACCGATATTCAGGTACACGCGCGCCAGGGCGCCAAATGCGCCTATGGAATCGGAGCCGTCGAGCAGGACCCGCGCGGTATGACGCTCGCGCTGCCGCTCGGTAATCTGCGAGGGATCAGTGAGCCCGGGCAAGTGATCTTCGATACTCGGCAAGCGCAGATTTGCGTCGCTTTGCCGTTCACGCGGATTGAGTCTTGCCCGGTCCAGCCGCGCATTCACTTCAAAGACGGCATTGATTGTATTGGAGTTGTTGATGTGGTCGGTGCTGATCAGCGATGTGTCGATCGTGCCGGGCTGCTGGCTCGCGAGAAAATGGTAAATGAAGCTGCCGGGAGCAACGCGGTTCGCAAACAAGGGCTGCGGCTTCCAGAACTGGTTGCCGATGATCGACGACAGGTTCTCCCATCGGGGCGCTTCGGGGTCTGAAGGCGGATTCAACGGATGGGGGCCGACGTGGCAGAAACCACACGACATACTGACTCGGAAGGGGCGCACCAGTTGCGGGTCCGCCGAGATGCCGGGATCGGTGTAGAACCGGTCGTTGGTTTTTTCGACGCGGTCCTGCCAGTACTGGCGGGCATGCGATGCCGCCGACGTGTTGCCAAAGAAATCAGGATTAAGAAACAGCCGCACGCCGACGACCCCGGTCGGATAGCCATAAATCGCAGGATCCACTCCGTCGTGCATCGCATACAGGGCCGTCCGAGTGCGCTGCAAGAGGTCCGCGTCGCCCGGTTCGAACAGCTTGAAATCGCGATGATCCGCGGGCGCGGCGGCGGGACTGTGATGTTTGTCCCAGGGCGCAGGCGGCATTTTGGGACCGCCGTGCGCCGCATCGGGCAAATCCAGGTACAGGCCCAGGACGCGTTTCGCGGGGTCCGCGTTCGACACGAAGCCTGGCTGATTGACGACGCCCAATCGCTTGAATCGGCTGCCGCGATTTCGCGAATCGAACGCCACGAGGAAATCCATGAAGCCGTAGCCATCCTGGGCGAGCCAGTTCCAGAATCCTTCGTTACCGCCGCCCCACAGGATCCAGGTGTTTCTTCCGCGAATTGCATCGCGTTCATCGTCTTCGAGTGTGCCGCTATTATTCCTGTCGAAATTCAACGAGCGCAGAACGCCGCCCGGCCCGTCGGGCACGCGGTCCATCTGCCAGAACAGGTCGCGCGATTCCGCCGGAAAACATTCGGCTGTACGGGGCCAGATGGGGGTGCCCTGCAACGTCTTTCCGCCCAGAGCCTCATCCAGGGGCTCGCCTTTGACCGCGTCACGTCGCAGTCGTTCGACCTCCGGAAATTTCGGGATCGCCGCGGCCGAAGGTGACTTTCCGTTCTCTGCGTCGGCAGACGAAGCCGATTTGCCGTCCGATTCATGTGTCGGATGCGCGAGCACCCGGGCCGCGAATCCGAAACCACACACAACGATTGCAGTAACGAAGAGTACGCAAGCCATGGCCGGCCGGACGCGCATCATCGCGCGTTGGTCACGTGGATCATGCATGGAGGCACCTTCGAGAGATACGAGTGTGGCCTGCAGGGATTATCGATGAAACCAGGTTTCGCCGTTATCGCGGGTGCGCCGCTGGACTCTAAAGACTTTGAGTGATGTAGGTGTCCAGACGAGTGAGGTCGTCCGAACCGGTGACGATCCGCAAGGAGCGCATGCCCACCGCCTGAGCGGCCAACGTCTCGACGGGGTTTTCGGAACAATACAGGCATTTTGCTGCTGCGCCGGTCGTGGCCGCCACGGCTTTTTCGAAAATGCCCTTCTTCGGTTTTTCGATCCCGACCTCGGATGAAAAGAGCACCAGAGCCGCTTCGAAAACTGTGATGTCGAAATCGATGGGCAGGAGGCTGAGAATGGCGGCTCGGTTGGCCAGGCCGGTGGTGTTGGAGATGATTCCGATGCGAAAACCCTTGGCCTTCAAGGCGGCGAGAGCGGCTTTCGCGCCTGGGAGCCACGTGCGCGGTGGCCGCACGAGTGTATCGCCGAGGTCGAAAAAGATGGCCTGTATCTTAGGATTCAAGACGTCCTCCGAACTGATTGAAACGTGCGAAACGGTCAAGTGATCCCAACGGCGGAATACGCATCTCCTATCGCCGTGATCCGTCCGGCCAATTGCGCCGGCGGGAGTGCCCGGAAGAACGTCCGAGCGCTCTGAAGCACGGCATTGCGACTGTCAACAAATTGTGACGTCGGACGAAGTTGCTGAGTCAACGCCAGGTAGAAGATGACGGCGGCTTCGCGCGGCGTAAATACAAAGGCGCCACTTGCTGTCTTCGAGACGAGGACATTGTGCGCGGCTTTATTGTGGATCCCGCTGTTCGTATGGACGCCGCCGTGGTCCCTGGGAGTCACCACGAAGTCTCGCATATGGTCGGGTTGACCTCGCGCCGGCGGGTTTGAAAAATCGCGAAAGGGACTTCCGTTTGGCAGTAACCCCGCCCCGATCTCCCAGTTCCACGTACTCTGATCAGGCTTCCGGAAGTTATTGACAATCACTCCAAAAATGTCTGAGTACGACTCGTTCAGCGCCCCGGATTGAAGGCGATACTCCAACCGCGATGATCGATCGGTGACACCGTGCGTCATCTCGTGTGCGACGACATCCAGGTCTGCCGCCAGAGACAGAGCGGTACCATCGGACTTGAAACGAAGTCCGTACACCATTTGGGTTCCATCCCAAAATGCGTTAATCCACTCCTTCCCGAGGCCGCCGACACTTTCACTGACCTGGATGCAGTTGATCGACGAGACCATGGCGCCGCCGACTCCGTCGATGTTATTGCGCATCAGCGTCGTGCGCATGAATTGCGACACGTCCGACGCGTTCGCGTGGGCGCTCACGGCGGAAGGTGAAAAAGCGGGTGGGTTCTTGATCAGCGTTCCGGGCAATAAGTTGAATTGCGTTTCGGGGTCTTTCTTTTTGAAATCGAAGGTCTGTACGTTCAAGAGGGTATCGCGCAGTACTTTGGAGCCGCCGGATTGTTCGACGCCGAACGTGCGAGACACCCCCAGGCAATCGACTGCAGTCGCCGCGACCGTGGGGGTACGCGGCAGGATCGCGATGACCTTGCCCTTTTGAGCATCCACGACATAGTCCACCTTGACCGGGACGCGGCCTTTGGCAGTGCCGCGAACGACCGGGACATCTTCCAGGATGAACGCGAGATGCCACTTCCCCTTCGCAACGTCGTAAAAATAATTGAGCCGTGGCACAATGTTTTCCAGAGCCGCCTTGTAGTCCCGGTGCTGTGCGACGGCCCGGACCGCTTCTGCAGTGGAAATCTTGGCGAGCGGGCTGATTCCCTCGGGTGAACCGATCGCCGAGTTGATGCCGAGAAGTTGGTTCTCTTCGTCAAGCTCGACCGTTACAAGTGAGCCGTAAACGGGGATCTTATTCAACGTCTGACGGAACCGAACCGCGGTCGTTCCAGTCAACGGAATCGATTCCGAGCCGACGCTTTTGAATTCGCTCGCCACCTGATCGACAACCGGTGCGGCGAATCCGCGGGCCGAATCGCTGGCGAGCGCCTGCGCCAGGTAGGCTTTCGCGATGGTTTCGGGGTCTTGTGATTCGACGGAATCCATGAATGCGATCGCTGGAAAATGTGCCTGCTCGTGCTTTAATGCTGCCATCACGGATTTCGACCCGGCATCGAATTTGTGAACGCGGAATGTCTGGAGACCGTTGCCGTGTGATTTCTTCCCGTGTACTGATTTCTTGGCCATGATGTTTGTGTCCAAAAATGGTTGGAGGTGGAGATAGTTCTTGCGCGACGGACAAACCGGTTCATCGTTCGTCAACGATTACCGACCGGAGCACTTTCCAGGTTCGCGGGCGCGCGGATTTTTGGGTCCTCTGATGCCGGATCAATGATTGCAAATCGTGAAGGGCGCGACGCCTCAAATCAGGTGCGAATGTCCGCGTGAACCTGCTTTCCAACTCGCCGATTGCCGCGCGACTTGACATCAAGGGCACCGTCGGCGGCGACACGAATCGCGGGCCGTTGCGCAGCGCGAGAGCAGTCACGTTTTCGAAAAACTGGATCACCTGCTGACAAAAAGCGTGTCGGCAGGGTCGTCAGCCCCGTCAGTGCAGAATGTGGCCGCCTGAAAACATTGGCGGCGGCACCGCGAGGTTGAGCCGAACGGTCTTAACCGTTGCCCCAGCGCGGCAGAATCAGCCGATTGCGATTTTTCGGCGGAGGGCTCTGTTGAGCCCAGGTGATTGGTCCTGGTGGCGAGCCGTCGAGTTCGCGGCCTGACAGCACTGATCTAGTTCGCCGTGCATTAGACCGATGCGCAAACTGAAAATCAAGGAGAATCTTTGCAGATTTTCATGAGTCACCCGGGACAAGGCGCAACGGGATCCCGGGCTTAATCCACGGTCCGGCGGGACGGCTTTTTCCAAACCATTCCTCCTGCAATTCTGTGATTCTCGGGCTCTGGAGGCATTTGCCTGCTGTCGCAGGTCCATTTCTGCCGATAAGGAAAGGTGACGGGCCAAGATCAAGCTGCCGACGTCAGGGGCGCCGCGTAAGAACGGACGCCCCCTGTTTCTTTCTTTGTGCCGCCCGGGCGGGGAGAGCCACAAAGCAGCGATCCGCGCGATCCTGTTCGGTATCGCGAGAACATTCCGGCATGCGCGGCTAAGCCAACTGGCGCGGCTTCATCGGCGCCTTTCTTGAGTCCGAAACCAGCCAGTTCGCCGTTTTCACGATTTTTCGTTCCGACTTGAACGGTCTTAACGATTGGCGCGGCTGACGCCGATAACGAATCAGTGTCCAGTTCGAAAATCCTTGCGGTTTCAGACTTAACCAGGACCGCAAATGGCGAAATCCCAGTGAATTCGGGCAAGGGTTGGAGCCGTGTGACGGGCCATCGGGACGTTCCCGATAGCCGGTCGGAATGCGGATTGCAATCCTTATGGTCAGTGCGAAGGGATTCCCTATGAAATTCACCAGCCTCTGGAAATCGCTGTTTCAGTCGCCACGGCGCCTCCGTCGGCGGCCGGCGCACGACGGCGTTTTCGGATTCGTCGCCGCCGAGGTCCTCGAATTTCGCTCGCTGCTGTCGGCCGCCAATCCCGCCGTGACGCTGGCCGTCCAGGGAAGCAACGTGACGGTGTCGTCGACCGACATCAACAATCCGACGATCACCGTCACAAGGTCCGGAAACAACGTCGTGGTGACCGGGGCGAACGGAACTCTGATCACCTATGGATCCACCGCGGCCGCCGTGCAGACCGTGTCGCTCGCGAGCGTCACCAACTTGACGGTCAACCTGGGGACCGGCACCAACACCTTCTCGATCACGGGCCTGAGCGTCACGGGCAACATCACGATCAACGGC
>JACQFH010000512.1 GCA_016200145.1 Planctomycetia bacterium | reverse complement strand
CGTCCTCGTGCAGCAGGCGAATAGCTTCTGCGGTCGTGTCCTTGATTCGGTCGGCGACGCCGATCAACCCCGCAAAGCGGCCGTCGATTTCCAAAAGCATCACCGTTTGCCCTTCGCCGCGCAGCTCCTCGATCCGATACTGCATTTCCGCAAGGCTGCCCGCTTGATCGCCCATCAGGGCCGTGTTGCCCAAGGCGACTTTGCGGCCTTCGACCGTGCCGGTTACGCCCTTGCCTGTGACCGACTGGAAGTCCTGCGCGGCGGGAATGACCAAGTATTTTTCTTCCGCCCCTTTGACAATGGCGGCCGCCAGCGGATGTTCGCTGCCACGCTCCAGGCCGGCCGCCAGCCGCAAAATATCGTCGGCAGTGAAGTCGTTGGCGGGTTCTACCGCTGCCAGATGCGGCTTGCCCTCGGTCAGTGTGCCGGTCTTATCCACGACGAGCGTGTCGGCCCGCTGCAAAATTTCCAGCGCCTCAGCGTTCTTGATGAGGATGCCGTTCTCAGCCCCGCGGCCCACGCCAACCATAATTGCCATCGGCGTCGCCAGCCCGAGAGCGCACGGGCAGGCGATAATCAGCACGGCCACTGCGTTAACAAGAGCGTGGGCCAGCTTTGGCTCCGTCCCCCAAATGCTCCAGACAGCGAACGTCAAAAAGCTGGCAAGGATGACTGCCGGGACGAAGTAGCGTGCTACCTGATCGACGACCCGTTCAATCGGGGCGCGGCTGCGCTGGGCCTCGCCGACCATGCGCACGATCTGGGCCAGCAGCGTGTTGGAGCCGACCTTCTCGGCGCGAATAAGGAGCCCTCCCGTGCCGTTGACCGTGGCGGCGACGACTTTGCTGCCGGGTTCTTTCTCGGCTGGGATCGGCTCGCCTGAGATCATCGACTCGTCCGCTGTGCTGCGGCCCTCCATGACGACACCGTCGGCCGGAACCTTTTCGCCGGGACGGACACGCAACAGGTCGCCAACCCGGACCTGGTCGAGCGGCGCGTCTTCCTCAGTCCCGTCGGTCTTGACGCGCCGGGCGGTCTTCGGGGCCAGGCCGAGCAATCGCTTAATCGCCCCGCTGGTCTGACCACGGGCCTTCAATTCCAAAACCTGCCCGAGCAGAATCAGCACCGTCACCACAACGGCCGTGTCGAAATACGGCATCACCGCGCCACTGCCGGCTCGAAATCCTTCCGGGAATAGTTCAGGGGTGACAGTCGCAACCAGACTATAAAGGTAAGCCGCGCCGACGCCGAGGGCGATCAATGTGAACATGTTAGGGCTGCGGTGGATCACGGAAGACCAGGCCCGCTCGAAAAATGGCCAACCGCACCAGAATACGACCGGCGTGGCCAAAGCCAACTGCACCCAATTCATCGCCGTCATGCTCAACAGGTGGTGCAGCGGCTTGCCCGGCAGCATGTCGCCCATTGCCAGAATGAAGATCGGCAGGCCCAGGGCGAGGCCGACCCAGAAGCGGGCACCTGGGACACGTCCCTGGATGGTCCTGACGGACTTCCGGGTGCATCGGGCAGGTGTAGATCGTCCCGCCTGTTGATGGCGCAGGTACAGAAGACTGCGGAGTGTCTGCCGTGAACTTTGTGGGATCGGTTTGAAATTTCTGCCGACAAGATGCCGAACAGAAATAGTAGGTTCGGGCATTGTGTACGACCGAGCCTGCTGCATGCGCCGGGTCCACGGACATCCCGCAGACTGGATCTGTGGAGTTTGTTGTCGAGATATCCGTCGAGAGCGGCAGCTCGCCCGTTAGATCGGCATGTCGCTCAAGCGTATTGTTGGCGGGTTGCATCTTGTTTTTCTCTTTCCATGCCACTGCAAACGAAAAAAAGCCGACGTGGTCGAATACCCGGAGGTGTTCGACCACGTCGGCTTACTCGAAAATGAGCATCCCGGCACAGCCGGGTTGCCCCTCGTCCAGTCATCCGACGACTTCGTAGCAAATAAGTGTCAGCCATAGTTTACCGCTGGGAACAGAGAAAGCAACAGGGACTCTTTTATGACCGGTGGACAAACAAGGTGAACGCGGACGAACGGTTTGCAAGGCCGAGATGGATGTCCGTCGCGCCGCGGATCGCAGCACCACGCACCGTCCGCGTCAATGTCCCACTGTCCTGCCACAAGTCGCCCGCGGTCGTATGGTTTCCTGACGACGGCGGAAACATGCCCGTGACCGTCGTGGGACTGGTGCTTCTCGGTGTTCTCCCCAGCGGTCAATCGTTCGCGTGCTGCGAAGCTTGCCGCCAGGGCCGTGTTTCCCAATAGGAAACTTCTGGGTGGCAAGGACTTCTTCATGGTCGCTCTCCTGGTTCCGATGGTGGGGGGGCTTATGCGGCTGTGTTCGACGGCACCGCCGCTGGGTCTCCACTGTTCGCAGCAACTATTCGCAACATCTATGCCAACAGGGTCCGATGCGGCAGCCCAGATGCTGTAAGCCACAAATTCAGCTTCACTCAGACCGCGTCCCCGGTCCCCACCCGAGAATGGTGTGCGGACAGGTGTGCGAATTCGGGCGCTTGTGTGCGTAATCGCACAGATAAGGCGCATAGAAAGTCGAGAGCAAGACGGCGAATCGAGTTGCTAACGCATCCGGGCCGGCCCGTCTTCGACAACCCGCACGATTCGTTGACGGTCACGCTCATGCTCATCATACCCGTGGCCAATCATCTCCCGCGCGGGTCGGTACGGTATAAGCAAGGGTTATCCCGAGGGTATGGCTTTCCCTTTTCTGCGAAACGGGAGGTGTTTCATGTTCAGTGTCCAAGTCAAGCTTTCGCGACCGGTTCTCGGTTTGGCGTCGCTGCTCGTTGGTGGAGTCGTCTGTGTCGGACTCGCCCTTTTCGCGTCGGCGGATGCAGCGGAGCCGGCACCCTCATCGGCCGATGCTGCTCCGTCGAAGAGAACAGACGGCAAGCTCAAGGAACTTCTGAACGAGCGGCTGGCCACCGTGCGCGAGATGGCTAGCCAGGCCACTAAGGAATACCAAGCCGGACAAGCGCCTTTCAGCCGAGTGCATCAGGCAACGATGGCGGTGCTCAACGCGGAGCTTGAGATGTGCGAGTCGGACAAGGAAAGGATGGCCGTACTTGAAAAGACAGTCGGGCTAACCAAAGAGAACGAGAAGAACACTGAACAGCGCTACAAATCCGGTGAGGCTGGGGTGAGCGACGTGCTCCTGGCCAAGACCGACCGTTTGGAAGCCGAAATCGGGTTGGAGCGGGCAAGACTGGAGATGACCGCTAAACCAAAGTAGACTGCGGACGGTTTGCCACAAGTATCGCCGAAAAGTGACTGGGTCGGTTGAGGTCTCGTTCGTTTTCGTCCCGACGCGGCACGACGCAGACCTCGTCACGCCTTTCCGCGGGCAATCTTTAACATGACGCGATGGTCGTCGCCGAACTTGCAAAGACCGGCGCAGTGCTCGCAAAGCTCCGAAAACAGAATGTACCGCAAATCGAGATTCTTCAGGTCTGAAAAGGCGGGCCGACACAGTTGGGCCTGAATCTCCCTCTCACGCTTGTCCGGGGCGACGAGAAAGAAGTGCAGTGGCTTTTCCCCCATCGAATGCGCCAAGTCGATCAGTCGCAGGATGCCGGAATAGATCGAGGTGCTCTTTTCAACCTCGAAGGCACAAACGATGCCGCTCCCCTCGGGAGTCAGCCACAGCACGTCAATCAAGGAAATCGTCTGGAGCAGGTCTTCGGGCAAGCCCAGGTCCGGCAGCGACTCGACTGTCAAGAACGAGAGACATTGACCGTCGTAGCTCATCCCGCGATCGTTCGTGGCGACGTGAACGGCATAGCCGAGCGACGTTCCAATCTTCGTCAGCAGATACTGAATCTTGAGGTGCTCCGATTCTTCGCGCTGATCGTTCTCGACCTCCCGATGCCGTTGCCGAGTGACCTTTTCGATCACCTCCCTTTCGCGGGTCAAGACGGAGACCGCATTTGACTCCGTTACGAGCTTTCCCACGCCGATATCGAACAACAGACCGCTGAAGGCCCCCAAATCCGTGGATAGGGCGGGAGACAAGAGCGCGTTTGACTCGCGAATGACGGCCCGCATTTCCAAATACGCCGGCCAGGAGCCGAGTTTCTTGGAATCGCCGAATAGCAGGTTGAAGCCCCGTAGGATCGCCGTATTGAAGGGCGGAAACAGGGTCGGGTGAAGAAAATACAGGATGTTGGCGACAGCCGGCCCCAACCCTTTGATCTCGCGCTGGTCCAATTCCAGAATCTCGCGGACGAAGCGATCTTCGTCAGGACTTCCCAGGAACCGTTCGAGGAACTGGCCGAAAGCCCTCTTGTTTTCGTCGTGCTCATAGATTCGTCGTGCTCATAGATATCGGGGATTCGTAATTTCGGTTTCCAGTAGAAGGGATGGGCCGCGCCCTCGAACACCTGTTTCTGCTCGGTGATGCTGTCGAGCACGACCTCCAATGGCGACCCCTTAAAGTCATTTCCGAACTTGCCATCTCGAACCGTGGAGACGACCTCCATGACACCCCGACGGATCGCGCGAAACGCCTTGAGTCGCTCAGGACTATTGACGAACCATGTGTTGTACACCGACTCCGGGTCGGACCTGTACCGCGACACGATCCCGTTGAGATCAGAAGTCGTCATCCCACGCCCCTGGTTACTTGAGGAGAGGTGCCGAACTGCCGCTCGGCGAGCACCCTCCATGTCGTCAGACTATACCAAAGACTTCGGCCGTCTTGCACCGTGATGGTCGCCTCGCTCACGTCAGTCGCATGGTCCGTAAGCGCAGGGCATTTCCTACGACCGATGGGGAACTGAAACTCATGGCGGCAGCAGCAATCATCGGGTTAAGCAGCAGATGTGCTGAAATCGGGTACAGGACGCCCGCTGCAATCGGCACGCCGAGGGCGTTGTAGATCAAGGCGAAGAAGAGATTCCGGCGAATGTTCCGCATTGTGCGGCGACTGAGCTTCACCGCCTTCACAATGCCCCGCAGATCGCCTTTAACCAGTGTGACGCCTGCTGATTCAATCGCCACGTCGGTTCCCGTCCCCATTGCAATTCCGACATCGGCTTCTGCCAAGGCGGGGGCATCATTGATCCCGTCGCCCGCCATCGCCACTCTGCGCCCTTCCATGCGCAGCGACTTGATCCGTTCGTGCTTGTCTTCGGGGCGCACGCTCGCCTGAAACTCGTCAATCCCGACTTTCTCAGCCACCGTCCTGGCGGTCTTCTCGTTATCCCCGGTGAGCATGATGATCCGCATCCCCAGTTCATGCAGAGTTCGCACTGCTTCCAGCGTCGAGTTCTTGATCGGATCGGAGACGGCGACCAGACCGGCGAATTGTTGATCCACGGCGACATACATGACGGTGCGACCTTGCTGCTGCAACTCGTCGGCTCGGTCATCCAGTGCAGCGAGGTTCTGCACGTTCTTGCCTGCGAGCAGCGACCGCTTCCCGACCACGACCGCTTTTCCGCCATCGGCCGTGGGTTGCTGCTACTGCGAGCGGTCCGGTGATCGTTTGGACCGACGGCCGCGAAGGCGATCCGTGGGTTCGGGGGCCGGGGACGCGGCGACCGCAGAAACTGTCGGCAGCCGCACGTGACCCGATGATTGTTACTGCGATCAGCGGCACGGGACAGTGGTCGCGTGCTGGGAATCTAAGCGCGATGGCAAGTCGATTGTCTTGGCCAGTTGCACCGACGGAGACAAGCCAATGTCGCGGTAAGAGTCCACTCTCTCAAGCACTTTTCCCGTCGCGTTCGCATGAGAAATATGATCTGCGCTGCCGAAGTTGTCGTGCGGACATCCTTGCACACGGCGATCTCGTTGGCCCTCGAACGGCTCAGAGGACAAGTTGGCCCGCGGCTGAATTCACCGGCGACGGCTGTTATTTCGGTCCCATCGGCACACGAGCAGGAAAATTCGTCTGCGATCCGACGACTGCCTGCATTGCGGGCGATGCTGCTCATTCCGCATGCTTTGCCGCGATGCAATCATCGCAGAGGAGGCCGATTGTGCAACGGGTCAAAAGCGAACCGTAGAGGCACAAGCCTTTAAGCACAAAGAGTTTGTGACGGCATGCCAGGCCCGATCCTGAAGCCGCTTGGCTTTGGCACAGGATTTGAGTTCGAGAGACCTTAATCGTTCCAAGGCTCACAACCATTTGCCCCAAGTACGACATGGCTTACCTCCGGTGTTTGCTTGCAATCCTCGTCCTTTTTGCCGCTCGGACGGACGCCGCTGATGAAAAGCCAGGTGATGCTGAACGGCAGTCCGTGAAGCCGACCCGTTCAGGGCGGTGGCTCGTCCAGGAGACAGCGAACTTTCGAGTTTATTGCCTGCCGAGTCTTCCGAACGCTCAGCGCTTGCCAGTCGCATGCGAGACGCTGCGCCGCCAGTTGCAGGAGACCTGGTTCGGCAAAGCGTCCGGGAATTGGTCGCCCAAATGTGACATCGTTGTCTTGCCGACCGTAAGCGAGTATTCCCGCACGCTGGGACCGGGTAGCGAGCAGTCATCGGGCTGCGCATCGCTCGACATCGAACACGAGCAGGTCGTCAAACGCCGGATTGATTTGCGCGGCGACGCCGACGACTGGTTGTCGGCCGCGCTTCCGCATGAATTGACGCACATAATCGTCGCCGACCGATTCACGAAGCGACAAATCCCGCGCTGGGCCGACGAGGGAATGGCCATTCTCGCGGAGCCCCTCGCCAAGCGGGCGCGTCGCTCCGCCGCGATGCAACATGCGCTGGCCCGGCAGCGACCACAGACTGCGGGGGAACTGATGGCAATCGGTCAATATCCGTCCGGCGACCGGCGCGACGCCTTTCTTGGTCAGAGTGCGTCACTGGTTGCGTACTTGCTGGAGCAGGGGTCGCCAGACAAATTTCTTGAATTCGTCGAGCGGAGCGCCACACACGACTACGATCGCGCGCTGGCCGATGTTTATCAGATCGCATCGCGCAACCGGTTCGAGGTTGCTTGGCAGGCCCAGATGTTTTCGCGCGGCGAGTCTGCCGAACTGTTCGCCTCGCGCATCGAGGTTGTCACATCGGGGTGGCGGGCGAATTGAGATCGGCGGCGTTGGGCTTGACCTTGTTCCGCTTGAGACGTTTTTCGTCGGCATAGTAGCTATGCCTCGACGCCTCGTAGGTATTCCGCGGCCTCCTCCGGGCGAACAGTATTGATCGACATTCCGCTGCCCAGTTCAAAGCCGGCCGGCGTCGTCAGTCTGGGCAGAACCCGAATATGCCACAGGAAGTATTCCTTCGACTCGTCGCCGCGCGAGACGGTGTCAATGGCCAAGTTGAAGTCGGGATTTTCGAGACCACGGTGAAGCCTCAACAGGACGATTTTCAACATTTCAGCGAGCGGACGCAACCGATCTCGTTCCAGTAAACCGAACGATGACTGGTGGTGAAGGGGAAGAATCCACGTCTCAAACGGCACATGAGACGCATAGGGCAACAGCGCGACAAAGTCTGAGTTTGCCGCGAGAATCCGTTTCTTTTCGGCAAGTTCGTGTTGCACCATGACACAATAGAGACAGCTTCCCGTCTGGTCAAAGAACTCGGTGGCGACAATGTGCTTCAACCGCAGCAGCCGCGGGACGACGGGTGTCGCGATCAGTTGCCAATGCGGATGCCTGAGCGACGTGCCGGCGCTTTCCCCGTGGTTCTTGAAAATGATGACCGTCTGGAACCGCGTGTCACGCATCAGATCCTGATAGCGCATTTGCGCGGTTCGCAAGACCCTTTCAATTTGATCGACGGGTTGTTCTGCCAACAACCGAGAATGGTCGGGGGACTCGACGATGACTTCGTGCGCCCCGCATCCGCCGATGTAGCGAAATCCTTCGCCATCGTCGTAGTGGCGGTGATCCTCTTCGATTCGCAGCGCAGGGAACTTATTCGGAATGACCCGGACCGTCCATTCGGAAGCTGAACTCCCGAAGGCCCGCTCGGCGTAGATTTCCTGGGGCGTTCGGGCCTCGTTGCCTGGGCAGAATGGACAATTCGTCGCCGAGTCCGGAGTCGTATCGACGACGTTCACTCGGTTCCGAAACTCATCCGGGCGTCGTACCCGAGACGGCGCAACGATGACCCAATCGGACGTGGTCTGGTCAAAACGGAGGATGGACATCAGAAAACGCTCCTTGAATTCGCGGGCTGTTTGCCCGTCGGGTCTTGATCTTTCTCGTCTGTTGCTTCACACCCACGAATCATGGCTCGTCCCCACGGAACTCGATCAGGACGATCGTCGTGTCGTCTTTGAGGGGTGCGCCCTGTCGATGGCTTTCGAGTTCTCGCTCAAGCGATGAGACGACATCCTGGATTGGCGCTGAAGAATGGTCGTGTAGCACCGCGGCCACGCGATCCCGGCCAAACAGTTCTCCGGTCAGATTCATGCACTCTGTCACACCGTCCGTAACCAAGAGCAGCCGGTCATGATCCCTGATCTGCACCGTTTCAGACGGCCAGGTCTCTTCACTCTGAACGCCCAGGAGATGGCCCGTTTTCGTCATGGGGACGTACGCGCCGTCCAAGTGGCGTAACCAAGCCGGCTCGTGCCCGGCGATCGCGTATTCCAAACAACCGCGTTGTGCATCCCAGCGGGCCACGAACATCGACGCAAAGTCACCCGGCAGCACTACGTCTCCGAAGCGTGCGTTGAGCCGTTGCAGCACGTCGGCAGGGCAACTCGTGCTTCGGAGCGCTTCGAGGAACATGGTTTTCAGCATCGCCGCCCCCATTGCCGCCGGAATTCCATGCCCGCTCACGTCGGCGATGCACAGCACCGCACTTCCGTCCGGGGCAATGCTCAAGTCCGTATAGTCGCCAGTCACCTCGGTCGCCGGTTGAAACAGCCGCGCGATTTTCATTCCGCGGACGGTGGGCCACTCCTTCAGCAGGTGTTCCTGCAAGCGGCGAGCCTTCTCCAGTTGCCGCGACCGTTCACGCTGGTTGGCGGCGAGCGACTGGCTCATCTCATTGATCGCGGCGGCCAGCGCGGCCAGTTCCGCGGTCGCAAATCGTCCAGCCTGCAACCCCAACTCTCCTTGCGCGATCCGCCCGACTGTCGCAACCAGGCGTTCCAGGGGACTCGCCAGTCCACGATACAACACGACGTTGACAATGCCTGCGGCGATCGTCCCGGCCAGCAGCAATCCCGACAGACGCCACGCATTTTCCCGTAACACGATCTGTCGTATTCCGGTTACGTCGCCGGAGACATACACCGTTTCCCCGGCGACCGCACTGGAAGCCGCAACCAATTCCTGCGTCGCGTAACCGGCCCGCCCATCCGGCGAGGCCGACGCTCGGCGCACGGCTTCGTAGAACGCGGGTGTCGAGCGCCCATGCACTTCCGCCTGAATGATCGTACCCTTCCAGAGTACGGCGACGTGGTGCCCAGGCGATTCGGATTCCTTAAGGCTCCCACAGACGGAGTCGAGAAAATCCTGAATCGCCTGCTGGCCGTGGTGGGTCAACGTCGGTATCGCAGCAGCAATTGTCTTCGCCTCCTCTTCCAGCGAGATGCGGCGCTCCGCAATCCGGTGTGTGAATTCGCGTTGGAAATCCACAGCCAGCGCTCCCGCCATGAGGATGCTCATGACGAGGTTCACGCCGACCAGCAATTGCCGACGAATGGTCGGTGGCGGGCGACGGTTAGCTTGTCCCATTTCGGTCATCTTTCAAACCTTGTCGCCGCAAACTGGTCCTCTTCACGGAGAAGGCGCTTCTATCGGAGTGGCTTCGGCTGTCGCGCGACGCTGAAATCGAAACTGCCACTCTTTCACGAGGCAGTAGAGACACGGAGCAACAAACAGGGTAATCAACTGCACGGCCATGCCGCCGACGCTGGGGATGGCCATCGGCTGCATGACATCGGAGCCGCGGCCCGTGTCGAGAAACACGGGGGCCAGGCCGATCACCGTCGTCGCTGTGGTCATCAGGCATGGGCGAATGCGTTTGAGTCCCGCTTCCAGCACCATTTCGCGGATCTCTTCGACGCTGCTCGGCACACTCTTTTTGAACACGTCCTCCAGGTAGGTCAGCATCACGACGCTGTCGTCGTCGGCGACGCCGAAGAGTGCGATGAAGCCCACCCAGACGGCGACGCTGAGGTTGGCCCCGTAGAACAGCAGCATTGCAAAGCCGCCGGACGCGGAGACCACGATCCCGAAGAACACGACGAGGGCGAGCCACCACTTGCCAAAGCCCATGTAGAGCGAGAAGAACATCGTCAGCAGCACGATCGGGACCAGCAACGAGAGTCGTTCCATCGCGCGCTGCTGATTCTCGAATTGGCCGGACCACGTCCAATAGTAACCGGGCGGAACGATCAGCGTAGCTTCCGCGTGACGGCCGGCGGCGACCAATTCGTCGCTCTGCTTGCGTTCGGATTGCAGCAGACGTTCTGCATCCTCGACGACACTGATCTCGTCGCGGTCGCGCGTGTTGAGGGTAACGTATCCTACGAGCAGGCCATTTTCGCTTTTGATCTCCTGCGGCCCGATGCTGTAGGTGACCTTGGCGACTTGGGCGATCGGCACATGCGCGCCGGTCGAGGTCGGGACGAGGATCTTTTGCAAGTCGTCGAAGCGTTCGCGGAGTTCGCGCGGGTAGCGGACGCGGATCGGATAACGCTCGCGGCCTTCGACCGTCGTCGTCAGCCGCTCGCCGCCGATCGCGATTTCGATGATGTCCTGAATGTCGCGAATGCTGACGCCGTACCGCGCGGCGGCCTCACGGTCGATTTCGTATTCGAGGTAGGGCTTGCCGACCAGCCGGTCGGCGACGACATCCACCGCGCCAGGCACCTTTTTAAGAAGCTGCTCCATTTGCAGGCCGACGCGTTCGATCTCCTTCAGGTCGGAGCCAAAAACCTTCACACCCATCATCGCGCGGAAGCCGGTTTGCAACATGACCAGGCGTGTCTGGATCGGCTGCAACCAAGTCGGCAACACGCCAGGGATCGCGGCTTTCTGGTTCAACTCGACGAGGATTTCGGCCTTCGTGATGGGCCGTTGCTCTGGCCAGAAATAGCGCAGCGCCGGGCGACCCCAATCCAACCAACGCACGTCGGTGTGCCAGCGGTCTTCGGTCAGCACGCGCCATTCCTCGGCTGGCTTCAGCGTGACGATGGTTTCAATCATGCTGATCGGGGCCGGGTCGAGCGACGATTCCGCGCGACCGACCTTGCCAACCACGTCCTTCACTTCCGGGACGGTGCGAATCGCGATGTCCTGTTGCTTGATGACCTCTTCGGCAAGCGTCAGCGAACCGGCCGGCAAGATCGACGGCATGTAGAGGAACGAGCCTTCGTCGAGTGGAGGCATGAACTCGCGACCGATGCCAGGGAAGACGCGGTCGAGACGTTTCCACGTCTCCCATTTTGAGGTGTCGAAACCAGCGACTCGCAGGCCAGCCTGAATCGGAGTGGTCACGCGGTCGAAGCCCAACCACACAGTCGTGCCGAGCAGGATCAGTGCCAGCGGTAGCATCAAAAACGTGGCCTTGTGAGCCAGCACCCACCGCAGTGATGGCTTGTAGAACGCGAACACAATCCGCGAAACACGATTCTCTTCCAACGGCAGCAGACGTTCGCGCCCCATGCGATACACAAGCAGGCCCACGATCACGCCCACTCCCACAGCCGTGGGCCATCCGCTCCACGTTCCGGGCAACTTCAGTCCCCACACGATGAAGCCGCGCAGCGCCAGCATGGCGGCGACGCCTGCGCAGCTCGCAACGATCAGCGACCGGCGACGAGTCCACACGACTGGTCGCAACAGGAAGTGACAGAGCACCGGGACAATCGTGATCGCCAGGACGACGGACGAGGCGATGGCAAACGTCTTGGTGTACGCCAACGGCCCGAACATCTTTCCCTCGGGGCCAGTCAGCGCGAACACGGGAATGAATGAGATGATCGTGTTGCTGACCGCCGTGAGGATGGCTCCGCCGACTTCGGTCGCGGCTTCATAGACGACTTCGTCGTAGGGACGATCCGGCTCGGCTGCGATCCGGCGGTAGATGTTCTCCGTCATAATAATGCCCATGTCGCTGACATCGCCAATCGCGATGGCAAGTCCCGCCAGCGACATGATGTTGCTGTCCACGCCCAGCCAGTACATGGCCGCGAAACTCATGGCGAGAGCCAGTGGCAACGTCGGCAGGACCGCCAGCGAACTACGCAGGTGCAACAAGAACAACAAGGTGATGAAGGCTACCGCGATCGACTCCTCGACGAGGTTGTCTTTCAGGGTACCCATCACTTCATAAATGATGTCCGTGCGGTCGTAGTACGGGACGAGCTTCACCGGCACGGCTTGACCGGACGGCAAAGTGACTCGCAAACCGGGTTCGATCTCGGCGATTCTCTTTTTCAAGCGGTTGATGACTGCCAACGGGTTTTCACCGTAGCGCATAAGGACCACGGCTCCGACCGCATCGCGGCCCGCCTTGTCGAGCGTCCCGCGGCGAAACTCCGGGCCAAGCTGAACGGTGGCGACGTTCTTCACAAAGATCGGCACGCCCGCTTCTTGCCGTATCACGATGTTCTCAATGTCCTGCACGCTACGGACGAAGCCTTTGCCGCGAATGAAGAACTCGTAGCGGTTGCTCTCGACGACCTTGGCTCCCACGTCGATGTTGCTGCGGCGCACCGCTTCATAGAGTTCTGGCAATGTGACGCGATGTGCTCGCAGCTTTTCGGGGATGACGTCGATCTGGTACTCGCGCACGTAGCCGCCGAGCGTCGCGACCTCAGTCACGCCTTCCACCGCCTGAAGCTGATAGCGGATGTACCAGTCTTGCAGCGACCGGAGTTTGGAGAGATCGGCCCCCTCCGCTTCCAGCGTGTAGTAGAAAATTTGCCCCAGCGCCGTCGCGTCGGAACCCAGCCCCGGCACGACGCCTGGCGGCAGTCGGGACATGAAATGACCGTGGCCGTGAACCTTTCCGTGCGGAATCTTCAGGACTCCCGGCTTCCGGAGCAGATCGCGCAATTGCTGGAGGCCTGCGGCGTGGCGCCGGCCCGGATCATGCTTGAGATTACCGAGAGCGCGATCATGTCGGATCCCCAAAAAACGATGACGGTTTTAAAGCGGCTCAAGGAGATCGGGGTCCGGTTTTCCATTGATGATTTCGGCACCGGATATTCCTCACTGGGTTATCTGAAGATGCTTCCGGTGGATGAAATAAAGATTGACAAGTCTTTTGTAATCAATATGGCGATGGGCATAAAAGACGCGGCGATAGTCCGTTCCATTATTGATCTGGGTCAGAAC
>JACQFH010000511.1 GCA_016200145.1 Planctomycetia bacterium | reverse complement strand
GAATTGTGGCTTCTTTCGCCGACGTCGGCGCGCCCGTCCGGCTGGTGGCGGCGGCTGGCTGGGCGTCATCCGCCGGTTCTTTGGCCGAGGCAAAAGTGAACGTGAAAACACCGGCCAGCGCCAAAAGGCACAGGGCTCGCTTGAGAATTGCCGGGCTCATCAGGGTTCCCGGGTTTGACCCGGCATTGCAGAAAACTGTCGTTATACGACGCATGGCATCCATCTCCGTTTCTTTGGGGAATCAGGGACCTCGAACACATTTGGCGGAACAACGGTTCCTCGGCTTTGCCTCCGGTTTCCAGACCAGCGGCAGACCAAAAAAAATGCCGACGCGGGGGAACACCTGAAGGTGTTCCCCCGCGTCGGCTTACTTCTTATCGAGCCCCCCAGCGGGTCTTCATCAGACCTGCCGGGTTGCCGTTATGTGAGTCTTCCGACGAAAGCCATCAAACTGTCCGCTCGTAGAAAGCGCCGAAACTTCGCAGCAACTCTCCACACACGATGATCATACCAACCGGAACTCGAAAGTCAAGGACCGCAGCAAGGTCATGCAGTTGGCAAATCATGTGCTCGATCGGGTTTGCCGCGTCGGTTACTTCTTATTAGCGCTGTCCACTTGCTGCCTGGTTTGCGTTTCATCTTGCTTCCGGTAATCGCCGATGACGCCTTTCAGGGGGCAGACTGAGAAGGCCAGACATTTTTTGCAGCCGGCGACTAAGGCGATTGGGCAGATCGTCATTCGAATTCTCCCGCGCTGGTTGTGTGCGCTGCGGGCAGTCAAGGGAACGGTCCCTTCGCGATGCGCAGCAAAACGTTTCCGATTACATGGCCGCGGCACGCAGACGGCCCATTTTGTACGCGTCGGCGATTGCCAACGGCACGGCGGCCTCGGCCAGAACGACTTTGGCCCGGTTTTCCACGGTGCGGGCCTTCATTTCCTGTTCATTGGCGACAGCCTGGGCGCGACGCTCTTCGGCCCGGGCGCGCGCCACGCGGACGTCGGCCTCGGCCTGGTCGGCCTGCAGCCGGGCACCCACGTTGTCGCCGACCTCAATGTCGGCGATATCAATCGAGACGATTTCGAATGCGGTCTGCGAATCAAGGCTCTTGTCGAGCACGGCTTTGGCGATGATCATGGGATTGGCCAGAACGATCTTATGGCTGTCGCACGATCCGATGGCCGACACAATTCCTTCGCCGACGCGGGCAATGATCGTTTCTTCGGTTGCCCCGCCGATCAATTGGGCCAGGTTGGTGCGGACGGTCACGCGGGCGCGGGCTTTGAGCTGAATCCCGTTGCGGGCGATTCCATCGAGCGTCTTCCGTCCGCCGCGGCGCGAATCGGGACAGTCGATCACCTTGGGATTGACGCTGGTTTGCACGGCTTCGAGGACGTCGCGTCCCGCGAGATCGATGGCCACGGCCGTTTCCCAGTCGAGTTCGATTTTCGCGCGATGCGCGACGATCAAGGCCTGCACGACGCGACGAACGTTGCCCCGGGAGAGGAACAGCGCCTCAAACGCCTGCGTCGAAACATTCGGCAGCCCGGCCTGAACCGACATGATTTTCGCTTCGACGATCACGCGCGCATCGACCTTGCGAAACGACATCGCGATCAGCGAGATCATGCTCACTCGGGCCCGGGTCACATAGGCCTGGAGCCAGAGATTGAAGTATTTGATGAACACAAACAGCGACACGAGCAGAATCAGTCCGCCGATCAGCCCGGCGCCCGCGGTCAACAGGGTGTCTATCGAAATCATGCGACGGCGCCTCAGTCATAATTTGAAACAGTGCCTTTGAAAGATCGCGAGAGCATGTCGCGAACAGATTTGGCCCTCGGAAGCGTCGGCACTTCGCAGGGTGCCGCCCGCGTGCCTTCCGGGCGAACGCCGACCGCGCAAAACAGCACCTGCGGGGTCATTGCGGACCAGATTTCAGCCGGCCGGAAGTGAGGGCGTCAGATTCTCCGTCACCGGCAAGTCGAATGTACCACGGCACAACCGCGATAGATAGACGGCGCGGCAGATTTCAGCCGAGCTGATCTGGGTCCGGGAGCGGCAGCGGTTGCGGACGAGACTCGTCGAGCGCTCCCATCAAGTCGCGTTCTTTCGGGCCGTGATCGTTGCGGTCGCGCGCGTCCCACAGCGCGATTCCAGCGGCATATCGGGCCGACAGCATCAGCACCTTTTCGTCGGTGCCCGGTTTGGCCCTGGTGGATTCTGTGGGGTCGATGCCCATGGCGCTAAAATCCTTCAAATGGGCCGGTTCGCCAAGATGGTCAGGTTCTGAAACCGAGTCTGGGTCTTCGTCATAAAGTCGTATTGAACTCACAGATTTCTCCGATTTCAGGGACCCGACAACGCCAACGCCGCTTCAGGTTATGAGAAACCGGTTCAAAATGCCAACGAAATCCCCTCATTTCAGAAAAGATCGTCGAAACTGCGATGCCCGCACGTATCGAAAACACCGGCCGGCGGCACGTTTGAACCGATTTACCGCGGTTTCAGCCGCTTGTCTTGCCGGAGAATTTCTTCGATCTCGTGAAAGTCAAACGGCAGCCATTGCCGCGCGTCCGGGTCGATGGCAACTTGCGTAATGACCGAGCATTTGAAGCGATCGAGGAAGTCGGTCAATTCGACTCGATCATCAATCTGCAACCCGCAGACGGGGGCGCCAAACTGGAATTCTTCAATGAACGCTTCGAACCGAACCCGATCTGTCCAGAGCGGGACAAACACCGTTCCACTCGTCGTATCTCGAATGGCGCCCGGCCGTGGTCCCGGCGTGACGAGGAACGCGAAAATCGGAAAATCAAACAGGAACGTGTCGTCGCTCATCATTCAAATGACGTACCAGACGATCCCCGCCCACGTGCAGGCGCTGCCAGCCACGACGAATGTGTGCCAGATCGAATGAAAAAACCGGCAACGTTCGTCCCACGACAGGAACACGACTCCGATCATGTAGCAGGCGCCAGCGCCGATCACCAGCGAGAGACAGCCGGTCGGCATGTTGGTCAGAAGCGGCCTGGCGGCCAGGATCGGGAACCAGCCCAGTAGTAGATTGAATCCGATCGACACCGAGTTGACTCGGTCGCCCCGAAGTTTCGCCCAGACGGCGAACAACGCGATTCCCCACAGCGCCGACAGCATCCAGCCCCAGCCATGCGGTACGAGGTATCGCAGGAAGAAGGGGGTGCAACTTCCGGCCGTCAACAGGTAGATCGACGCCTGGTCCAAAGTCCGGAAGAGCTGGCGCAGTCGAGGCGGGCGGACGACGTGAGACAGCGTGGACATTGCAAACACGATTGTCAATGAAACTGCAAATGAGGCGCAACCGACAATCATGAGGATGTCGCCGGCCCGTATCGCCGCGTTCATCATCCAGGCAGCCCCTCCGAGACTTACGGTGCCTGCCAGCCCGTGGATGAGGCCGTTCATCCGTTCTTCAACGGGCGTCTGAAACGGCGGGTACTCGAAGAACACTCCTGGCCGGTGTGCTCGGCGCCGCGAAAAACGTCTCTGGACCGCAATCAGGCGCCGACTGATTTGCGAGCGGCGCGACGGCTGAGATGCAAGTTGCGCCATGTTCGTCCTTAATGACTTCCGTCGAATGGGGAACTTGCATATTCGTGGCGCTTTCTAGCAGGTTGCCGACGATGGCGAT
>JACQFH010000467.1 GCA_016200145.1 Planctomycetia bacterium | reverse complement strand
GAAAGTGCGGCCGTCAAAGCGTGCACTGCCGATCTGTGTCTTCCATCAATCCTGGGAGCCGCCGACCTGATCGCGAAATCGTTCAGGAACGGTGGCAAGCTGCTGTTGTGCGGCAATGGCGGGAGTGCGGCGGACTGCCAGCACATGGCTGCCGAGTTTACGAGCCGGCTATCTGCCGATTTCGTTCGCCCCGGCCTGCCGGCCATCGCCCTGACGACCGACACGTCGTTTCTCACGGCGTACGCCAACGACTTCGATTTCGAGGGTATTTTCGCGCGGCAGATTCAAGCCATCGGTAAACCAGGTGACGTGATTTTCGGGATCAGCACGAGCGGCAACTCGAAGAATGTGATCCGAGCCCTGGAAATTGCCAAATCTGTCGGGATGTCTTCGATCGGCCTGTCAGGCGCCGGCGGCGGACTGCTGCATGCCGTCGCCGACGTTTGCGTCTGCGTTCCCAGCAACAACACGCAGCATATCCAGGAAACTCACCTGGCCGTCGAGCACATCGTCTGTCACCTCGTTGAACGTGCCCTGTTCGGAGACACCGGTGCCGTTGATTGGGGAATCTCCAACGTGCCCGGAGGTCACGGCACCAAATCGGGTAAATACCCCTATTGATTCGAAAGTCGCGACGGATAGAATATCTGGTTCGCAGACTGAGAATCGCTCGGTCAGACTCTTCCCCGTGCGCTCGCGTCCGATTCGCCTGCGTGCCGGGACAAATCTCGTCACCATTCGGAATTCGCAGTCGTACGTCTTGTCGCTCAAGAGGGACAGCGCAAGCTGGCGCTTCCAGGCCATCAAACCTCGGGGCCTGCTCCGTAATCGATACCGCGCAGAGGGCCGCCGCGTGGGCTGTGGAGGGATTCGATGCCGACGCTGGACTGGCGGGTGATGCGCGAGCGATTTGGCCTGATTCACCGATTGAATCGGCGTCAATCCGGATCGATCCGCATTTTCCCTGACCGTGTCGGCAATTCGGAGACGCCTCGCGGCAGGCATGTGCCCATGTGCGTTTTCCCGGCACGTTCCCGCGGCCCCCCGTGACGAAAAGCGCCACGGATCAGATGTTATCAATGACGTGCACGGTTTGGTCGCCAAGAGGGCGAACGTCGGTTTTGGGCCGAGAGCGGTGCGGGCTCCACAACAGCCCGTCACAGCCGCTCCAGTTTCTCGCTTTGGAAATCTGGCGGGGTTCTCCGTCGGGAAGTTGAGATCGGCGATCGGACAGGACGTGGAATGATTCCTTGACTCCAGTCTCGCGACTGGTAGCCACGTCGCCCGGGACAATATCGTCCCGGGAGTGTGAAGTCATGCGAGCGCCAGAACGGCCCCCTTCGGATTCCGATGAGCTGTATCGTCTGTTTCAGCAGCTCTTTCGGACGACATCACAGAACGCGCGCAGCGGTTTGATCCGCCAGATCATCGTCCGCCTGCGGCGCAAGCTCGAAGCAGCTTGCGGCGTGGCGATGAAGCACTACGCCCACCGAAACGATTTGCGGAACGACGTCCTGCAGACGGCGAGTCTGCTCCTGACCGAGCGATTGACGGTCGGAAATCTGGCGTATCAAGACGAAGGCCCCGACCGGTTCCTGGGTTGGTTGTATCGGGTGTGCCGCAGCGCCACCGCCGACGGTTGGCGCTTGTGTCGCCCAGACCGCCGCGAGTCGACCTTTCCCGCTGATGCCCAACAGCTTGCCCGAGTCGCCGCCCCTCCCCAGCCGGATCGCAGGCAGGATCGCCTGGTACGAGCCGTTGACGCGATACCCGACCCGTACTTGCGGCTGCTTATGCTGGAAATGTTATCCGGCGTCGCCGCCGATGATTCGGCTCGGCACAGAGGTATCTCCCCGAGCACCATTTACCGAATGCGCCGAGCGGGACTGGCCTGGCTTCGACGCTATTTCGATGACGAACCCGGCGACTTCGAATAAGACCGCGGTTCAGGGCGCCTTACGACGCAGCAACACTTCGCGCAGCGCATCGTGCCAGGACCGAAAACTGCTGACCAGGTCGAGAATCTCCTCTTTTTCATCGGCCGCAAGCTGGCCTTGCGCAAAGGCAATCAACCGCCGTTCGTCAATCGGCGGCGCCAGGTCATCGGGGGCAAAGTGGATTTCGATCCCCAGCACTTCATTCAACGGTCGATCCAAGTCAGCCAGCACCTCGTCGGAAACCGGCTCGTCTCCGTCCGTTGCGTCGTCGCGCGTGTCGTCTACTCCAGCCATTGTCGCAGCCATCGTGACCGTCGTTCCGGGATGCTGGCCCTGCTGCCATTGTGCCTCATGGCTCCCCCCACTGTCTCTATCAACAGGCGATGATGGCAGCGTTTTTCAAGAATTCCGAAAAAAAACCGGAATTCGTGAAAATCCGCGTTCGGAGATCCTGTTGTTAATAGACAGAGGGCGCGGAAAACCGCCGTGGTGTCCCGCGCCGCAATCACGGCTCACCCGTTAAAGCGAATCCGAAGCCGAAGCTGAAGCGCCGCAAAGCGCGCCGCGCACGTTCAACGTGCGCGCCCGCGGCGATTGCAGGAAGGCGTGACCGATGGACGTTCTGGTCAGATTCCAGCACGGGTTGGGAGACGCAGTTCAATTGACGTGCGTCTTGCAGCATCTGGCCAAACACCGCCCCGACTGGACGGTCGACGTCGCCAGTCATATCGGCAAACACTCCGCTTTCCGCGGCCAATGTCGGCGGTCGTGGATTCTCGAGCGGGACGCAATCCCCGAGCGCGATTATCGCCAGGTCTTCGATCTGGGGTGGTACGAATGTTACAGCGTGTACGCGGATTCCCCCTGCACGAAAGTCTGTAACTCCCTGCGGGAAGTGTTTGGGATCGTTCCGGACCGCTCGCTCCTGAAATATTGCATCGACATCGGCGGCCAGGCCCGCGAAATCACCGGTCAATACCTCTCCGAGATTTGCAACGTACACTCCGGATTGCGCGACGCGTCCACCTCTGGCCTCTGGCGAGGTCCGAACTCCGCACTCCCCTATCCCATCGTCGCCATCCACTACGAGGGAAACACCAGCGCCGAAAAGAAAAACCTGCCGCATGGCCAGATCGGTCGCCTCTGTCAGGAATTGCGGAACCAGGGATACATCCCGCTGATTTTGGATTGGGACCGCCGCAGCCCACTCCCCGACCAGAAGACGATCTTTTGCCCCGGCGTTGGGCCCGGCGACGTCTGGGACAATACGGGAACGGGCGACGCTGAACGGCTGGCCGCCTTGATCGCCCAGTGTGCCCTGTTCATTGGCGTGGACTCCGGCCCGCTCCACGTCGCGGGAGCGACCGATACGCCGACAATCGGTGTTTGGAAGGGGCACAGCCCGATCCAATTTTACGACCTGTGTCCGAACGTCACGCATCTCATCCCGGATCGCTGGCGCACAGTTCCCCCCTGCCAGAATGACGCTGCTGCGAAGTTTTTCGCAGAGCATTACGCCTATCAAACCTACCGCGGGTCTGACGACCTGGAATCCGCATTGATTGCCGCAGCCCTCGAAACGCTCGCCGGCGCTACTCTCGCGCAACCAAGTGTCGCTCCCAAATCCCGGCCAGCACCCATCAGCATCCGGGCGCCGCCGCGTGATCTCGCCTCCGGCAATGGCAAACCACGGCAAGCCAATCACATATCGTGGGTCCCTTTCAGAGCCAATCACAACCCGACTTCACCGCACAAGGAGATGCCGATGACTACCCTCACACCCGCCGCGATGAGTTGGGAATTTCTTCCAGGATTGGCCCGTGAAGTGGCGCTGGGAGCCGATGGCTCCGCATTCTGTCTGGGCGTCGGCGAAATGCCTGCCGGCGGATATTCGATCCACCGCTGGAATGGCGCCGACTGGGACCATATCGACGGAGCCGCCATCAAAATCGCGGTTGGCTCTGACGGCAGTGTTTGGGTAGTGAACCGTGAGCACGGCATCTTGCGGAGCATGGGGGTTGGCTGGCAGCCCCTTCCCGGTCTGGCACGGGAAATCGCCTGCGGCGTTGACGGTTCGGCTTGGTGCCTGAGCTCGGGCGACTTCGCCCCCGGCGGCGGTTCGATCCATTTCTGGAACGGCGGCGACTGGAATCACGTCGAGGGGGCCGCCGTCAAGATCGCTGTCGGGCCCGACGGTCTGCCGTGGATTGTCAACTCGGCCGGCCAGATCTTTCGCCGCAGCGGCGAAGGTTGGGAATTGATGTCGGGCCTGGCTTCCGAAATCGCGTGTGGCGCTGACGGCAGTGTGTGGTGCCTGAGTGCCGCTGCAGCGCCGACGGGAGACCATTCGATTCACGTTTGGAAAGGAGGTGACTGGGAGTACATCCCCGGCGCCGCAGTCAAGATTGCCGCCGGTCCCGCCGGCAGCGTCCTGACTGTGGACGCCGGAAACCGGATCTTTCGCGGGCGCTGATTTCTCGTTCTCGATGCTATTCAGGAGATGGACTTCCCCCGTTCGCCGGATTCGCTTCCATGCCCGCAACTCTCGTGATGCCGCGCCCGTATTTGGTCAACGGCTATGGTCACCAGTACTACCGTGACCTGAAGTCCAACGGCCTCGACCTGCTGGCTTATGGGGACTGGCAGCGCCGTTACGGTCGCTGGATCGTCGACACGCTGCAATTGCACAGACAGCGGGTCCTCGACGTGGGTTGCGCATGCGGCTCGATGCTCCGCGGAATGTGGCAAGCCGGTGCCCAGATGCACGGCATCGATTGCAGCGAATTTCTCATTCAAATGGGCCGCTGGATATGGCCTGAACTCCGCGACCGGCTGTTTGTCTGCGATGCCGTCAACCTCCACTGCATTCCCAACGCCGGCTACGACTGGCTGCATTCCTGCGTCGTCGCCGAACATTGGCGTCCGGCGCTGGTGCCGTACATTCTCGAAGAGCTCCGCCGCGTCGTGAAACCGGGGGGCAGCTTTTATTGCGCCTACGAATCCGAGAGCGTCACGATGGCGGACGGCCGGGATCCGGCCGACGAACCGACGCACCTTTGCCTGAAATCTCCCGCGTGGTGGGAAGACCATTTGCGCCGGTCAGGCTGGCAGGTCACGTCTTCGGAGTGGGCGGCCGCGCTCGAAACGCATCCCGAGAGTCTTCTCTCCGACTATCGCTGGTCATGGTTCGTCGCTCGCCATCCCCCGTAGCCGTCGCAAGCCTTTCGTTGCAGGCTCCGCCTCGCGCCTGACTTTTCAATTTGTCGTCAAATCCGAATTCCGAAATCCCAATTCCGATATGTCCTCCCCTCGCCGCCTGATCCTCCGCTCGTTCCAAAGCCCCGGCGATGTCGTCATGCTGACCGCCGCCGTGCGGGACTTGCATTTGGCGCACAAGGGAAAGTTCGAGACCGACGTGCGGACAACGGCCGATGCACTGTGGCTTAATAACCCGTACATCACCCGGCTGAACGAAGGGCAACCGGGTGTCGAGTACATGGAGATGCACTACCCGTTGATTCACGAGTGCAATCAGCGCCCCTATCACTTCATTCACGGGTATGTGCAGCACCTGGAGCAACAGCTCGGCGTCAAGATTCCCGTCACTCGGTTCGCCGGGGACATTCATCTGTCGGCCGAGGAGAAGAACTTCCCTCCCCCGGGGGCCGAGCTCGGCATCGATGGCCCGTTCTGGATCATGATGGCCGGTGGCAAGTTTGACTTCACCGCCAAATGGTGGAATCCAGCGTGGTATCAAAGAATTGTTGATCATTTCCGTGGCAAGATTCGGTTTGTCCAGTGCGGAGAGCAGGGGCACTGGCACCCACCCCTAGAGGGGGTCGTCAACCTCATTGGCAAGACTGACACGCGGGCTTTCATCCGGCTCGTGCACCATGCGGACGGCGTGATCTGCCCGGTGACGTTCGCCATGCACTTGGCGGCCGCAGTCGAGACCCGGCCCGGGAAACCGCGGCATCGACCCTGCGTCGTCATCGCCGGGGGGCGCGAGCCGCCCCACTGGGAAGCCTATCCCCATCATCAGTTCCTCAGCACGGTCGGAGCACTCCCCTGCTGTGCCGACGGAGGTTGCTGGAAATCGCGCTGCCAGCCAGTCGGCGACGGCGACATGAAAGATCACCATGACGTGTGCATCGATCCCGTGCAGATTCGCCAGGACCTGCGCATTCCCCGCTGCATGGAGCTCATCACCCCCGAGCAGGTCATCGAGCGGATCGAGCTCTATTACCTCGGCGGCGCGCTGAAGTATCGACAGAACGGCGCCAACGGGGCGTTTCGCCACGAGGCGCAGCCGAGTGCCGCGGCGCCAGCGGCTGAGCTCGCAGCCTCCGCTCTCCCGAACTCCCCTTCGGCTCGTCCACCCCTTCGACCCTTCGACCCTTCGGATCCCAGTGCCCCAATGAACGTTCTCATCAATTTCCGCCACGGCCTGGGCGACGACGTCCAGCTCACGATCATTCTCAAGCACCTGCAGAAATACCGGCCCAACTGGATCGTCGATGTGGCGGCACTGGTTGGAAAACATTCCGCGTTCCACGGCCGGTGCCGCAAGGTGTACGTCCTCGATCGCGAATCGCCCCCCTGCTGCCAATACCAGCAGCGTTTTACGCTCGACTGGCACGAGTGCCACACGTCGTATGCCGATTCCCCCAGCACCAAGGCCGAGCGCTGTTTGCGCGAAGAATTCGGGATTTCTCCGGACCCCGAACTGTGCATCTACGCGATTCGGGTGGGAGAGGACGCCCGCGCCCTGGCCCGCGCCTACCTCGACAAAATCTGCGCGGGAAAGATCGAGATCCAAAATCCCGATCCTGAATCTCGATTTCCCGTCGTACTCATCCATTACGAAGGCAACACGTCGGCCGACATGAAAAACATCCCGACCGAGATTGTCCGCCGGTTGTGCGACGACATCATCGAAGACGGATTCGTGCCAGTCATCCTGGACTGGGACTACCGCACTCCCCTGGCCGATGGGGTCCGCATCCATTGCCCCGATCAGCGTGCCGAGTTGTGGCACCGGACCGGCACGGGAGACGCCGAGTCGTTGGCCGCGCTTACCGAGCTTTCGACCCTGGTAGTCGGTGTCGACAGCGGACCGCTGCATGTGGCCGGGGCCACCACGACCCCCACGCTGGGGGTCTGGACTCGTCATCATCCGCTGCATTACTGCTCTCTCGGCGGCAACGTAACCCATCTGGTTCCTCGCAGCCACGCCGATTTGCTCCGCGGCGATCGCACCGTCGGGAGCGCCTATTTCGATGCCCATTACCGGTTTCAGGTGTATGACGACCTGGAAATCGGACTCCGGGCGGCAGTCCGATCGCGATTGCACGCGGCGCTCAGCGGGCTGCTGTTCACACGAAATTTTTGGGTCCGGGCCGACATGGCCGAGCAGGACTTGGTCGTCGTGCAGGATATTGCCGAGGAGGATTCGTATGGCATTGACGATCTGCCCATGCCGCGACCGGTCATTGTGGACGTGGGCGCGCACATCGGTTGCTTCTCCCGACGGCTGTACCAGCGTAATCCGCTGGCCAGGATTTTTGCCGTCGAATGCTGCCCGGAGAACATTCCGGCCTTGCAGAAGAATGTCGGTGAATTCGCCACCGTGATCCAGGGGGCAGTCACCTACGAGCCGGATGTCGCCCTCTTGAATGCCGTTTACAAGAACTGCCTGTCGACCGGCGGGAGTGCGGTCATCGACCGACAGGAACTCAACCGCCGCGTTACAACCCACGAGTGTGCCACGGGCCCGGGACATGAAATGCCGAGCGAATACTGGGCCGATTTCCGCCCCATCCAGGCACACACCCTTGAAGACCTGATGCAGGAGTACGGGTTTGAACACATCGACGTCCTGAAGCTCGACTGCGAAGGGAGCGAATTCTCGATCTTGGGCAAATCTCCTTCGCTCGACCGGATCAGCCTGATCGTCGGGGAGTATCACGGCAAGGAGAAGTTCGAGCGACTCGTCGCGGAGCGGTTTGCGAATTGGAGCTTGAAAATCCTCCGCGATGGCGACCTGGGCACATTCTGGCTCACCAATCCCGCGTTCGTCGCGCCTCCGGCTCACAAGTGGAGCGTGCGTACGCATGCTCCGACGCTTCGCGCCGACTCAACGACCAATGCGCCCCTGACGCTCTCCATGAATGGCACGACGACGTTCCAGGAAGTGCTCCAAACCCTGCGCCAGGCCGCTCCCCTGCGCAACCAGATTCTGGTTGAGCACTACGGCGATAGCGGCATGATCCACCAGGCCTGCGACACTTTTACGGCCGAACACCCGGAATTTGAGCGTCAGATCGTCCGCCACGGCGATGCAGCACGGCTGATTTTTGAGAAAAGGTCGTCACCATGACCAACCACGCCATACATCGTGACATTCTCGACACAATTGGGCACCCACACATTCTGGTCGTCGGCGACCTGATTCTCGACCGATACACGTTCGGCAATGCCGAACGGGTCAGTCCTGAAGCGCCCGTCGTCGTTCTGCGAGTCGACGACAAAGATGTCCGCCTGGGCGGCGCGGCCAGCGTCGCCATGTTGCTCCGTGGATTGGAGGCCGAGGTCACCCTCGCTGGTGTCATCGGCGACGACCATGAGGGCCGGACGCTTCTGTCGCTGTTGCGGGACGACAACATTGACTGCCACATGGTTCTTGTCGATCCCAATCGTCCGACAACGACGAAGGAAAGAATCATCGGACGCGCGGCGAATCGACACTCTCATCAAATCGTGCGCGTCGACCACGAAGCTCGCGATCCAATCAACAGCACCGTGGAAGGCACACTGATTGGCGAATTGGACCGCCTGGTGCGGAGCAACGCAGAGTCGCTGGAGTGCCGCCTTCCCGCGGCGCGCCAACTCTCCGATCCGTTCGCCGCCATTCTCATCGCCGACTATGCGAAAGGGGTCTGCACCCCGACCCTACTCCGCCGAGTCATCGACATCGCACGTGGCGGTCACATTCCCGTTCTCGTCGATCCTGCCCGCATCGCCGATTTTTCCCGCTATGCCGGCGCCACTCTCCTGAAACCCAATCGCACCGAAGCCGAGTTGATGACCGGTCGACCTGTCATCAATGTCGCCGATGCGCTGGAATTGGCCCAACAAATCCGCCGGGATCTCAGTCTCGATGCGGCGATCGTCACTTTAGACAGTGAAGGTATGGTGCTCGCTTTGCACGACGACGCGAGCGAGCACATTCCGTGCGAAGCGAGAGAGATCTACGACATCACAGGCGCTGGCGACATTATTCTGGCCACCCTCGGCCTCTGCCTTGCCTCCAACCTCCCTCTACCGCAGGCAGCTCATCTTTCCAACATCGCGGCCGCCTTGGAAATTGCACGCCTCGGAGTCGCCCCGGTCAGTCGAATGGAGCTTTCCCGCTCGCTGCAAAGTCTCTCTCCTCCGCTGGGAGAGGGCCGGGGTGAGGGCACCGCGCCTACAACACACTCCTCCACCGGCGGATTTGCGTCCGCCGCTCGCCGCCCCTTCGACTCTTCGACCCTTTCGTCCCCTGGGACTTCGTCCCGAAAAATCAGCACTCTCCCCGCGCTGTTACCGCTCCTCGATGAATACCGGCATTGCGGCAAGACCCTTGTTTTCACCAACGGCTGCTTCGACCTTTTGCACGTCGGCCATGTCGCGTGCCTGCAACAAGCCGCCGCTCTGGGCGACGTTCTGATTGTCGCCATCAACAGCGACGCCACCGTCCGAAGCCTCAAAGGACCGGGTCGCCCGGTTATGCCGGCCGACGACCGTGCCCGAATGCTCGCTTCACTGGCCTGTGTCACTTACGTCTTGATCTTCGACGATCCGACTCCGCATTCACTGCTTAAACAAATCCGTCCCGATGTCTTGGCCAAAGGTGGTACCACGGCGGAAATCATTGGCCACGAAGTCGTCGAATTTTATGGTGGCCGCGCCGTCTGCCTCGGCGAAGTGCCTGGCGTTTCCACAACAACGTTGATTTCTAAGTTCACGCCGAATCTACGTGTGGCATTGCAACACGAGAAATCTGTCGGCGCGTCAATTCCGAAATCCGATATCGCAATTCCGAAATAATTTCTCTCGCAACGAAAACCGCGCATACCGAAAAACTCTGCTTCCGACATTGCAGCAGCAGGAGCCTTCCCATGGCCAACTCCGACATCACCCTCAAGGCAGCGATTTCATTTCGGGGCTACGGTCCTGTGATCGCCTCCCCCGGCACACCGTACTACTGCGCCGACTGGGACAATGTGGCCGGAACGCTGGCCTATTCGCCGGCGGGGGGCGGTAATCCGGAACAGTGGAAAGGCACCGCGGGACCCGCAACGCTAACCTATTTCTTTGACCAAACTGGTTCTGGGGGCGTCTGGTTGCGATTCGAAGGTTGCGGTAGAAATGACCTGCTCTTTTCTGCGCCGGCAGACGGATTTTGCGGCCAGTTCACCGAGAACCTCACCGGCAACTGCTGCTCGACGCCAGCCTACGACTTCTCGATCGATATCCGCATTTTCAATGATAAGGGCCCGTGCCCGATGCCGCCGCCGTGCGCCGCGTGCATTGCGGCCAGCCAGGCTCCGGTCAGATATGCCACCGGTGAACTGTCCCTTTCGGCCGCCGATTATCAAAGCAACGGTTTCGGCATCCCCTGGGGGCACACCCGCAGCTTTTCCAGCCGCCTGACGGACCCCGTCAACATGGGCAACGGCTGGAACTGGCAAATCCGCGAGTGGACGTACCTGATTCTCAATAATCTGCACGCCGGGACCGCCGCGATCTCGGGGGCCGTTCTCATGGGAGAGGCGGGGCAAACGCTGTGGTTCGACAAGACGGGTGGCGTCTTCGTACCCCGATATGGCGTACTCGATTCCCTGACCCTCGACCTCAATGCCGCCGTCTTCTACCACACGACTACGGACGGA
The DNA here is from genome assembly GCA_016200145.1 of Planctomycetia bacterium. Taxonomy (GTDB): domain Bacteria; phylum Planctomycetota; class Planctomycetia; order Planctomycetales; family Planctomycetaceae; genus JACQFH01. The sequence continues at coordinate 918 of JACQFH010000467.1, read as the reverse complement.
ATCACCACCGCCTATTCAGCACTTACGGGAGCCCTTCTCAGCAAACAGGACCAGGCCGGAAACACGCTCACCGTGATTTCCCGTGCGGCGAACACATTCAACATCACCGAGGTCCAGCGCAGCTACACGACAGGCGGAGTCACCACGACAGAATCATTCCTGTACACGTACGACGACCCGACTTCCGCGAAAGCGCAATTGACGACGGTCTTGCTCCAGCGCAAGGTCGGCTCCGGCAATTGGGCCAACGTGCAGCGGGCCAACTACACGTATTACGGATACGCCGATCCCAATGGCAATCCGGGCGACTTGCAGACGGTCGTGAAGCAGACCTGGACCGGCAGCGCCTGGGTCGACACGGGGACGACGTACGATCGGTATTACGCTCGTCCGGTGGCCGTCAGCGGCTCGTCCAGCTCGTCCCTGTCGAGCCTATCAAGCTTGAGCAGCTTGTCGAGCGACTCGGGAAGCACATTGATTCTGCACACACTCAAGTTTGCGCTGCTTCCCGCCATGTTCGACAGGATGGTGGCCGATGGATTTAATCCCCTTACGGCCAGCAATGCTCAGCTCTCGCTGTACGCCGATTTTTACTACGAGTACGACTCCTCGGCCCGAGTCACCCGCGAAATCGTCAAGGGGGGCTCGCAGACATTCGGATTCGCTTTCGTCCAGTCGGCATTTGCCGACGATTACAACAACTGGGCCACGAAAACCACCGAAACCCTTCCCGACGGGAATCAGAACATCGTCTATGCCAACTACGCCGGCCTTACGATGCTCCAGGTATTTCAGGCGGTCACCTCCTCGAGTTCGTCCTCTTCAGGCTCCAGCGGCGTGCCGGCAAACCAGTGGTGCACGTACAACCGGTACGATGCGAACGGAATGGTCATCCTGCAGGCCAACCCCTCGGCTGTG
>JACQFH010000466.1 GCA_016200145.1 Planctomycetia bacterium | reverse complement strand
TGTACGTCGTGGACATGTACCGCGCCGTGATCGAGCACCCGCAGTGGATCCCCGACACGTGGCAGAAGAAGCTCGACCTGCGCGCCGGTCACGACAAGGGTCGCATTTACCGAGTCTACCCGGTGGACAAAAAACCGCGCGCGATCCCCCGGCTCGACAAACTGAGCACCGAAGAGCTGGTCGCGGCGCTCGATTCGCCGAGCGGCTGGCAGCGCGATCTGGCGCAGCAGCTCATCATCGAACGGCGCGACAAGTCAGCGATTCCGCTACTGGAAAAGCAAATCGTGACCTGTCCCCGCCCCGAGACGCGCGTACAGGCACTTTGCACACTTGATGGATTCAGCCGTCTGAACGAAAGTCGCCGGATTCTGGTGAGAGCACTCTCCGATCCACATCCCGCAGTTCGCAGGCATGCAGTACGGCTCGGCGGGGCGATTCTCGGCGAATTGGAAGATTACCTGACGCGCCTGATAGAGCTTGCTAAAGATCCGGATCCTCAAGTCCGGCTCCAATTGGCTTACACCCTGGGTGAAATCAAGGGGAGTTCATGGGCCAAGGACTACGCCGCGGGGACGCTCGGCCGGATGCTCGTCGCCGACGGCGGCGACCGCTTCCTGTTTTCGGCCTTGATGAGCTCGGTGAACGGCGGCAACGTCGAAGGCGTGTTGACTGCCGTCCTTGCCTCCGGCCGCGATTCACGACTCAACGAAAACCTCGTCATCAACCTGCTCGACCTGGCGGGAGCGCTCGGCAACGACCAGGCGCTGGCGAAACTGGTGCAGCACGTCACGTACGAGAATGACCAGCCGGCGACGTGGCAGTTTGCAGCGCTGGCGCGACTGTTCGACTCGCTGGGAAGGCGGAACGAGACGCTGGCGGACAAGATCCGCAAGTCGAAACTGCCGGATCGCGATGCACTCCTGGAGGGAGTTGATCGACTGATCGTTGCGGCCCGCCGGATCGCAGCAGAGGACTCGGCCGAAATCGATCTGCGTCTGGCGGCCCTGCGCCTGCTGGGGCGCGGGCGCGACAACCGCGAAGCCGACCTGAAACTGCTGCAAGCGCTACTCGGGCCGCAATCGTCTCCCGAACTGCAGGAGGCCGCGGTTGCGGCGCTCGGCCGTTCGCGAGACGAATCGGTCCCGGAGCTGCTGTTCGCGCATTGGCGGGCGTTGAGCGCCCCGCGCCGCGCGCAGGCCCTTGACGTGCTCCTGAGCCGCGACGCGTGGACGGCTGAGCTGGTCGCCGCGATCGGCGGAGACAGCATACCGCAAACCGATTTCGATGCGGCCCGGCGTGAGCGGCTGCTCAATCATCGTTTGCTGGACTTGCGGAACAAGGCATCCGCGGCACTTGCGACGACGATGAACGCCGACCGGCAGAAGGTCGTCGACGCGTACCAGGCTGCGCTCGCGTCTCCCGGCGACGCGGCCCGCGGAGCGATCCTGTTTACCAAAACGTGCGCCGGGTGCCATCGGCTGGCGGGGATCGGGCACGACGTCGGGCCTGATCTGGCGTCGCTCACCGACAAGTCGCCCGAAGCTCTGCTTGTGGCGATGCTCGATCCGAACCGCGCCGTCGAGTCGAAGTTCCTAACCTACGTCGCGGAAACGAAATCGGGTACGACGTACACCGGCCTTCTCGCCGCCGAGACCGGGAACAGCATCACGCTGGTCAACGCCGAAAAGAAGGAGCAGGTGATCCTGCGGGCCGATCTCGAAGAGCTGGTGAGCACATCCAAGTCGGTGATGCCGGAAGGACTCGAAAAAGACCTGACGCCGCGCGACCTCGCAGACATTATCGCCCACGTGCGCTCGAACGTTCCCTTGCCGGTGCGGAAGGAATTTGGGGGAAACGAGCCCCGGCCCGTCGTGACGGACGCCGACGGATCGCTGCTGCTGTCGGTCGCCGACTGCGAGATTTACGGGAGCACGCTGATCTTCGAACCGCAGCACAAGAACCTCGGTTTCTGGAGCAGCATCGACGACCAGGCGGTCTGGCATGTCGACGTCGCCCGCGCCGGGAAGTACGCCGTGGAATTCGACTGGGCCTGCGACAGCAGCGTGAAGGGCAATCCCTGGCAGATCGCCGTCGCCGGCGAAACGATCACGGGCCGGGTGGAATCGACCGGCAACTGGGACACCTACCGCCGCGCCAAAGTGAGCGAACTGACGCTGCCCGCCGGAAAGCTGCGACTTGTGATGAGCGCCGCCTCGAAACCCCAGGGGGCGATGATCGATCTCAAGTCGATCCGACTGACGCCGGTGAAGTGAAGGAGATTCGGAATGCGGAATTGATTGGGGAACAGTGAGCGTTCGACTGGCGTGCCACAGCGGATTTGAGTCGCCTTGTGCTTGCCTCTTCGCGTCCCCCCCCTCGATCCCCCCGTGAACGGGGGGAGGTGGCAGGCGCCAATCAGCGCTGCACGGCAGCGAGCTTTGTGCTGCATGCCGCGATGACGGCCTGCTGGGCGGCATCAACCTCATCTCCTGTGAGGGTGCGGTCAGCGGCGCGATATTCCAGGTGCAGCTCGTATGATTTCTTGTTCGCCGGGATCTGCTGGCCGCGGTATTGCCCTTTGAATGCCACCGATTCGAGCAGTGATCCCGCGGCGCTTCGCACGAGTTCTTCGAGCTCGTGCCACGAGACCGCCTCGTCGAGCACGAAGTTGAGATCGCGCTCGATCGACGGGTATTCCGGAATCGGGACGTACGGCGGCCAGAAATTTGCGATCGCTTCAAGCGCCGCCAGGTCGACTTCGGCCACCGTCACGGGGTTGCGCAGGTCGAGCTTGTGCCGCAACTCCGGAGCAAGTTCACCCAGCCAGCCCAGTCGCTTGCCACCGACGAGCAATTCGGCGCCGCGCCCGGGAATGAACTCGGGGCGATCAGCCGGCCGGGCTGTCAGAACGGCATCACGGCTGGCGGCACGAACCAGCACCTCGGCGATACCTTTCATCTCGGCGAACGATTTTCCGCTCACGAAGGCCAGCAGGTTCGGCTGCATTTCGGCGCGCTCGGGCTCGGCCCCCAGGTACGCCCGCGAGAACTCGAAGAGCTGCGCGTTGTTGGTTTTGTGCCGCTCGTTCTGCGCGCGGCTGGCGAGCAGACTCGGGATGATGCTCTGCCGCAAGATGTTCTCTCGCTGCCGCGAAGAATGCTCGACGCGCATTGCCGGTGCATCGGTCCAGGGGCGGAACAGGCCGGCGAGGTCGTCGTCGACGAAAGAAATCGTCACGGCTTCGTAGAATCCTGCGGCCAGCAGGACGTCGGCCAGGCGCTGGGTGAGCTGATCGGGAAGCGTTGCCTTACTGACTTCGAGCGGCACGAGGACGTCTTCGGGAATCTTCTCGTAGCCGTGGACGCGGGCGACTTCTTCAATCAAATCGATCTCCCGCGAGAGGTCGCGCCGCCACGACGGCGGCGTGAAAGCGACCGTCCCGGCGAAGTGCGCCGTGGCTTCGGTCAGCCCCAGTGATGCCAGGATGCGGACGACAGTCTCCTTGTCGATGTCGATCCCCAGGATCCGCGGAATCTGCGACAGGCGCAGCATGACCGGCTCGCGCGCGGCAGCGGGCGTCACCCCTGCGAAAAGCGATCCCGCACACAGTTCGCCACCAGCCAGGTCGAGAATCAGCCGGGCGCAGCGGCGGCTGGCCCAATCGAGCCCTTGACGGTCGATGCCCCGCTCGAAACGGTAAGACGAATCGCTGTGCAGGCCCAGTTTGCGGGCCGTGCTGCGCACCGAGAGGGGCACGAATTCCGCCGCCTCGATCAAGACATTCGTCGTCCCCGCGCCGATTTCGGTGTCGAACCCGCCCATCACGCCGGCGATCGCGACGGGACGTTTGGTGTCGGCAATCACGCACATCTCGCCCGTGACGTCGTATTGCCGCTGGTCGATCGCGGTGATCTTCTCCCCGGCGGCGCCGCGGCGGACGATGATCCTGCGGCCATCGAGCTTGTCGAAATCGAAGGCGTGCAGCGGCTGGCTGCACTCCATCAGCACGTAGTTCGTGATATCGACGACGTTGTTGATCGGACTGATACCCAGCGTCGTGAGGCGAGTCTGCATCCAGGCGGGGCTGGGAGCGACCTTCACACCGCGCACGAGCCGGGCGAAGTACTGCGGGCATAAGTCGGTCGCCTGATTTTCGACCGACGTGAGCGACGCGATGGGCGGCCCCTTTTCAGCCGGGCTGGCAGCCGGGAGCTGCAGCGGCCGCCCGAAGAGCACGCTGACTTCGCGCGCCACGCCCAGGTGCGACAGGCAATCGGGCCGATTGCTGGTCACTTCCAGGTCGATCGCCAGGTCTCCCTCGACGTCTGTCACGTCTTCGAGGTTGAGCCCTGCCATCATCAACCGCTCGGTGAGCGCCCCGACGGGCATGTCGAGCCGCACATATTCCTTCAGCCAGTTCCAACTGACAATCATCGATCATTCCTCATTCCCACGCGCTGCGCCGGCATCGGCGTTGGCGTGCCGCAACGCGATGTCGCGGTTGACTTGCGGCCGGAAAAAAAGTTCCCACGCAATTTGCGTGGGAACAGTCAGAGTTAAGCGCCCGTCGAGGCGAAGGGACTACCCTTCGCCCGGCCCCTCCGTTCCCCCGGTATAATGTTCACCGTCAGGTTTGGCCCCATGCAGAACTTCCGATTTATAACCACCCTTGGCGCGAAAGTAGAGCACCAGAATCAGATACCCGACCGCCATGGCCGCAGGAACATAGGCAGTCTTGCGAAGGGCCATTTGTCCTCCATAAATTCCGGCCGATTCCACAGGCTTACGGTCGACCGTTTCCTCAGGAGTCAATTCCTTCTTCTCCTTGATCTTGTCGTCAAGCAATCCAACTTTCGCACCGTCCAATCCGGCAACTGCGGGGAAAATCAAAAACGATCGCTCTTTGGGCGCCCGAAATCGTTCGTACGTTTCAGGTGCCGACTCTCTCAGTTGTTCCGAGGCATACTTATCCTGTTGATACCCAATGGCTGGATTTCCGATCAGCCCGGCAGAAAGCATCCCGCACGCTCCCATCGCTCCCATCGTGAGGGCTCCGCCTTTGGGGAATCGCTCACCAGCGATTCCGAGCATCGTTGGCCACAGAAACGTCTTCCCCAGACCGTATGTAGTGGCTGCAGCGAACGCAACGACGATGCTCGATCCCAACTCGATCGAACCCAGCCATGTGAGGCCGATACAGCCCAAAATGGAACTCACAAACAGCAGTCCGACGGGGTTGATTCGTTCCACGATCGGTCCTGCGAAAAACCGCAGGACAAACATCAAACCGGACGTATAGATAAATAACAGAATCGCATTCCCGGGGACCACGGCATTCATGATGTTTGTGATCCAACTGTCGGTGCCCAATTCGACGTAACCGACCAGAGCATGCAGCAGCAGCAGCAGCAGTAAGATCGGTGACGCAAATTCCGCAAGCATTGTCCCGAATGAAACGCCTGCCGCGCGGGCTTCTGAAATCGGGAACTTCTCTTTGGCAATGACAAACCCGTAGTAAAGAGTCGGCGGCAGAAAGAAGGCCATCGTGACCTGCCATGGCAGAGGCGACAACGCATCTCGCCCGCAGAAGACGTACGCGAGTATGCCGCCGATGATCAGTCCGCCCGGCCAGCCGGCGTGGAGGATATTCAGGTAGTGCGTCTTCTGGTTCGGGTAGAGCGTGGCCACCAGCGGGTTGATGACCGACTCGCACACGCCATTGGCAAGCGAAAACAACAACGCGCCCGCATACAGCCAATTGAATGCTGCCAATCGCGCGCTTTCAAGTTGCTCCGGAGTCGTACCTTTCATCGAATTGAAAACCGGTGTGGCTGCATATGTCGCCACTGCCGAACCAACATGCAGCAGGAATGCCAGGACCATCAGCGGTTTGTATCCGACTCGGTCTGCGACGAGGCTGCACAAGATGATCGTGATTGGAAATCCCCATAATCCTGCCCCCGCAATATCGCCCAAAGTTTGCTTCGTGAAACCAAAATCAGATGCCCAATCGGCAAGGATAGCGCCGCGGACCGCGAACCCCATACCGGCGGCGATTAGAGTAAAGAAGCTGGCGAGAAATAGCTGGCGGTTATTGTTCATGAAATTCGAGCGGGCTTGCAGGTTGAAAATCGGGTCGGTTCGCCGCCGTGCACGCAATCCGGTCCCTCATGTCGAAAACGCGTGCCGGTCCTTAAACCGGCAAAGCCCGACCATCCTACACGGGGAAGAGAGCGATTTCTATGCTGCGGCGCGAGACGGCCATTTGAGCGCCGCGCCGTTCGATGCAGTGAGTGGTAGAGTCCGGACTACGGAGTTCGGAATTGGATTTCCAGCTCCGCGCGTGGTGGCTGAATCGTGCTGTGACGCTTGCGGTTTTGGCGGTCCTGCACCCGGAAACCGAAGGAGAACCCCGCAGTCTTGCCGGGTGAGAAAATGTGGATGATCTCCGGTCGACGCAACTGCCTTATTGGCAATGATTTGAGGACGCCTCTGCGTGCAGAAACTACGGATTCCTCCTTATCGTCAGCAGAATTCCTGAAGTCGCTACAGGCGGACTGCCGATGGAGAAGGGCAACGCGAAGAGATTCGCGCAAGGGTCGATGCCGCTGGATGCGGAACGACTGCTGGGGGGGCAGGGAAGCCCATTTTCTTACCCCGTCAAGGATGACTCAGCGATGCGACCGCACCTGAAGCTGTACACCGGCGAAGACGATTCCTCTACCGCGGTTGCCGAACCCGAAGTCTCGATGACGCTGGGCGAGATCAGCGAAATCCTGGCCGACGCCGTTCGCACGAAACGCGCCTGGCTCCACGACTTCGAAGACGACCGGCTGCAAGTCTCGGCCGACCTGTACGAAGTCCTCTCGGCGTACTGGAATCTGCGTCGCGGCGCTTAATGAGCGCTGCTGAGTGCAGATTCGTTCAACCCGGAGCCTGGCGGCGACGGCGTTTTCGAAAAGCAACCCATCCACGCCGTCGGACCACCGCTATTCGCGGCGATGCCCGGGACCGGGTTAAACGACCGCCTCAAGGCGGTACTACGAGCGCTTACTTCCAGCGGGACCACTTCTGCTGGAAGCCGGGGCGCGAGAGGACTTCGGGGTTGACGATGCCGCGCGGCGTGCGGCCGAGCGACAGGTCGACCAGCCCCTGGCACGCCGTCTCGCCGATTTCGCTAAACAGCTCGTGCGTCCAGGCGATGCAGTGCGGCGCCAGCAGCACGTTGTCGAGCTCCGCCAGCGGGTGCGGCCCGGTGACCGGTTCGTGTTCGAAAACGTCGATCCCTGCACCGGCGATTCGCCGGTCGTGCAGCGCGCAACACAGCGCCTGTTCGTTGACGATACCGCCCCGGGCGGTGTTGATGAGATACGCCTCGGGCTTCATGCGGGCCAGCTCATTTGCTCCGATCAGGTTGCGTGTGCTGTCGTTCAGCGGGCAGTGTATCGAGACGAAATCGGACCGAGCCAAAAGGTCGTCGAGACCGATGAGGTCGACGCCGAGCCGGGCCGCCACGTCGCGGTCGACGAGCGGGTCAAATGCCAGAAATCTCTGCATGCCGAATCCGCCGGCAAGCTGCACAACGGCCTGGGCGATCCGTCCGAATCCGACCAGTCCCAGAGTCTTGCGGCGGAGCTCGGTGCCCATGAACTGCGAGCGCTGGTCCCAGCCGCCGTTTCGGACGAGCAGGTCTTTGCTGCGCACGTAATGCGATAGCGCCAGCATCCAGGTGAGAGTTGCTTCGGCCACCGAACGGTCGACGGCCCCAACGGCGATCGTGAGCAGGACATCGGCCGCGGTGCAGGCCGGCACGTCGACGCTGTCGTAGCCCACACCGAAGCGGGCGATCGCCAGGAGGTCGGGGCATCCGGCCAGGCTCTGCCGCGTCACGCGCGACGCCAGAACGACCACGCCGTGTGCATCGCCGATTTCGGTTGGAGTCAGCTCGTTGCCGCCGGGCGGCATGACGCTGCTGACGATGTGCGGGTGGGGCTTCAGCGTCGCCTGGCCAAACTCGCGGTATCTCGGCGTGCCGGCGGCATCGTGAAAATCGCCCGTAAACGCCACGCGGAACGGCGCGACGGCTGGATCATTCATCAGAATTCAATCCCTCATCCCAGCGGGCAGCTTCCCGGCTCGCAGCATTTCTGACTCAATACGATCCGCTGCGGCAGGTCGCCGGCATAGACCCAGATCATGGCCATCGGCCGATCGGTCTGGTTGATAAAGTAGTGGCAGCGGCCACGCGGTGCCAGCGCCGTAGCGCAATCCGACAGCGAATACCGGCGCCCCTCGACGACGCAGGTCGCGGTGCCGGTGACGATCGTGATCGACTCGTCAAAATCGTGGAGGTGGCAGGGGAGCCGCCCGCCGTGGGTGAACTCTCCATACCCTCCGCTCATGCCGACGCTGCCCAGATCGCTGTTGAAATAGTCCTGGAACCTGGCACCGGAATTGGGTTCGTACCAGGGCGTCGAGGCATGGCGGCTGACCCGCTCGGCACCTGAGACGCCGCCGGCGTCGTCGGGCATCATCCGGCTGGCGGCCGGCGCCGGCACGAGCGTGGTCGACGGCTCGTGGCTGTTCATGGCAATGTGCACCGTCGCCGGTTTGCTCCCCGAAGGGTTGAACGCCAGGTGCGGCCGACCGGGAGGAATATAGACGTTGTCGAACTGCGAAAGGCAGTAGCGCCGCCCGTCGACTTCGACTTCGACGTCCCCCGCCAGCAACGTCACCGCTTCGCCGTGTGGGTGCGTGTGATACGACAACTGCGCCCCCGGCATGAACGTTACGATGCCGGTCGTCAGATCGCGCGCCTGATTGTGCGCGCCGACGAGGGGCTGGAACACGACCCCCCGTTCGAGCTCGATCCGCCGCGCCGCACTGCGCGGCGTGACGACCTCGGCTCGATTCGGCTCAAACCCCGCCGGGCGCCTGGGAAGCGGCTGGGACACCGTTCCGGCCGCCTCGCCGCTTGCCGGTTTCGCGCCCGCTGGCGCGAGTGACGCCGCAATCGCCGTGTCGCGCCCCACAGAGCCCAGCGCACCGGTCACGCTCCGCAGCAGGAGCGAAGCATCCATCCCGAGCCCGAGAAATTGAAATCCCTGCTCGCGGCGCTGCGCCAGGTTTTCGTTGCTCGTGGCCAGCACGCCGCAGTGTTTCCCCGCACGGCGGATGCTATTTTTGATAACCAGGAGTTGCTCGGCGACGCCCGGGCCTTCCCATTGTCCCTTAAATCCGGCAGTCGACGAATAATCGGCCGGGCCGAATTGAAACAGATCGACGCCGTCGACCCGGCACAGCTCGTCGATGTTCTTGCCGGCGCGCACGGTTTCGATGATCGGCACCACCAGCACGTGCTCGTCGGCCTCGGCAGCATGCTCGGGAAGACAGCGCCCCCAGCAGGTCGCCCGTTCGCCCCCCATGCCCCGCACCCCGGCGGGCGGATAACGGGAAAATGAAACAGCCTGCCGCAACTGGTCGGCCGTTTCGATCCAGGGGACGATCACGCCGTCGGCTCCGATGTCGAGGGCCCGCTTGATCTGACCAATGTTGAGCTCTGTGACGCGGACAAGCGCCGTGGTGTCGCTGCGCACCGTCGCCCGCAGGTGTTCGAGAATGTCGTGCCAGTCGAGATGACCGTGCTCGGCGTCGATGACGACCCAGTCGAGCCCCAGCGCGACGGCCATTTCGGTGATCGTGGCCGATTCCAGCGTGACCCACAGCCCGTACACGGGCTGATCGGCGGCCAGCTTCTGCCGAAACTTACGGATCGCGGAGACCTTCATGCGGAGTTCCTTTGGGTTATGGGTTACGCCTTATTATCGGCTTACTGGACGGCGGGATAGTTCAAATCGAGATTTTTGCAAGCGGCGGCGGGGCGTGCCAAAGCGGCATCTTGACAGGCCAATTTGCGTGTGAAAGACTATAAATTGCTCCCACCCGGCCGGGAAGAAGCCGGCCCAGTCCCGCCCCCCCAAGGACAACCGCATGGATCGACCGCGTGTCCGATTTCTCTTGCTCGACGTGCTGGCGCCGGCCGCGTTGGTTTTTGGCCTGTACTGCGGCACTGCCTGAAATGCCACGGCGCCGAAAAACAGGTTTCGGGGTTGCGGCTCGATGTTCACGGCGACGCCGTCCGCGGCGGAGATTCGGGCCCGGCCTTCGAAGCGGGAAAAAGCGCAGACAGCCTGCTCATCAAATACATCGCCGGGCTCGACCCAGACGTCGTCATGCCCCCCGAAGGAGACAAGCTCTCAAAAGAAGAAGTGGCCCTGTTTCGCGCCTGGATCGACCAGGGCGCCAAATGGCCCGAAGGATCTCCCGGAGATGGAAAAGTCAACACGGGACACTGGGCCTTTCAGCCGGTGCGGCGTCCTGCCGGGCCGGCAGTCAAAGCCGAGGGATCGGTCCGCAACACGATCGACCGGTTTATTGTCGCCAGGCTGGAATCACGGAGTATCGCGCCATCTCCCGAAGCCGATCGCCGCACGTTGATTCGGCGATTGAAATTCGACCTGCTGGGATTGCCCCCGACGCCGGCCGAGATTCGCGAATTCGTCGAGGACACTCGTCCCGACGCGTACGAACTGCTCGTCGACCGGTTTCTGGCCTCGCCTCATTTTGGCGAGCGCTGGGGGCGGCACTGGCTCGACCTGGCGCGGTACGCCGACAGCGACGGATACGAGAAGGATTCGCCTCGCCCCTTCGCCTGGCGATACCGCAACTGGGTCATCGACGCGATCAACAACGACTTGCCGTTCGATCAGTTCACGATCGAACAGCTTGCGGGGGACCTGTTGCCCAATGCCACGCTGGAACAGAAAGTGGCGACCGGCTTCCATCGCAACACGCTGACGAACAAGGAAGGAGGCGTCGATCAGGAGGAATTCCGCGTTGCCGCCGTGATCGACCGGGTCAACACGACGAGCACCGTCTGGCTGGGACTGACGCTGGGCTGCGCGCAGTGCCATTCGCACAAATACGACCCGTTGCTGATGCACGAGTATTACGGCATGTTCGCATTCTTCAACCAGGGCAACGAGGTCGACCTGCCCGCGCCCCTGCCGGCCGAGGCCGAGGCATACGCCAAAGCGAAGAGCGCGTACGATGCCGCGCACGCCCCTTTTGCAACCGCCGTTTCAGAATTCGAAAGCACACGCCTGCCCGAACGTCTCGCGGCGTGGGAGAAAACTCTCGACAAGTCGAGCTCGCCGACCTGGACTGTTCTCGAACCTGCCTCAATCGCGGGGACCGGCGCCGTCAAATTCGCGCGGCAATCGGATGGCTCGTATCTGGCGACGGGAGAGAACAAACCCGCCGAGACGTACACCCTTCAATTCCAGGGGGGCGTGCCGAAAGGTATCACGGCCCTGCGCATCGAAGTTCTTCCCGATGCGGCGCTTCCGGCGAAAGGGCCGGGCCGCGTGGCCCACGGGAATTTCGTGCTGTCGGAATTCAGGGCCAGTGTGTCGTCGCCCGCGGCGGCCGATCCGCGCCCGATCGAATGGGGCGTTGCCTCGGCGGATTATTCGCAGGATCAATTTCCTGCCACAGCGGCGATCGACGGCGACACGAAGTCGGGTTGGGCCGTTGCTCCCCAGTTCGGACAGCGCCATGTGGCCGTCTTCGAAATGAAGACGGACCTGAACATTGCAGAGGACGAGATTCTGACAATCGTCCTCGATCAGCAACATGGGTTGCAGCACACGATCGGCCGATTGCGGCTGTCGGCGACAACGATGCCGCGCCCGGTGCAACTCGAAGGATTCCCGGCGGACGTCGCGCAGGCCCTCGCCAAAACGTATGAACAGCGGACGCTTGCCGAACAGAAGAAGCTCCTGGCCCACTATGCGCCACTCGATACCGAGCTGGCGAAACTGAGGCAGGACGAGGCCGAACACGCCAAACAGGCGCCGCGTCCTCCGGCGACCCAGGCGCAGACCCTGGCGGAGATCAGCCCTCCCCGCGCGACCCACATCCACGTTCGCGGCGATTTCCTTCGCAAAGGGGAAGAAGTGCAGCCGCACACGCCCGCCGTGCTGCATCCGTTTCGCGGCGCTGCGGGGCGTACCGGCAACCGGCTCGACCTGGCGCGGTGGCTGGTCGATCCGGCGAACCCGCTGACGGCGCGAGTCACGATGAACCGCGTCTGGAAGAACCTGTTTGGGCAGCCCCTGGTCACGAGCGTCGACGATTTCGGCACGCGCGGCGAAAAGCCTTCGCACCCCGACCTCCTCGACTGGCTCGCCGCCGAGTTTGTGTCGCCGTCTCCCCCCCTGAGCAAGGGCGGGGCGGGTGCGCGGGGCGGAGTTGGTACCGCAGGCAATGACAGAGGGGGAGAAGTGGGCGCCAACTGGAGCGTCAAACGGATGATTCGATTGATCGTTCGGTCGGCGACGTATCGACAATCGTCGCAGCCGCGGTCGGAACTCGCCGAGCGTGATCCGCGAAACGTGTGGCTGGCACGCCAGGGCCGGTTCCGCGTCGAGGCAGAAGTGCTTCGCGACGCGTGTCTGGCGGCAAGCGGCCTCCTGACACCAACTGTCGGCGGCCCCAGCGTGCGGCCGAAGCAGCCGGCGGGGATTTCAGAACTGACGTACGCCGGCAGCGCCCGCTGGGTCGAAAGCACGGGGCCCGACCGTTACCGGCGCGGGCTCTACACGTGGTTCCAGCGGACGAGCCCGTATCCGATGCTGATGACGTTCGACGCGCCGGAATCCAACGTCACCTGCACGCGCCGGGATCGTTCGAACACACCGCTCCAGGCGCTGACGCTGCTCAATGACCCCGTGTTCCACGAATGCTCCCAGGCACTCGGCCGACGCATGATCGCCGAGCGTGCCGGCGACCCCGCGGGACGGGTCGCGTTCGCGTTCGAATTGTGCGTGGGCCGGCCTCCCGGAGATGCGGAAGCGCAGGAGCTGGGACGGCTGTACGCAGAGTTCCGCGCGCTGGCCGAAGCCGACCTAGGGGCCGCGGGGAAACTGGCCGGCGAGCCGAAGCCAGCCGAGGCGGACCTGGCCAATACGGCTGCGGCCATTGCGCTCGCGCGAATCCTGCTGAACCTGGATGAAACGGTTACGAGGGAATGAATGAGCGGTGCTCGATGACCCAGATTTCACAAGATGGCAGTGTCTCTTCCCGGCGATCGTTCCTCGCGAACACCGCCAACGGCGCGGGGATGCTTGCGCTGGCTTCGCTGCTGCGCGATGACGGCCTTCTCGCGGGCGAGGTGACGCGAGAATCCGCGCCAAATCCCCTGGCGCCACGGCCGGCACATTTCGCTTCTAAGGCGAAGGCCTGCATTTACATCTACCTCGAAGGAGCCCCCAGCCAGATCGACCTGTTCGATCCCAAGCCGAAGCTTAACGAGCTCGACGGCCAGGCGATGCCCGAGTCGATGACGAAAAACGTGCGGTTCGCATTCCTGCAGAAAGATACCGCGCGGCTCATGGGTTGCCCGCGCACGTTCACGCGCCACGGCGAGTGCGGGATGGAGCTGTCGGATTTCCTGCCCCACCTGGCGACATGTGCCGACGACCTGTGTCTCGTTCGTTCGATGCATACCGAGGCCTTCAATCACCATCCGGGGCAGCTTCTGTTGAACACGGGGTCGCAGATGTTCGGCCGACCCAGCATCGGGTCGTGGCTCAACTACGGCTTGGGATCGGATTCGAAAAACCTGCCGGGGTTCGTGGTGCTGACGGCCGGGCGCGGCACGAGCGGCGGGACGTCGAACTGGTCGAGCGGCTTCCTGCCGACGACTTATCAGGGGGTTCTGTTTCGCAACCAGGGGGAGCCGGTCCTCAATCTCAATAATCCCGAGGGAGTCAGCGACGAATTGCAGAGGCGTTCGATCGAAGGGCTGGTCAATCTGAACCGCCAGCGGCTGGCCGCGGTGAACGACCCGGAGATCGCCACGCGGATCGCGTCTTATGAGCTGGCGTTCCGCATGCAATCGGCGGCGCCCGAGCTGATCGAATTGTCGAGTGAATCTGAGGCGACGCAGCAGAGCTATGGCCTGGGCCGCGACGAACCAAACGTCAAATCGCGCGGTGGCAAAGGGCAGTTCGAGGCGTTCGCCCGCAACTGTCTTCTGGCCCGACGTCTCGTCGAGCGCGGTGTGAGATTCGTGAACATCGTGCACGCGTCGTGGGACCATCACAGCAATCTCAACGACGAGCTGAAGCACAACTGCCTGATGGCCGACCAGCCGATCGCCGCGATGCTCAAGGACCTCAAGCAGCGTGGCCTGCTCGATACAACGCTGGTCGTGTGGGCTTCGGAGTTTGGCCGTACGCCACTGGGGGAGAATCGCCCCGGCTTCCCGACCGTGACAGGACGCGACCATCACCCGTTCGCCTTCAGCCTGTGGTGCGCGGGAGGCGGAATCAAAGGCGGACAAGTGGTCGGCAAGACCGATGACATCGGCTGGGGAGTCGTCGAAGAGCCGGTCCACATTCACGACCTGCAGGCAACGCTGCTCGCGCTGTTCGGCATCAACCACCTGAAGCTCACCTATCGGTTCCAGGGGCGCGATTTCCGCCTGACCGACGTCGCCGGCAAGGTGGTCGACAAGATGCTGACGTGACCTGCCTCTGAATGAAAATTCGGACTTTCCGGAACTTTCCGGGGCGTGCCCGCGTCGAATTTTCAAGGCAAGTCGAGTAACCCCCGACGCCGACAGGAATTCGCGTGCGGCACGGGGCTTTCTGGTTGACGATGCCTCAAAGGCTTTGTTAGCTTAGTGTTGTGTGAAAACATCTCTTTCGGCCGCGATTCTGCCGAATTCGTATGTCGCAAACTTTGTAGCCATTCGTGTCCTTTTCGTGCGCGAGGAGTATTCGCGTTATGCCCGAAAACCGAGGGGTCTGGGGAATTGACATTGGCCTGGCGGGACTCAAGGCGATCCGCCTGGTTTATGCCGAAGGGGCCAAGCAGGTTCTGGCGACGGCCTTCGACTTCGTTCCGCACCCGAAGATCTTAAGCCAGCCCGACGCCAACCCGGAAGAGCTGATCGGCCAGGCGCTCGATACGTTTCTGTCGCGCAACAAACTGCAGGGTGACGGGGTGGCAATTGGAGTGCCCGGTCAGACGGCGCTGGCCCGGTTCATCCAACTGCCTCCCGTCGAGTCGAGCAAGGTTTCGGAAATCGTCAAGTACGAAGCCAAGCAGCAGATTCCGTTCGCACTCGAAGAAGTGATCTGGGACTACCAGCCGCTGAGCGTGGGGATGGAAGAAAGCGGTTTTATGCTCGACGCCGAAGTCGGGCTGTTCGCCATGAAGCGCGACCAGGTGCAGCAGCACCTGGCACCGTTCCTGAAGCGGAAGGTCGAAGTCGACCTGATTCAGATCGGCCCTCTGGCTCTCTACAACTATCTGTGCCACGATCGATTCGGCCAGGCTCCCGGCGAAAAGAACCCCGACGCGCAGGAAGATTACACCCTGTTGCTCGACATGGGGGCCGACAACACGACTCTGCTGGTGTCGAACGGCAAGAAGATCTGGAACCGGAACGTGCCGCTGGGGGGCAATCACTTCACGCGCGCCCTGACGAAGGAAATGAAGCTGACCTTCGCCAAGGCCGAGCACCTGAAGTGCAATGCCACGAAGTCACCCGACCCGAAGGCCGTGTTCCAGGCGCTGCGCCCGGTGTTCAACGACTACGTGGCCGAAATCCAGCGATCGATCGGGTTCTTTGCGAGCGTCAACCGCGATGCCAAGATCGCGCGGATCGTGGGCGTCGGCAACGGTTTCAAGCTGGCGGGCCTGCAGAAGTTTTTGCAGCAGAACCTGCAGATGGACGTCGAACGCGTCGATTCGTTCCAGGCCGTGTCGGGCGACGCGGTTCTGAACGCCCCGCTGTTCCAGGAAAACCTGCTGTCGTTCGCCGTTCCGTACGGTCTGGCGCTGCAAGGGCTGCAGATCACCCGCGTGCACACGTCGCTGTTGCCGCCCGAAATCCGCACGGCGCGAATGATCCGCAGGAAAAAGCCGTGGGCCGTGGCGACGGCCGCGCTGCTGCTGTTCTCGCTGGCCCTGTCGACGATCGGCTATGCCCGCGTGTGGAATAACGTCAGCAAAGAGAAATGGGTCACCGCCGAACCGAAGGCAGACGGCGTCATCAAGAACAAGCAGGCGATGAAATCCGATTACGATAGCGCCAAGACGAAAAACGCCACGTCGCGGAAGGACCTGGAAGACCTGATGGCGTTCAGCCAGCAGCGCACGCCCTGGCTCGAAGTTCTCAAGGCGATCAATGCCTGCCTGCCGCGCGACGTTACCGAAGAGCAACTCGCCGAAGAAGACCCCACTCGCCGCAATCGGATCCGCATCCTCAGCATCACCGCCAAGGAATATCCCGATCTGGGAGAGTGGTACAAGACGCTCAAAGACGACGGCAAATTGAAACTGCGCGAAGACGACAAGAAAGACGGGCCCAAGGGCGCCGGCTGGGTCTTCACCTTGCAGGGGCGTCATTTTCACAACGACGAACAGAATTTCGAGATGCAGCACGTCAACTATGTCTACAACACGCTGCTGAATAACCTCAAGCAATGGGAAATCGACGAGCAGAGCGCCAACGTCCGAGGGTCGACCGGCGTCATCGTGCCGGTCCGCAAGATGGGGATCACGCATCCGACGATTGTTGATTCGCGTCCGGTGGTCAAAGTCAAATACTACAAGAATGGCCCGGCGGCGGCGGCCATGAATCGCGGCGCCGATGCGGCTGACGTGGGAGGACTGGCAGGCTCCGGTCGCTCGGCAGGCGGCATTCCGGGGGGGATGCCGGGTGGAATGGGCGCCGGTGGAATGCCCGGCATGCAGAGGCGAACGGGCGGCCCGAAGAAAGCCAAGAAGAATGCCCCCGTCGATCCTGCGAGCATGGAAGACATGATGCCGATTCCTCTCACCGACTTCACGATCCAGTTTGCCTGGCAGGAGAAACCGGAGTCGAAGCGTCCCGCGCAAGACCCTTACATGGAAGAAATCCGCAAGAAGGCCGGCACGCAGCAGGGCACCCCTCCCGGTGGACAACCGGGCGGACAATCCGGCACCCCGCCGGGCGGAATGCCGATGACTCAAGGAAATCCCCCCGGGGGCATTCCTGGTGCAGGTGCGAATCTGCCTCCCAACGCGGGCCAGCCCGGTGCGCCGGGCGGCGCGCCCGGGAATCCAGGCGTCCCCGGAGCAGGTTCTCAGCCGGGCGGCGTGCCTGGCGGAAATGTTCCCGGCGCCAACGGACCGGGTGGCAATGTTCCGGGTGCCAATGTTCCCGGTGGAAACGTTCCCGGCGGAGCGCCGGGTGGTGCTCCCGGGCCTAAATAGTTTGCGAGCGCTGCGATTCCCAACTGATCAAATCACTCAGGATTAGGACGTGCCATGGATAAGTTGAAACAGGTTCAGAAATACCAGTTCTGGATTCTGCTGGGAGTCGCGCTCATTCTGCCGCTTGTGGGCTGGAGCATCGCCCGTTCAGGCTTCATTGGGGAGGTCGAAGAACGGTCCAAGACTCTCAAAGGACTTAACGATCAGCTCGTCACCTCGAACAACGATCCCAATGCGGAATGGAAGAAGGGGATCGACGTCATCAACGTCGAACAGTCGAAGCAGAAAGAGATCGCCTGGCGGACACTCTGGGAACGGCAGGTTCCACTGATGATCTGGCCCCCGAAGATGCCCGGCGATCCGGCGAAAATTCAGCCGGTGCACCAGGAATACTGGAGGACCACGTATCGCACTCTGGTCACCGCGCTGCGCCAGAAGTACAACCCCTACGACGAAGACAACCCGACGGGCCTGTTCATCTACGACGAATCGCAGCTACCGGCTCCGGACGTTAATGAATGGATCAGCGCGCCGTCGGTTCCTCAGATCGAAGCCAGCCTGGAAGACCTGTGGCTCCTCGATTCGCTGCTCAAGGCAATTACCTCGGTCAACGAAGGCGCGTCGTCGATATTCGAAGCGCAGATTCGACAGATTGAAGCGCTTTATCTTCGAGGTGGCAGTCCCAAGGGGGGTGGGGGCGCGGTCAAATCGTCGAACAGCAACTCGTCGACCGGAGGCATGGACATGGCTGGCATGAAAGACAAGAACATGATGAGCTTCAAAGGCGCAGGAGGCATGGACTTTGGAGGCAATACCGGTGGGGGTGGTAGCGGGGGTGTTTCAATCACCCCGGCGGCGATCAATGCCGACGAAGATCTGGGAGCAGAACGGGCTGCTGCTGGCGAAAAGAAAGCAGTCGGGGCGAACGACAAGGCGGGTGGACTCAAGTCGCCGGGGGGGCTGATGGCTGGCGGCGGCGAATTGGCAGGTCGGATCGGCGGGGGATCAGGGACGACGAAAGGTTCGTGGAGCGGTTTCGACAAAGATCGCTACCGCGACGATAAGCCGGAATGGCGAACCCGTGGATTCCATCTCGAAGTCATCATGGACCATCGCAAGGTGCCCGAACTTCTGGTCGCCCTGGCGAATGCGGACTGGCCGACAAGCGTGCTGCGGATTCAGATGTCGGATTATAAGGATGAAGACCTGGTTGATGCTGCCGGCGAAATGGCCGGTCAGGGTGGCCCGAGGGGGGGCTCGGCGTCGTCGATGCGTTCGATGCCACCGGGAGGCAGTGGCCCGCCGGGCGCTGCAGGGGCCGCCATGCCCGGCGTCTCGAGCCGAACGGGGAATCCGGCGGCCCGGTCGCCCGGCCGTACCGGACGCGACGACGACGAGAGCGATCCCTCTGGCGGCGCAGGCAGTCGCAGAATTTCAGGCAGTGCGGGCGCTGCAGGCAATCGTTCGCCGCTCGACGATCCAAACCTGGCGCACGTGGCGATCGTCGGAGTCATTTACCTGATCAAGAAACCCCCCGAAGAAAAGGCGGGCCCGCCCGGCGCGAATCCCGCGCCTCCGACGGGGACCACTCCGGGAGCGCCGTCTGTGACTTCACCTGTCGGAAACCCGGCGGGAGCGCCGGCTGCTGCGGCGCCCGCCGAAAAGGCTGCCGCCGAGACGTCCACGGCGCCGGCAGACGCCAATCCGGCTGCTGCCGCCGGCGAGGATGAAAAAACGACAGAAACCCCGGCGGCGCCGGCAGGCGAGAAGCCTGCCGAACCGGCGAAGAATGAGCCGGCCTCCGAAGCGCCTCCTCCGGGGCCCGACAAGAAATAGGACCCGCGCCGCAGCATGCTGGGTTTCCGGTTCAGCAGCGGCCGACAGCGATCACGAATGACCAGGCACGATTCTGAAGGGACGCGTTTTTTTCGTCACGGAGCCGAACATGAAAGACTTTCTGGCCAAAATCAAAACGATGAATTACAAGCAGCTCGTGCTCGAGCACGGCGAGAAGATCGGCCTGGGGGTCATCGGCGTCGTGGCCCTGGCGTGCCTGGGGATGACGAACTGGTCGTCGGACCTTTCCGTGACTCCCGATGAGATGGAGTCGCGAGCCGTGAAAGTCGAGTCTGAGCTGAAGGGCCGTAACTGGCCGGATACCGAGAAGGTGGCCTTCCTCCCCCTGAAGACCGCCGAGCAGGAAACCGCGGCCGCCATCTCCGAGATCAATCTGCAGAAATACGAATGGCTGGTGGAGATGTCGCCCAAGCTCTATGAACGGAAACGGCCGGCGGGCGAAGTCGAATGGCTTCCGCCGGTCGAGCTGTACGCGCGATATGCCGCGATTCCGATGGGAGTCAGGTCCCAAGCCTCTGCCAGCGCCGATGCACTTGCCGACGAACCGGCGGAAAAGACGAAGAAGACTCCGAAAAAATCGGGCAAAAAACAGGGGAACGACGCCGATACCCTGCTGGAGGGGGCCGGCGGCGCGCCAGGGATGGGCGCGGGGATGAACGCCGGATTTGGCGTGAGCGGATCGGAAAAGGCTCGCGGAGTGCGGTTCAATGCCGTCGTCGGCGTCGTCAACGTGCTCGACCAGCAAAAGCGGCTGGCCCGGTCGATGAACCTCGACTCGACTTTGCAGGCGGCACAGTTCCTCGAATATCTCGATTTCAAGATTCAGCGGCAGCGCGCCGTTCCCGGACCGAACCCCTGGTCGGGCCCCTGGAAGGACCTGTCGAAGGAATCGTCGATCGAGGTGCTGGTCAACGAGTCGTCCGACTATGATCTGGAGATCGTCGACGTCAAATTCACCGATCAGGTATTTACGTCTCCTCTGCCGCGCCGCCTCGACGCCGACTGGTGGGAAGCCGACCTGGCAGGCCATCCGCGGATTCAGACGTTGACCGAAGAACAGCAGGAAGAGCAGGACCAGTTGAATCGCGCTGCCAATGAAGTCGTCGGCGATGAGGCCGATCAGAAAACACAGCGCCGCGGTTTTGCCTCCGGGCAGAAAGACGCCAAACGGATGCGTGATGCGGCAATGGGTGTGGACGGCGGAAAGGCGATGCAGGATCGCATGCGAAGCATGGGCGGGGGGGCCGGCGGGCGCTCCTCGTCGATTTCATCGAAAGGCTCCGGCATGCCGGGTGGAATGCCAGGTGGAATGCCCGGCGGCATGCCCGGCGGAATGCCGGGTGGCATGCCCGGCGGCATGGGCAGCGCCGGCACGGCTGGACTGCGTGGAACGGGAATGGGTGGTGCCAACGCCGGCATGGGCGGCGACGCGAGCGCCAATATGCTGTTGTTCCGATACTTCGATTTTGACGTCGAGCCGGGAGAATGTTACCGGTACCGGGTGCAGCTTGAGGTCTTGAATCCGAATTTCGGCGAAGCGTTTGTTGACTCGCCGAGCGTTGCGGAAGGGGAAACCCGCACCACTCCGTGGAGCGCTCCTTCCACTCCGGCCGCCGTCGATCGGGATGTCAGCTATGCGCTGGCCAGAGTTTTGACACGGGGCAGCCGTACCGACGGGGTCGACCTGAAGGTCGTGCAGTTCGACACCAACTTCGGCACGTTCATCAGCGACCAGTTCAAAGTGCCGTACGGAGCCTATGTTGGCGCAGTCAACAGGAAGTCATTGCACCTGGACATTGCCGCACAGAAATTTGAGGAGGAAGACGTTACGTTCAGCAGTAAAGACGTGCTGCTCGACGGCGCGGGAGCGCCGAACCTTTCCAATTCGGTCATGTCCGACCTGAAGCTCAGCTCGAAGCAGGCCAGCGACCTGAAAAAGGCCGGCGAGCTCGACCTGGCCGTGACGGTTGATCGCTTCGGCGAGATCATGGAGCTCGACGCCAGCTCGCGGCAGGACCTCGAGCCGGCGATCAAAAAGGTCGAAGAAGAGCGCGCTGAATACAAGTCGATTCGCGACGCCGACAAGAAATTGAAAAAGGAACAGCAAAAAGACGAGGATGAGGCGAAGAAGGCTGGCAAGAAGAAGGGGGGCCGCAAGCGGAAGAAGAAGGACGACCAGAACCCGATGCGTTCGTTCGGCAGCATGGGCATGACGCAAGGCATGCCGGGCGCCGGAGCGATGCCCGGAGCAAACTCGAAATCCAGCCGTCAGCCGTCGCGGTAAGGCAGAGGTCGAGACGACAAAGCGCCTGACGACAAAGCGACTAGGGACTCGTTGCTGAGACACCCGATGTTCGCGCGGCCGGCACCGAACCCGCGATCAGTTCGCGCACTTCGGCAGCCAGGAAGAACGATCCGGTGACGCAGATCAGGTCGTCGGTGGTCGCCAGGCGGCAGGCCAGCTTCCAGGCGCTGGCCGCGTCGGGCACCGTGTGAAACATCCGGTCGGTGAGCCCCCGCACCGTCTCGGCCAGCCGGTCGACCGGGATTTGCCGGGGGTTGTTTTGAAAGCACGTCACGATGACGGTGTCGAACCGCGGCAGGAGCTGCCGCAGCATGCCCGCCACATCTTTGTCGCGGGTGGCGGCGAAGACGAGCAGGCGGCGACGCGCCGAAAAACTCTCGTCCAGGGTGCGAAGCAGGGCCGCCACGGCCTCCCAGTTGTGGGCGGTATCGACGATCACCGTGGGATCTCGCTGCACGACTTCGATTCGGCCGGGCCAGCGCAAAGTTGCAAGTCCCGCCGCGGCCGCTTCCGCCGGGATCTGCCACCCCTGTTCCGCGAGCGCTTCAACGGCCATCAGGGAGAGCGCGAGGTTTCGAGCCTGGTGTTCGCCGACAAGAGGCAGCCTCAGGCCCTCCCAATGGCGGTGCGGGGCTGTCACGTCGACTGTTCCCTCGACAGTCGTCTGGCCCCCGATTGTCGCCGGTCGGTAACGGCAGTGGAAATCGCGACCGAGCTCGAACAGAGGCGCATTGTGCCGCCGGCATGTTTCGGCGATGACCGCGCGGGCTTCGCCGTCGGTCACGCCGGACACAACCGGAACTCCGGGTTTCACGATGCCAGCCTTTTCGCGGGCAATCTGTTCGACGCGGCTCCCCAGTTGCCGGGTATGGTCGCGGCTGATTGTGGTGATGACGCACGCAGCGGGGCGGCACAGATTTGTGGCATCCAGGCGGCCTCCCATGCCCGTTTCCAGGACGGCGATCGCGGCCCCCTGCTGGCGAAAGTAAATCCAGGCCAGCGCCGTCGCGATCTCGAAATACGTCGGGCTCATGTGGCCGGGATCCTTGTCGAGTTCGGCCACGACCGGCGCCACGTGCCGCACGAGCTCGACCAACTCGTCGGGCGCCGGGATGCAACCGGCTACCGACATGCGTTCTTCAAACGCCGAGATGTGCGGCGAGGTGAACAGCCCGACGCGGAACCCCGCCGCCGTCAGGATCGCAGCCGTGTAAGCGGCGGTGGAGCCTTTCCCCTTTGTACCAGCGATGTGCACCGCGGGGATCGATTCGTGAGGATCTCCCAGGCGACGGAGCAAGTCGCGCATGCGGTCGAGCTTGAAGTCGTCGGCAGAATACTGCATCCCGCTCAGCCGCTCGAAGTTGACGCGGTTGAACAGGAATTCGACCGCCTGCTCGTAGCTCTCGACCGTGCGGGTCATCTATCTTTCGCCAGTTCCCTGATCCGTAGACTGCGGAACTCGACCCGCAGCGGGCCCCCCGAGTGCACCTGGAGCGCTATGATACCTTCGCGGGCGATCGCATCGTCGGTTTCACGGTAGTCGACCGTCGTGACCCCGTTCACTGTGAGTACGATGTGGTCTCCCTGTGCTCGAATGACGTAACTGTTCCAGTCGTCTTTTCGAAGCTTCGCCTCGAGCTCGGGGGGCGACTGCACGAGCACTTTGTTCCGCCGGCTCTCGTCGTACAGGCAGCCCCAGTATTTTTCGCCGATGTCGGCCTGGTATCCCGAGACTTCACTGCTGTCGGCCACTCGCTGCGACCGGAACTGCACTCCCGAATTGCCCTCTCCCTTCCGCAATCGGAATTCCAGTCGCAATTCGAAGTCTCTGTAACGTTTCTTCGTCGCCAGGAATTCGTTGCGCTTGATCCCGGGGGAGTCGCCTACGATCATCCCGCCTTCGGCCTTCCAGAGCTGGGTGTCGCCTTCCCAGCCGTTCAGGGTTTTGCCGTCAAATAGCGGGACGAACGCCGCCTCGTCCTGTGCGGCCGGTTCAGCGGCCGCCGCGGCGACGGCGAAGCAGAAGCACAGCAGGCTTCCCGGGAATCCGATGTTCTCCCTCACAAATGCTCTCACGATGCGATTCCTGAATGAGCATGATTTGATGGGCCCCATTGCTCCGGAAGTATAGCGACTTGCCCGCAGCGGGTTCAATTTCGCGGCCTTCGTGAGACTGTCGTTCGTCGCGAGCTGAGAGGACTGTCAAACTGTGACGCCTGCGAAGACCCTGCCGCCCGCTTTCGCGCCGGCAGCTTCCCGAACGCCCTCCGTACAACCGCTACAACTGGCCTTGTCGCGAATTCCATCAAAACAGGCCGGCAAACGTGACGATGACAGCTACAGCCTGTAACTTCCCTGCGAGTTTTTCCGCCGGAATCGGTCATGCCGCGGCTGACCTCGAGTATCGTGCTTCGTGTCGCTCTGGCCCCGTTGTGCCTGGCAGCGTCGGGCTGCTTCATTCCCGGCGGGGGGTGGACGCTGCGCACCGGCGTCGACCTGCGCCGCAAGTGGAAGCCGTCGGCCTTCGTGGAGCTCGTCGACACGAAGTGGGACGAATACAACCGGGTGGAAGACTTGAATATGTCGGGGTTCTTCCCCGATCAAGGTGCCGTGTTTCATCCGGGAGCTCCCCCGATCGAAACCGCGCCGGTTCCGGAACCGGCGCCGACGACGTCGTCGGATCCTCTGAAGACCGCCGCACCCCCGAGCGGATATTCGTCCCCGCCGACTTCCGCCCCGGGCGGGCGCGAGCCCAACTTGCTGCCCGGGACGTCGAATGACGAGTCCGATGAGACGCGGACGGTGCAGCGGTCTCCGACCATGGGACCGCAGTTGCCCGACTCGTTGGACGGCGTTTCAGAAGCCGCTGCAACGACGCCGAAGCCACCCCGACGTCCACTCGCTAGCCGTTTGTTCGCGCGGCCGTAGAATGAGTGCGTGGCACCGCAATCGATGCTTCGTACAATTTCGCAGGTCGACGCGTACCCCGTTCTGTATCCGGTCGCCGGCTATTTCAAGTTCTTCGAGAACGCGGCCGGCAGGCCCTTCGGGCGGCCGGCTGTCCTCGTGCGCCTGACGGCTGACGACGGGACAGAGGGCTGGGGCGAGTGCGTCCCTTCGCCGCGCTGGAGCTACGAGACGGTCGACACCGTCGTCTCGACGATCCGGCATTACCTGGCGCCCGAGCTCGTCGGGCGAGACCCGTTCGATGCCGCGGCGCTGCATGCGCTGATGAACCGGGCGATTGCGCCATCGTTTTCCACAGGCCAGCCGATCTGCAAGGCTGGCATCGACCTGGCGCTGTTCGATCTGACCGGTAAACTGCTCAATTTACCGGCGAGCCGGCGGTGGCGTCGCGATGACCGCCGCTCGGTCCGATTGAGCTGGACCCTCAATCCCAGGTCGCCGGGTGAAGTGGAACAGATCGTTCAACAGGCGCACGAACGTGGGTACCGTGATTTCAACATCAAAGTCGCGCCCGATCCCGCTGTCGACCT
>JACQFH010000465.1 GCA_016200145.1 Planctomycetia bacterium | reverse complement strand
ATTTGTAGGGTGGGTCGAACGAAGTGAGGCCCACCGGATCGGCAAGTCAGATCTGCTCTTCACCAGGTGGGCCTCGCACGGCTCGACCCACCCTACGGCACTTCCGCTGATGAGACATTACGTCTCGAAGGATGCGCACGTCAACTGATCGTCGAGCGTAAGGGCGCCGCCGCAGAGCGGCCGGCTTGGGTGGAGGGCTTGATTCAAAAGCAATGCGCGAGAGAGTTGCGCTCAGCTTCGTGTCAGGCGGCGGAAGCGTTCGAGCAGGTCGCGCGTCACGGGGCCGGGCTTGCCGTCGCCGATCGGGCGGCCGTCGAGGCTCGTCACCGGCACGACTTCAGCTGCCGTTCCTGTCAGGAAGCATTCCTCGGCCACATAAATGTCGTGACGCAGCAGCGTCGTCTCGGCGACCGGAATTTTGGCCTCGCGGGCCAGCCGGATCACCGCGTTCCGCGTGATGCCTTCCAGAATCCCGGCGTCGACCGGCGGTGTCTTGAGAACGCCGCGAGACACGATGAACAGATTATCGCCGGTGCACTCGGCCACTTCTCCTTTGTGGTTGAGCATCAGGGCCTCGACGCAGCCGGCGTCGGTCCCTTCGATCTTGGCCATGATGTTGTTGAGGTAATTCAGCGACTTGATTCGCGCGCTCAAGGCCTGGGGGTGGTTGCGAATCGTGCTCGCGGTGATCAGCTTCAACCCCTGCTGATACGTTTCGGGGGGATACATTGTAATCGTATCGGCGATGATGATAATCTGCGGGTTGGCGGTCTTGCGCGGATCGAGCCCCAGTGTTCCCGCACCGCGCGACACGACGAGCCGCACGTAACCGTCCGACAATCCGTTGGCGGCCACCGTGCTGTTGGTGGCGGCTGCCAGGTCGGCCTTGGTCATCGGGATTTCAAGCCGGATGGCCCGCGCGCTCTCGTACAGCCGGTCGAGGTGTTCCGTCAGCAGAAACACTTTCCCGCCGTAGACGCGAATGCCTTCGAAAACACCGTCGCCGTACAGGAACCCGTGGTCATAAACGCTGACGGTCGCCTGTTCCTTATCGACCAGTTTGCCGGAGACGAAAACCTTGGACATGAGTTTTTCCGCGACGTAACTGAGTACTCAGTACCTGCCTTGGAATTGCACTTTGAGCGGCGCATCACGCCGCCTCGCCCCAGGCCTCGAGACGGCCTTCGGCCAGCCGCACGACTCGATGCGCCTGCTGGGCGATCGACTCGTCGTGGGTGACCATGATAATAGTCAGGTCGTTGCGGCTGTTCAAGGAGCGCAACAGCTCCATGATTTCGGCGCCGGTCTCGGCGTCGAGGTTGCCGGTGGGCTCGTCGGCCAGCAGCACTTCGGGGTTGGCCATCAGTGCGCGGGCGATGGCGGCGCGCTGCATTTCTCCTCCCGAAAGTTCCGACGGCTTATGCGTCAGGCGGTGCCCCAGGCCCACGCGGTCGAGCAGCTCGCGGGCCTGTTCCTGAAACGCCTTGCGGCTCTTCCAGTACGACCACGCCGAATGGCGGATCATCAGCGGCGCGAGCACGTTTTCGATCACGCTCAGTTCCGGCAGCAGGTGGTAGAATTGAAAGATGAACCCGAACACCCGGTTCCGCAGTTCGTCGCGCGAGCGCTGCGGCAGGTCGTCGATCCGCTGGCCGTACAGCTTGACTTCCCCCACGTCGGGGCAGTCGAGCAGCCCCAACAGGTGCAGCAGCGTGCTTTTGCCGGATCCCGACTGGCCGACGATCGACACGAACTCGCCGCGGCGGACTTCAATGTCCACCCCGAGCAGCACGGGAACTTTGTGCTCCCCCTTGCGGTACGCCTTTTCGACGGCAATGGCGGCGACGTGCGTCTGAGGCATCATGATGGTTGCGACCATGAGACGGGTTCCCAATGATGATAAACGATTTCTTCGACGCGAAACACGCTTTTACAAGTTGCCCTATTCGTGACGCAGCGCCTGGACCGGGTGCAGCCGCGCTGCGCGCCGCGCGGGCAGAATGCTGGCCATGATGGCGATCGCCACGGCCCCTGCGGCCACCCAGGTGACCGTGAACGCATCGACGCGGGTTGGAATGCTCGGGAAATAATAGATCGTCTCGTCGAAGACCTTGCGCCCGGTGATGACCGTCAGACCTCGCTCGATCTCATTGATGTACCGCACGAAGAGCAGGCCCACGACCACGCCCACGCCGCTGCCGACCATCCCCAGCGACAGGCCATACGACACGAAGATCGACATCACGCCCCGCGAGCTGGCCCCCAGCGATTTCAGAATGCCGATGTCGCGGGTCTTTTCGACGACGATCATGAAGAAGATCGCCAGGATGCCGAAACCGGCCACGGCGATGATCATGAACAGCAGCACGTTCAGAATCGTCGATTCCACGTCCACCGCCGCCAGCAGCGGGCCCTGCTTCTGCTCCCACGTGCGGATCTGGTAGAAGCCGGGGGGGAACGCGGCCTGCAGGCGATCGGCGACGAGCTTGGCATCGGCAAAGTTCTTGAGCTTGATCTGGATCGAAGTGACCGACCGCACGCCGTGCTCCGGATCGTCGGGCGGGTCGATCATGCCGCGGATGCGCTGCAGCTCTTCGAGGTTCATGAACACGAGGTTCGAGTCGTATTCGCTCATGCCGCTCTTGAAGACGTCGACAATCGTGGCGTGAAAGTTGCGGGCCTCAGGCGATTTGCCGGCGCTGACCGTGCTGATCATCACGTCGTCGCCCGGCTGGCACATCCAGACGGTGCGGGGTTTCTCGCCGTTCTTGCCGGGAAACGGAAAGCTGATGATCTGCGAGCCGACGTACAAGCGCGCCTTCATCAGCGCGCCCAGCACCTCGTCGTGGTTCTCCTCGGCAAGGTCGTTCAACTGCTTCAGCAGGTCACTTGGGTCGGCCGGCGCTTTTTCGTCGTTTCGTCCGGCGTCGTCTTCGTCGTCGTCGGGCATCGCCTTCTGTTCCTGGGCGCGCAGGCGGCGGTATTCCATGTACGTCCTGGGCAAATTCCAGCCAGGCGGTTCGTCGCGGCTGAATTCCGCAGGCCGGGCGACGCGCCCGTTTTCATCAAGCGCCGGCTTGTAGTTTTCGAGGTGTTCGACGAGCGTTCCGACTTTGGCCTTGGTGACCGGGTCGATGCCGACCAGCGTCACGGGGCGCGGCATGTACTGTCCGCCGTACCGCAGCGTGAGCAGTCCGTAGACTTCCACCGTGGGGCTCATGGCCTCGATGTACGGGCCGGCGACCTCCTGGATCTTTCGCATCTGCCATTCGGGATCCTCATTGCCGTTCATGCTGCCGGCTTCCAGCACCATGTCGGCCAGAATCCCGTGGATGCGTTCGCGCATCTCGGAGCTGAACCCGGCCATGACGCTGTTGACGACGATCATCGTCGCCACCCCGAGCATCACGCTGATAATGCTGGCCAGCGCGATGTATCGCGTGCGGAGATATCGGGTGCAGAGCAGAAGTTTGTACATGAGCCGAATCCTTGGCGGACAGTCTTAACCAAAAACGTATGCAACTTGTTTTGCCGACTGGAAACTTTGGCCACGGATGAAACACGGATCAAACACGGATGACAAAAATCTGTTCGTATCCGTGTTCAATCCGTGTTTCATCCGTGGCTCCTTATGTCATTCATCTGCTGTCTGACCCGACTCGTGAGTCTCTGCCTCGATGTACGGTCCGGCGACCTCGTCAATTTTCTTCATCTGCCAATCGAGATCGTCATTACCAATCATGGATCCGGCTTCCGGTACCCTGTCGTCCAAAATCCCGCGGATGCGTTCGCGCATTTCGGCCCCGAACCCGGGCATGACGCTGTTGACGGCGATCATCGTCGCCACCCCGAGCATCACGCTGAT
>JACQFH010000464.1 GCA_016200145.1 Planctomycetia bacterium | reverse complement strand
GACTCGACGCAGGCGTTTGGCTCGCCTCGATGCGGGCCGTTCTGACAGGGGGCTCGCCCGACCCAGCCGCCAGCGCGGCACTCGAACGCGACGTCGAGTTGCTGGGAGAGCGCCCCGCACCAGACGCCGCCGCGGAGGTCGATCGGCGCATCGCTGTCTTCCGCACCGAGGGTGCGGGCAGTTTGGCAAAGCTCATTTTGACCGGCGCACCCGAGCGTCCGGGTTACCTCATCTTCAACACGCTGGTCTTTCGCCGCGTTGTCAGCGTTCCGCTCGATGCGTCGGCGAAGCCCCCCGCTCCGGCCGGCGAGAATTCGTGGGTGCAATGGAGCGACGAACACCACGCGCTGACGGTCGACATCCCGGGGGCCGGGTTCGCCTGGGTGGCGGCCGACGGAGTCCCTTCTCCCGCCGTTGCACCCCAGTCGGCGCTGGCCACGCCCAATCTGCTGCGAAACGACTTCTTCGAAGTGCACCTCAACGAAACGACCGGCGGCATTGCCCAGATCAAAGGGTACGGACGCAGCCCCAACCGCTTGAGCCAGCAACTCAACTTTCGCTTCTCGCGCGAGCGGACGTTCACCGTCGGCGCCGGGGACCGGACTGAAGAAACCAAATCACACTACGCCGAGATGCGGCAGCTCAACGCCGAGATCACCTGCGCGGGGCCGGCGCTCGGCGAGATTGTGACGAACGGCGAAATCGTCGATCAGACGAACGGCGCGCGCCTGGCCGGGTTTCGCCAGGCAGTGCGAGTGTGGCGCGGCCGGCCCGTCGTGGAAATCGACATCGCGCTCGACGTCGCACAGATGCCCGACGGCGAACCGTGGCACAACTACTTTGCGTCGCGCTTCGCCTGGCACGACGAAACGGCGTCGCTGACGCGGTCGGCCATGATGGGGGCCAGCGAAACGACCGAAGAGCGCATCGAAAGCCTGCACTACCTCGAAATCGCCACCCCCGAACAGCGGACGACGATCGTCGCGCCGGGGTTGCCGTTTCATCGCAAGACCGGCCCGCGGATGATCGACACGATCCTGGTCGTGCAGCGCGAAACCGAAAGGAATTTCCGTTTCACGATCGCCGTCGACCAGGAATACCCGATGCAAGCGGCCCTCGACGCGATGACCCCTGCCGTCGTCGTCCCGACGCAGAACGGTCCGCCGAAAAGCGGCGCGGCCGGCTGGCTGTTCCACCTGGCGACCCGACAGGTGCAGATTGTGCAGATGCTGCCGCTGGTCGCCGAGCCGCCACCTGCCAATCCGGATACCGAGGGCGGGGATCTCCCGGCTCCAGCGTCTCCAGCAACACCGGGCGCCGGCAGCGGTTGCGCCCTGCGCCTCGTCGAAACCGAGGGGCGACCCGTGCGGGCCCGGCTGCGCTCATTTCGCACGCCGGTCCGCGCCCGCCAGCGCGATTTTTCAGGCAAGACGGTTTGCGAACTCTCGTTGGACGGTGACGCAGTGCTCGTCGATTTGACATCCTTCGAGATCGCCGATATTGAAATTCATTTTACATGATCGTAACCATCGACGGACCGGCGGGAGCCGGCAAGAGCACGACGGCGCGCGAGCTGGCCTCGCGGCTCGCGTTCCAGTTTCTGGACACAGGAGCGATGTACCGCGCCGTCACCTGGCTGTGCCTCAGGCAGGGGATCGACCTCGACGACGAACGGGCGGTGGCCGCATCGGCGCGGCGCGGCGATTTCCGTTTTCAGGGAGGTCAGGTGTTCGTCGACGGGCACGACGTCACACGCGAAATCCGCCGCTCGGCCGTCACCAACGACACACGGTTCATCGCTGCTAATAACGAAGTGCGCGCATTTCTGGTCGAATTGCAGCGGGAACTGGCCGTGGGGGCGAACGTCGTCACCGAGGGGCGCGATCAGGGAACGGTCGCCTTTCCTCATGCCGAGTGTAAGTTCTTTTTGACCGCCAGCCCGCTCAAACGGGCGCTTCGCCGGCAGCAGGACCTCGCGCAGAACGGCGAGCAGGTTCCGATCGAAGACATCCTGGCGCAGCAGGAAGGCCGCGACCAGCGCGACGCCATGCGCGAATACGGCGCTCTCAAGCCAGCGCCGGACGCGATCCCCATCGACACATCCGAGCTCGATTTCGAGCAGGTCGTTGCCCGCATGGAACAGATCGTGCGCAGCAGGTCAGGCTTTCCAGCCAGCCGTTTGAACGTGACGTTTGGGACCGAGGATTAATTTGGTATTCATTGCGCCTGTTGGAGTTAAGGAAAACTTCACAGGAGGATGCCAGGATGGTCTTCGCCGAGGTGTTTGAACGGTTC
>JACQFH010000034.1 GCA_016200145.1 Planctomycetia bacterium | reverse complement strand
GCGTCGCGTTGATCGTGCACCTTGCCGGCGCGGGTGGAATCGGTATGCCGGCGGTTGCTCAGATTCTCTTGTTGCTGGCGGCCCTCGCCATCCCCGCGGGGGACGCCACAACTGACTCGCGAGATCGGCCGCCGGTTGCAGGAATCGGAAAGCACCGTGCGCGCATCTTGCCTTCGGGCTGGATCTGTCAGACCGAATCGAGGGGACCGGTCGCGTTCATCGGCCTGCTGGGCATAGCTCTCTATATGTCGTGCTGGTTCCTGGGATTGATGCCGGTCATCACCGTTCGCCGGCTGATGGCCTCGGGAATCGAAGCGCTGTTCGAACGCGGCCGACCGACGCAGGGGGAGCGGGACTTTCGACTGGCCGCAGACTTCGACGCCTGGTCCCCGTCCCCGTGCGAGCGCCTGGCGGAGCTCGAATTTCAGCACTGGCTGGCTGCCGAGCGCGACCAGCCCGAGGTCTTTGACCGCTGCCTGGCCTGGCAGCAATCGGCCATCGCGCGAGATCCGCGCAACCCGGCAGGATACCGAGCGCTGGGGGAATTCTACCTGTCGAAAGCGTCGCGCGGGGGAGACTCCGCCGACGCCACGGCCGCCGCCAATGCATTCCGTCGAGCGGCTGGGCTGTATCCGAACCACGCCGTCACGCAGGCGCAGCTTGCCGAAGCTCTGCAGGCAGCCGGGGAGCCGGAAGCAGCCCGGCAGGCGGCCACTCGGGCTCTTGAGCTCGATGGGATTAACGAACGGGCCGGGCACGTCGATAAACGCCTGCCGCCGGCACGAAGCCGCACAATCGGCGAGATTCTGCGGCAGGACTCGAATTGACGGTTCCCGGCGGTATTCTAAAATAGGATCGGAATTTGCCAGCTTTTTCGCGAGTTTTGACGTTATTCTAATCAGGGTTCGGTCGCACAGGATCGGGTGCATCGCCCGACGCCGCCCGACCGTATTTGTCGTGGGAAATCAGGTAAGGACGGGACGAATGAACATCAAGGCTGTTATTGCGGGAATATTGGCATTGGCTGTTTCGATCGTCGTCGTCGTCCTGGTACTGGGCAAGGGTCCCTCGGAGGCCGCTAAGTACAACATGGTCAGGTTCGAACAGCCCAAGAGCGAGAACCCGTTGCCAATCAGCAAAAGCGGTCCCCAGCCCAAAGTCGTCGTTTCCGAACTCGAATATGAGTTCGGCCACATGCAGCTCGGCGAGGAACGCTCGCACGATTTTGTCATCAAGAATGCCGGGGAAGCGCCGCTCACTTTGCAGATGGGAGAGACAACGTGCCAGTGCGCGTACGGCGACCTGCAAAAGGGAGAGGTCCGAACAATTCAGCCGGGTGATTCGCTGTCGGTCAAATTGACCTGGAAGCCCGAACGTCATGACGACCATTTTTCAAAGGGGGCCGATATCTGGACCAACGATCCCGATAAGATCCGTCAGAAAATCAGTCTGCGCGCTGTCGGACGCGTCGCGGCGAGATTCAATATCTTGCCTCAGAAGGAATGGCCCTGCCCCGATGTGATCGACAATAAGCCCGCGATCTGCACCGGGGTGCTGGGATCGGGCGTTCTTTCGGAATTCAAAATCACGTCGGTCGAGAGCCGTGGAACTCCCTTAGAATACGAACTGGAACCGCTTGCCGGTGAGGACCTCAAAGCGAATCTGGTCATCTTCGGCTATCACGTGCGGATTACGATCAAGCCCGAAATGCAACTGGGGACATTTGCTATTCCCGTCACCATCAAAACCAACATTCCCGAGGACAAGGAGAATTCGCCGTCAGAAAAGATGTCTGAATTCGACGTTCTGGTCATGGGTGTACGGCGCGGTCCCATTCGCATGGTCGGTTCGGATTGGATCGACGAAAAAATGGCCGCGCATCTCGGGTCGTTTGAAGCGACAATGGGCAAAGAAGTCCAGATTCCGATGTTCATCCGCAATCTTCCGGAGGAAGGTCTGAAGTTCACGAAACCGCCCGAGGTGACTCCGCCCGAATTGAAGGTGGAACTGGTTCGCGAAGAGAAATCCGGCGGCAGGACGCGGTATGCTCTGAAAGTCGCG
>JACQFH010000463.1 GCA_016200145.1 Planctomycetia bacterium | reverse complement strand
GTTAAACGCAATACCGTTCGGCGAAGAGCAGATGTTCAGGAGTCTGCCCGTAAGCCGGAAAAGGCTGGCAAGCTGGAGATTCAATCTGGGTAAGTTGCGATCCTCAAAATCCCTTCGCCGAACGGTATTGCGGTTAAACGACTTGGAGTGTCACTTCGTCTCTTCGCCGGGGGCAGCGTGCGGCCGTTCCGCGATCGTCGTTCCGGTGTCGCCAAGCAAAACGAGCGTTTGCCCTGATTTGAGGAACCAGGGGGCGCGCTGGATCACGCCAAACTGGCGGGGCAGGTCGCCGGCGATCCGCTGATACTCTTCTTCGGTCGTGACCATAAACGACTTCGACGGTTCGGCGCGCAAGAATTCGGCAGCGGGGGTCGCCTCCCAGAACTGTTCCACCCGCCCGTTGGCATAGAACACGAAGCCGGGCCGAAAATATTGGAACGCCGCGATCCGGGCGTCGCCGGTCGGGCACCGCTCGCGAATGGCCGCGCCGAACGGGGGCGAGTTCTGATAATGATCGACCCGCGCCGCCGCAATCGCGAACAGCGCGACGGCGAACACAACCGTCGTCGCCGTCAGGCTTGCCAGAGCTTGTCCGATCTTGCGGCGTTCGGTGAGCCACGCGCAGGCCATCGCGCCGGGAATCAGCGGCAGCCCCGCCAGGCCCAGCAGGGCTTCGCCCGGCAGATGGACTTGTGCGACGAATGGCACGACGACCACGACCCCGATTCCCACGAGGGCCACGGTCGTCCAGGCGGCGCGTCGCCAGAATCGCGAATACACTTCAGGCTCTCGCATCCAGCGATCGAGAAAAGCCGCCGTGGCGAGGGCCAGCGCGGGATATGCCGGCACGACATAGTGCGGAAACTTCGTGACGGCCAGCGAAAAGAAGCCGACCCAGACTGTCAGCCACGCGACCACCAGCCGATCGGCCGGGCGCGACGCCTGTGAATCGCGCCAGCTCCGCACGAGCTCGGTACAGGTGGGCTTTAGAAAAATGCTCCACGGAAAGAACCCCACGCAGATCGCCAGCAGGTAATACACGACCGGCCCGCTGTGATTGTCCATCGTCGCCGTAAAGCGGTGGAAGTGGTGGACTCCGAAAAACCCTTCCAGAAATTCGCCGTGCGTGCGCAGGCCCACGGCGACAAACCACGGACCGGCCACGAGCAGCGTCATCGCCAGCGCGGTGATCGGTCGCATCGACCAGATCGTCTGCACGACGTGGCGGGGCGAAAACGTGGCGGCCAGAAACTGCCACGCGTCGCGGATCATGCCCAAGATCATTCCCTTGTGGGATGACACGAGACTGGCGGATTCCAAAGTCGAGGGCCGGCGCCCACGCTGCATCAACAGAAACAACCCCAGCACGGCCGTCGGCAGCACAACCCCGATCGGCCCTTTGACCATGACGGCCATCCCCATCGACGCGTAGATCAGCGCCCAGGTCGTCCACGGCGGTTGCCGGCAGGCGTCTTCATTCCGCCAGAAAAGTGGTGTCGCGGAACCTGCCGGGTGGCCGGGGCTGGACCATCGGGAAGCCCCGGTGGACGAAGAGCGAGGATCCGCGTCAAGAATCGACTCCCCCTCGCCTTCACGGCGTGAAGCCGTCGCGCGGACGAGCACGTAAATCGGCAGTGTGCAGAAAAACAGCAGTTCGGTATCGCAGGTCGCCGCGCGGGCGATCACGATGTAATTCAGACTTGTCGCGAGGACGATGCCGGCCCAGAACCCGGCGCGCGGCGAATACAGAATCCGCCCCAGTCGCCAGACGAGCAGCACTGACGCAATGGCAAAAAGTGCCGAGGGCAGTCGCGCGGCGAATTCGGTGACCCCCAGCGCACGATACGCGCCGATCATCATCCAGTACATGAAGGGGGGTTTGTGCGCGAACAGCTCCTGGTTGAACCAGGGAACGATCAGGTCGCCGCGCTCGAACATTTCGCGGGCAGTCTGCGCAAAGAACGTCTCATCGTCGTCCCACAGGCGGGTCGCCCCCAGCCCGGTGAGAAACGTGGCCGCAGCGACCGCGACCAGCGCCAATCCCTGTCGCAACTGCCGTGGCATCCTTGCCCCCTTCAACGGCGTAAATCAGCACCCTGAATTCCGGCGGAAGTTTAGAGGAGTTGCACAATCAGGGCAACGGCAAATCCGCATGATTGAACCTCGTATGGTAACCCGGTTAGTATGACAGGCCGTAATTGATGCACTTCTCCGCCGGGCCTTTACGGCGGTCATCCGTTCGTAATGGGAATCGGCGATGGAACTGGCGCAGGTGGCGGAGCGTTTTCAGCGGGCCACGGAGGAAATCGGCAAAGTTCTGGTGGGGCAGCATGATCTGGTCGAGGCCACGCTGGTCGCGCTGTTCTCGGAGGGGAACATCCTGATCGAGGGCGTTCCCGGACTGGGCAAGACGCTGCTCGTCAATACGCTCAGCAAAGTCTTGTCGTGCGGGTTCAAGCGAGTGCAGTTCACCCCCGACCTGATTCCCTCGGACCTCACCGGCCATTCGATCTACAACATGGCCGACCGGCAGTTCACGTTCAACCGCGGCCCGATCTTCACGAACCTCCTGCTGGCCGACGAAATCAACCGCGCCCCCGCCAAGACGCAGTCGGCCCTGCTCGAAGCCATGCAGGAACGGCAGGTGACGGTCGACGGCGTCACGTATCCCCTCGACCGCCCGTTCATCACGATCGCTACGCAGAATCCCCTCGAACAGGAAGGAACGTATCCGCTTCCCGAGGCCCAGCTCGATCGATTCATGTTCAAGCTGCTGGTCGGATATCCTGCGACGACCGAAGAACAGACGATTCTGCAGCACTACGCCGAGGGCCGCGACGCCCGCGACCTGTCGCGGTTCAATTTACAGGAGGTGCTGTCGGGCCCGCAGGTGCTGGAGGTGCAGCAGGCCTGCCTGGGAGTGATCGTCGAGCCGTCGATCATCAATTACATCACAGCGATCGTGGCCCGTACGCGCAACTGGCATTCAGTGGCCGTGGGCGCCAGCCCCCGTGCGGGCGTCAACATGCTGCTGGCGGCGCGGGCCATGTCGGCCTGCCAGGGACGCAACTTCGTCGTTCCCGACGACGTGAAAGAGCTGGCGCCGTGGGTCCTGCGGCACCGGATCAGGCTCAGGCCCGAAGCCGAGATCGAAGGCGTCTCGCCCGACGACACCGTGCGTGAAATCCTCGACGCGGTGGAGGCCCCGCGCAAATGACCCCGCGCTGGCCGATGCTGGTGCTGTTCTTGCTGGCGGGGGCGGTTCTTTCGGCCCCGGCAGTCGCCGCGGCATTCGTCGACCTGGAACCGGCGACGGCGCGCTGGCTGCATCTGGGGGGCGTGGCGTTCAACCTGCTCATCTTCATTGCGGCGCTGGTCGACATTGCCGTGTCTCCGTCGCTGCGGCGGATCGAGATCGAACGGGAAATGAGCGACGTCATGAGCGTCGGGGCGCGAAACGCCATCCGTGTGTGGCTGACGAACCGCAATCGCCAGGAGGTCACGGTCGAATTTCAGGACGAGCCCCCCCAGCCGTGCGCCACCGACGGGCTGCCCTTCATCATGACCCTGGCGCCTCGCAAGGCGCGCTATCGCGTCTACCACGTGGTGCCGCATCACCGCGGCCAGACAAAGTTCCGCGACGTCTTTCTGCGGTCGCGCAGCCGACTGGGATTCTGGACATTCTTCGATCAACGCAAGGCGGCGCGCGAAATTCGCGTCTATCCCGACATCCAGGCGGTGCGCGGCATCGAATTGCTGGCCCGCCGCAATCGCGTTGCCGAGACCGGGCTTAAACTCTCGCGCTTGCGCGGCCGCGGCAGCGAGTTCGACCGACTGCGCGAATACCGCCGCGAAGACGAATACCGCCACATCGACTGGAAGGCAACCGCCCGCCAGCAGCAGCTCATCAGCCGCGAGTATGTCGTCGAGCGCAACCAGAATATCCTGATCGTGCTCGATTGCGGCCGGTCGATGTGCAACGAGCTGGGGGGAATTACCCATCTCGACCGGGCGCTGAACGCCGCCATCGTGCTCAGCTACATTGCGCTGCGGCAGGGGGACAACGTCGGGTTTCTGGCCTTCTCGAACCGGGCCGAGCGATGGGTGCGGCCGGTGCGCGGCGCGGGGGCCATTCAGTCGATCATTCGGCACACGTACGACATCGTGCCGCGCTACGAAGC
>JACQFH010000462.1 GCA_016200145.1 Planctomycetia bacterium | reverse complement strand
ACGCGATGGAACTTCACACCGTTGTACTTCTTAGCTTCGACGAGGCTGATGAAGTTGGCGACCGTGTTGGGGGCCTCGTTCTCGAACAACTCCAGGACGATCTCGCCTTTGTTCGTCTTGAAGAGGACGCGCGGCAGGTCATTGGCATTGGCCTCGGCCGCACGCAGCGACTGCTCGGTCTTCCAGAATTCGACGTAGTCGTCGCAAGTTTTCTCGAACGCGGCCGCGTCGGGCGAAACTTCACCCGCCTTGACCGCCCGGTTGATGAGCGCCGCCGCCTTGTCGAACTCGCTCAAGCTGAGGTGCACCATGGCGGCCAGCGCGACGATGCGGGAGCCGGCGTCATTCGGCGCGGCCAGCTTGTCGACGAGCGGGGCGATTTCGGCATTCCGCCATTCCTGGATCATGATGCGGACCATGTTCTCGAGGACGGCCTTCGTCTCGGCGTCGGTGCGCGTGAGCCCTTTCAGGATGCCGACGATTTCCGCGTAGTTTTCGTCGGGCGCCGTCTTGCCGCGCTCCTGCGGAAGCAGCTTGCCGATCACAATCTGCGCGGCGACGGGATCGGCCGGATCTTGCCGGTGGATGGCGGCGGCGTGGCGATTGAGCCCGGGGTTGATTTCCGACAGAAACTCTTTCTGCAACGGTTCGAATCGCGCCTGAATCTTGCTCTGCTCCTCGATTCCTTTTGCGGCCGTGAAGTCATTTTCCAACTTGTTGACGGCCTTCAGAATTTTTTCGCGGCGCGCCACGAGCTCGGCCCATTTTCGGGTCAGGTCCTTTCCGGTCAGGGTTTCTGAGTCGGCCTCGGTCTGCGGCGGTTTCTTTTTTTCGGGCGCGATTTTCGGCGGCTGCCCGGCGGCGCGCGACGGCGGGATCCCGCAGGTCAGTACTACAAAGACTGCCGCCACGACAACGCACTTGGAGAATTGGAAGTTTCGCATGGTAGGCTCCGGAATCATGCCGCCCGGCCGATGGAATCGAGGTCGCGGAGTTTACGGAAAGCGGCTATTCGAGGAAAGGTCAGGTCGCCGTAATCCGCTCTGGGTGTTGGTCGCTCGCGATTGACAGAACGCCGAACATCGAACGTCGAACATTGCACGTCGGATGAATGCAGCGAACAACTGGCGCATCCGGCAAAGTTTGCCTGCGGGGCAATGTCTGCCTGATTCGAGAGCCGTGATTTCTCACACGGCGAACATTTCGGTTTGGCGGACTGTTGGCCGGCGGCGCTTCAGGCCCGGCTAGACTGCGTCCGAAGATAACGAACAGAGCTAAACTGCTTCGCCACTTCTCACGGAGAATGCCGTGCCGGAAATTCTGCGCCACGCGTCGGACGATCAGATCGCGCTTGCCATCTGTTTCGGGGCCGTTGTGGTCTCGGGACTGATCATGCACTTCAGCATTCACGTGGGCCGGATGACGGGCCGAGTTCGCCTGCACCAGACACCGGAACAGGGGGGCCTGCTCTTGCCCGAGATTCAGCAGTCGACATTGCAGCGGACGGGGGAAATCACCGTTCGCGAACGGGCCGCTTAGATCGAATGGGTCAGGTCGGCACACTGACGCGAAGCGCCACCGAGGACGAGACAACGCGCTCCCATGCTGGCGCATCGGGATGGTATACGGGCACTCTGGCGTCATTTCCCTGGAGCAGGAACCGATCATGACGTTCGACGCGCACGCCACCGGCCCCGTACATTCGGAAATCGACGATCCCGACTTTCGCGGATTGCTGGTTGAGTTTGTCACCGAGATCCCTGCGCGACGCCAGGGGCTGCTCGACGCCCACCGCGAGCAGGATTCCGCAGCGCTGCGAACCCGGGCCCATCAACTGAAGGGATCGGGCGGCGGATACGGTTTCCCGCAGCTCTCCACGCTGGCGGCCGAACTGGAACGGGCATGCGACGCGCACGACCCGGCGCGAATTGTCGAATCGCTCGACGCCCTCGTTGACCTGCTGAATCGGATTGCGGTGTAGCAGCCTGTTGACGATGGGAGGGCGAGGCCACTGCCGAGCCGTGGTCGCGTTTCAACAGGCAGTTATCCGGCGGTCGACACAGGGGCGCTTTGTCGCAGCAGCGACAGCACGCGCTCAATATCCCCGGCCAGTGGCGCCTCGAACGTGACCAGTTCGCGCGTCACCGGATGGACGAACCGCAGGCTGTGCGCGTGGAGCGCCTGGCGATCGAGCAGCGGTGCGTGATGATCGAGACTCGAGCCATTCCGCGATTCGGCCGGAAGTCCCGAGGCATTTTCGAGCTCGCTCGCAGTGAACACACCGCCGTGGCTGTAAAACTCGTCGGCGACGATCGGGAAGCCGATCCCTGCCAGGTGCACGCGTATCTGGTGCAGCCGGCCGGTGTGCGGCTCGGCCCGCACGAGCGTGAAGCGCTCGAACCGCTCGACGACTTCGTAGAGGGTTCGCGAAGGGCGGGGATCGACGGCGTCGGGGGCGGTCGACATGCGAATCGTGCCGCCGCCGGGCCATTCCCCGATGGCGAGATCGATCTCGCCGCGGTCGTCGGAGATCGAGCCGTGCACGAGCGCCAGGTATGACTTCAGCACGCGCCGCTGCTCGAAATGAATCCCCAGCTTGCGGTGCGCGAGATGGTCTTTGGTGCAGACCATCACGCCGCTCGTCAGCCGGTCGAGTCGATGAACGATTCCCGGACGCACGAGCCCCTTAAGCTGTGTTTTCCGGTCGAAATACGCCTGCAGCGCATTGGCCAGCGAGCCAGAGACGTAATTTCCACACGGGTGGACGACCAGGTCGGGCGGCTTGTTGATGACGATCAGCCAGTCATCTTCGTACAGGGCTTCGAGGTCGCGCGGCTCGGGCAGCAGGAGATGATCGGGGGGCTCGACCAGCCGCACCGCGACGGACTGGCCCCGGTAGACGCGGTCGTCGGTCTCGGCGACGACTCCTTCGATGCGGACCTGTCCCGCGCGGACCATCCGCTGCATGCGGTAGGGAGTGTAATTGCGGAAGTGCCGGATGAGAAAGCTGTCGATCCGCACGCCGTGCAGGTAATTCTCGACCGTCAGCGCGGCAGTGAACGGATACTCAACGTGCATTTTTCACTCGGACAGGTCGGCCAGCGCGCTTGGTTATTTGCACAGTCTTCCAACGGGCGGCACGCGCGAACAAGTCAACAATAGAACACGAGTGCGAACTTTCCAAGGTTAGCGTCTAAAAGTCGAAAGGGTCGAAGAGTCAACGAGTCATTGGCGACGTTCGTAATGACTTTTCGATTCTTTGACCCCTTCGACTTTTCGACCCCGTTCCGCCACCAGCCGCGCCACGTCTCGATCCGGCAACGAGCATTCGGCGTATGACAGCGGGTCGCATCCGGGAAACAGGGTGGGCAGTTCGCCCGGCTGGAGCGCAAACGCGGGATTTTTCATGTGGCTCTCGGGCCTGGCCAGATGGCGGACGGTGAAGGTCTCGTAGACGAGGCGGCCGCCGGCCTTGAGCGCCCGTTCGATCTGCGCCGGCAGCCGGGCGCGGTCGAGAAATCGAAACACGACGACCAGATCATAGACTTCTGCGTCTCCTGTGAATTCGTC
This sequence comes from Planctomycetia bacterium, assembly GCA_016200145.1. Lineage (GTDB taxonomy): Bacteria > Planctomycetota > Planctomycetia > Planctomycetales > Planctomycetaceae > JACQFH01. Next base: position 15,249 of record JACQFH010000462.1, on the reverse strand, counting down.
GAGGTCGGCCGCGATCCAGTTGACTTCGACTTCCGCGGCGCGGGCCAGGTGGCCGGCGTGCGACAAGCCGACCGGCGAAATGTCGACCGCGTCGACCTGCCAGCCCTGCCGGGCCAGCCAGATGGCGTTCTGCCCGAAACCGCACGCGAACTCGAGCGCGCGCCCGGGCCGAAGCGGCGACACCTGGTCGATCAGCCAGTTATCGGCGGCGGGCAGCGACGCACTCCGAGCCTGAGCGTACTTGGCGTTCCAGCGCTCGAGATCAGAAGAGGACATGGGGGGAGAAGTTGAAGTGGTAAAAGGGCCGAAAGGACGGGATCGCGTCGACTCTTCGACGTTCTTACAGGGTCGAAGAATGGAAGAGTCAAAGAGTCGTAAGGCACCATTGCGTCGATTCTTTGACACCTCGACTTTTCGACCCCTCAGGGGTTCCCCAGCTTCTCGACCAGCATTGTGCGGACGGTCTGAGGATCGGCGCCTTTGACGGCCTTCATCACCTGGCCGATTAGGGCTCCGACTGCCGCCTGCTTGCCCGCCTTGAAATCGGCGACCGCCTTGGGGTTCTTGCCGACGACTTCGGCAATCACCCCTTCGAGCTCACCCGTATCGGTCACCAGGGCCAGCCCCTTTTCAGCGATGATCTGGTCGATGTGGGCCGAGGAGATGGGACGCCGCGAGGGGTTTTCGGCGAGCAACTCGAGAAACACTTCGCGGGCGCTCTTGATGGTGATTTGCTTTTTCGCGATGCGTTCGAGCAGATTGCCGAGCACGGCGGCCCGGATTGGAAACTCGCCGATCGACAGGTTTCGTTCGTTCATCTCGCGGAGCACGTCCTGGGTGACCCAGTTGCAGGCCTGCTTCCCGTCGCCGCATAGGCCGGCGACTTCCTCGAAGTAGTCGGCAAAGGCCTGACCTTGATCGACAGTGACGCGTGCGTCGTAATCTGACAGGCCGTATGTGCCTTTGAACCGCTCGCGGCGGTCGGCGGGAAATTCGCAGAGCGTGGCGCGGATCGAATCGAGGAGCTCGGCGGAAACTGTGACCGGGACCAAGTCGGGATCGGGAAAATACCGGTAGTCTGAGGCCTCTTCTTTGCCTCGCTGCGGAACAGTCTTGCCGCGGGCTGCGTCCCAGCCGCGCGTTTCCTTCGCAACTTCACCCATCTTCTTGCCGGTTTTTTCCCATTCCTCGTACTGACGTTTGACTTCGAATTCGATGGCCAGCTCGACGTTGCGGAAGCTGTTGAGATTCTTGATCTCGACAATCGGCGTGGCGACTTTGTGGCCATCGTCCTGGTGAATGTGCAGGTTCACGTTGGCGTCGCAGCGCAGACTCCCTTCCTGCATGTTGCAATCCGACACGTTGAGGTACGTGAGCAACAGCTTCAACTCTTCGAGGTAGCGCTTGGCCTCCTGGGGAGAGCGCAGGTCGGGCTGCGAGACAATTTCGAGGAGCGGCGTTCCGGCGCGGTTCAAGTCGACCTGGCTGTCTGTGCCGCGCCCCGTTTCGTCGTGCACGTTTTTCCCGGCATCTTCTTCGAGATGGGCGCGAATAATGCCGATCTTGCGCGTCCCGCCTCCCTCGCCACCGACCTCGATTTCGAGCGCGCCGTCGTCGCTGAACGGCAAGTCGTACTGGCTGATCTGGTATCCCTTGGGAAGGTCGGGGTAGTAGTACTGCTTGCGGTCCCACTTCGTGAAGGGGGCGATGTCGCAGTTGAGGGCCAGTGCCGTTTTGACAGCCAGTTCGAAGGCCCGGCGGTTCATCACCGGCAGCGACCCGGGAAGCCCCAGGCACACTGGGCAGGTCTGCACATTGGGCTGGTGCGGATTGAATGCCGACGAACAACCGCAGAAGATCTTGCTGTTCGTCAAAAGCTGAACGTGGACTTCCAGTCCGATAATCGTGGTGGTGGTCATGCTCAGGTCACGAGTTCCTTAAATGATTCCGTTCCGCGGGATCTTCAGTCCGGGGAGGAGGGGAGTGGTGTAGGTGTCGCCCGGGCCGAGTAATTTTCGCATTCAGAGCCGACATGGTCAATGATCGTTCTCCGATCATTCGGAGGAACCGATTCCTTCCCCCGCCTCCTGCGCCAGCAGCCGCAGTTTCAGCCCGACTCCCTGCGGCGACGAATAGCCTCCGACCCTGCCGCCGGCGGCAATCACCCGGTGGCAGGGAATCACGATCGGAAACCGGTTTGATTTCATGACGGTCCCCACACCCCGCGCGGCACGCGGAAAGCCCGCCTTCTCGGCGAGCTCGCCGTAGCTCAGCGTCTGGCCGTAGCGGATGCGGCGCGTGGCGGCAAACACGCGCCGCTGGAAATCGGTGAGCCCGGGCAGCTCCAGCTGCACGTCGTGGAATTCGACTCGGGCGCCGAGTGCGTACTGTGCGAGCCGCCGGCGCAGCTCAGGGGACCAGTCGCACTCGCGGAAATTCCCGTTGCGATCAGCCTCGCCGAGCTGCCTGGCGGCAGCTCGCCGAACTTCCGGCGCGGAGGCGTGTCCAACCAGCACACCCAGCAAAAGGTCCGCGCGGCCGAGCAGTCCGAACCAGCCGAGATTCGTCGGAAAAATCGACAAATCCGGAACGTCAGCCTGCGGTCGCCTGCGGTCATCCGCCGGGCGCGGTCTTTGACCCATCTTCACCCCCCCTTTACAATGGACAAGTGATGAAATAAGTTCACGACGCGTTTCACCAAGCGAAAAGGACACTGCCCGGAGCGTGCCCGGGGATTTCCGCCGGCAAGCGTGGCGGATTTCCGGATTTCCCGCAAGCACGTTCATCCACCGGGGTTCATTCCATGGCCGACTACTCGACACTGGCGGACGATTTCTTCTTCAACATGAACTTGAACACCGAGATGGCTCTCCCGGCAAGTCGTGAGACAATTCTCGGGTTTTTCGAGCGCGTCCAGAAAACCTACCCGACGATGCGGAATTTTCACACCCGCGAGTCGGGAGACTTCGTTCTGGAAGAAGACAAAGAGCAGGGGCACTACCGCTGGATCAGCATTGAGTCACGGCGGGTGTGCAGTGGTTACGTGAATCCGCCTTCGCTCGACGCGGCGGTCGAGCAGCACAAGCTCGTGCTCGAACTGATCCCTTACATGCTCTCGGTCAGCCCGCTCGACTGCGAAGCGCTCGATTGTGTGATGGGGTTCGATTTTTCCTACCGCGGCAATCACGACGCGCTCGTCGCCGAAGCGCTCGGGGCCTCGCCGGCCTTCGAAGGGCTGATCGATATCCCCAACCTGCAGGTGATCAACTTCGAGCCTTCGATAGCCATTGCGCTCGATGAATCGTGCCGACTTCAGGCGCGCTTGCTGGTGGAAACACGCACGAACGTGTATCACGTGCGGCGCGGCGAATACCCCGACGAGCAGATCAGCGTGTATTTCACGCTGCGGCAGTACGGCAGCCTGCCTCCGGGCGTGACATTCGAGCAGACGCTCGACAAGCTCCGCGAGCACAACGAGCGCCTGATGGGGCAGTTCGTCGTCGACCAGGTCCTCAGGCCGCTCGCCCAGGCGATCTCAGCGAAATAAGGTCGCCGAATTGTGCGCGTTCTTTGGGTGACCTCGGGAGAACGTGGCAACTCAGATCGTTTAACCGCGCCCCGAAGGGCAGCGGTTAAACGAAGTCATCGCACCTCAAGCGACAGGGACAAGGCGCGCTGTTGTGCTAAGAACCGCGTCTCGGTTTGCTGACGTGTCCCGCGGACGACTGAAAGAACTTCTGGCGGCGCTTCGTCGTTTCGGCCGCGTTTGACTGGCCTGCCTGCCGCAGATCGTCGAGGTTTGCGGCACAGTATCGACAACCCACCGTTTCGAGATGGAAGACGATGTACTGCGCCAGGTTGGCCTCCAGCGCTCCGAGCAGGTAGGACCCGAGCTGGTGGCGGGTCGGGCAACTGAGTCGCTCGCGCCGCCAGATCTCGCCGACCGTATGCCCCTGCGATTCCCGCTGATCGCGCAGCTCCGCCGTCCGCGTCCGCAGCTCATCCGAACTGCGGAGCGCCGTTTCGATCGCCGTCATCCGCTCGACCGGCAATCCCTCGTCGAGATAGGCCAACAGCTCGGCATCGGTAAAGTGTGCAGGCATGGTCCATCAATTGTAAGCGATCAGTTGTTCCGTCGCGACCGCGCATCCTTCTGAAAGAGTCGAAGGGGTCGAAAAGTCGAAGAGTCGACATGTGCGTCGTTCATGACTTTTCGACTTTTCGACCCCTTCGGCTCTTTGACTCCGTCCTCCGCCTTGTTTCAGCCGCCACGCAGACTTCTTGCCGGTTGTGGTGGAGTTGCCGCGCCTGGACCCGCCGGAATCCCCACGACCGGATTCGATCGAGATATTTGGGAAGTTCGTCGGCCAGCGACCACTCCACCAGCTTGAGCGTGAGCAGCAGGCCTTTGAACTGCACACCCGGGTGCGTCACGATCGCCCGCACGGTGTCGAGCGTGTAGTTCGGCGGCAGGTTGACGTCGCACGTCAGCCAATCGACGCCGACGAATTCCTTTCGCGGGACTTCTTTCGACCTCTTGCGGATGTGGCGAAAGTGCTCGTCGGCCAGCACGGCGGGATCCATCACCGCCGGGTCGATCCCCGTGACGCGCAGGCCCTGCGACAGCAGGAACTGCGCTGCTCCACCGGGGGCCGAGCCGATCTCCACGCACTGCTCGCCGCGTTTCATGTTGAACCCGGACCACAACACCGCCTCCTGCATCTTCAGCCAGGCGCGCGACACAGCCTTTTCGGGCAGTGTCGCCTGCAGGAATCCACCCGGCCAGGTTGAGACGATCGATCCTACGTGATGAAATCCAACCCACCATTCGTCAGGCCCCACGACGATGACATCTCCGACCGGTGCCCGTTTTCCCCCCCTTAGCAAGGGGGGGGCAGGGGGGGTCGCGCCCGTGGCGTTTTCGCCATGATTTGCATCTCGGCTTCCATCCAGGCCGATCGACGGCCGAGTCTCGCGCACCACCCGCTCGACCTCTGCCGATTCCGCCGTTACCCCCGGCTCATAGTCACGAAAGCCGGGCGAATACGCGTCGCGCGGCCACACGTGCAACTCTGAGACAGGCATCGCGCCAAAGAGCTGCCAGACTTCGCGCGCACGATCCTCGGCCGTCGTGCCTTCGACTTTGCCGAGGCAAAACCCGGCGGCCCGCGCGAAAACCAGCCTTTCGCTCCAGTCGTCGGGCAGCTTCTTGTCGGACGTCAATTTGAATGTGAGAAATCCTGGCCGCGAAAACGCGAACCGCAGTGCCGGCCATTCGCGCGCCACTTCCCGCTTGAGAGCCCCCTCGGCCCCGACCTGACACGTCACGAAAACAAACGATGGAGACTGCGGCACTTTGGGGCACTTTCGCAAAATTGTGTTGGCGATCGAACACCGGGACCGATCGAAGCACGGCATTGTATCGGCGGCAACCGCCGTTTGCATTCTGCCCACAGGCCCCCTACGATCACGAAATGCCGACCAAGAAACGCCGCCGCTCGCATTTCGACCGTAAAGCGCAGGCTGCGCCCACGGCGATTCCACCCGATTTGCTGGTTCAGCGCACGCTGGCGGTCGATGGCGACCGGTTGCCAATTGTGCGGCTCAGTTCAGTCCGCCGCCATCCCCATCTGTTTCGCAAGCTGATCGGCGACGTTGACGACGCTGCTGGCCCGGGCGACCTGGTCGCCGTCAACACTCCGCAGGGGGAGCTGTTCGGTCATGGACTCTATAACCCGCGGGCAGAAATCTCGGTGCGGATGCTGTCGTTCGATCGCGAGATTCCAGGGGTGGAATTCTGGAACGCACGGCTGCAGAGGGCCGTCGATCTGCGGCGCGATATGCTGCGGCTCGATGCGGTCACCGATGCGTGGCGCGTCGTCCACGCGGAGGCCGACGGCCTGCCGGGCCTGGTCGTCGATTGCTACGGCGACGTCCTGTCGGCCGAGGTCTTCAGCCTGGGCATGTTCCAGCGCTCGGGGGCGCTGCTGGCCCGCCTGGGCGAGATTCTGGGCACGCGGCACAGCCTCATTCAGGTTCCAGTGCAGGCGCATGGCCAGGAGGGTTTTCTGGCCGACCCGATCGCATCCTCTGAGATGCCCGAGGATGTGGTCGTTGATGAGTTCGGCACGAAATTCCGCGTGCGTTTCGCGGAAGGGCACAAGACGGGCTTCTTCTGCGATCAACGGGACAATCGCCGGCGCCTGGCGGAATTCTGTGCGGGCAAGAGCGTGCTCGACCTGTGCTGCTATACCGGCGGTTTCGCGATCCAGGCAAGGCGACTTGGAAATGCGGAGGACGTCACCGCGGTCGATCTGGACGAACGGGCGATCGAACTGGCCCGTGACAATGCCCGCCTGAACCAGCAGAAAATCAATTTCGTGCACGCGGACGTGTTCGGTTACATGCGCGACATGATCGCCAACGGCCGCACGTTCGACGTCGTCGTCCTCGATCCGCCGAAACTGATCCGCAACCGGCGCGAACTCGAAGCCGGCGCCCGCACGCACCTCGACCTCAACCGGCTGGCGTTGCAACTGGTGGCCGACGGCGGCCTGTTTCTGACGTGTACGTGCTCGGGACTGCTGGAAGAGAATGAGTTCTTCCGATTGCTGCAGACGGCGGCGCGCCAGGCGGGACGAGCGGCCGCCGGTGAGCGATCGGTTACCTCGTACCCGCTCGTCAGCCTGCAGATCCTGGCCAGAACGGGAGCCGCATCCGACCACCCCGTCGCCGTCGATTGTCCGGAGACTGAGTACCTGAAAGCCGTGTGGGCCCGCGTCACGCGCCTTGGCGCTTCATAATGCTGCGCAGCGACGGAATGGATCAGACACACCCAACTCTATGAAACAACTCGACCCCGCCAGAATTAACGTCATCGTCGCCACCGATTGCGGGAGCACGACGACGAAGGCCATTCTGATCGAAAACATCGACGGCCACTACCACCAGACCTGGCGGGGCGAAGCGCCGACAACTGTGGAGGAGCCGGTCGCCGACGTCACGATTGGCGTCGTCAACGCGCTCACCGAATTGCAGGAGCTGGCCGGGCGCCGGCTGATCGACGACGACGGCCAGATCATTCGCCCTGCCGCCGGCAAAGACGGATGCGACATCTACATCTCTACCTCCAGCGCGGGGGGGGGCTTGCAGATGGTGGTGGCGGGGGTCATTAAAGAGATGACGGCCGCCAGCGCCAAGCGGGCGGCGCTGGGCGCGGGGGCGATCGTCATGGAAGTGCTCGCCGCCAACGACAAGCGCAAGCCTCACGAGCAGATTCAGCGGATCCGCGAGCTGCGCCCCGACATGATGCTCATTTCGGGTGGAACCGACGGCGGAAACGTCAACCAGGTCGTGCAGATCGCCGAGCGCATCGCGCCGGCACGGCCGCAGCCCCGGTTCGGCAGCGGCTACCAGATGCCGGTCATCTTCGCCGGCAACAAAGACGTGGCGCCCATCGTGCAGAAAACGTTCGACGATACCGTGGCCCTCACGGTGGTCGACAACCTGCGCCCCGTGCTCGAACGCGAAAACCTGGGACCGGCCCGCGACAGGATTCACGACCTGTTCCTCGAGCACGTCATGGCCCACGCGCCCGGCTACGACAAACTCATGAATTGGGCCGACGCGCCGATCATGCCTACTCCCGGCGCCGTCGGCAACATTCTGCAGACGATTGCGAAAAAGCAGAACTTCAACGTCGTGGGGGTCGACATCGGCGGCGCGACGACCGACGTGTTCAGCGTCTTCGACGGCGTCTTCAATCGCACCGTGAGCGCCAACCTCGGCATGAGCTATTCGATCTCGAACGTAGTCGCCGAGGCGACGCTCCCCAACGTGCTGCGCTGGGTGCATTTCGACATGGATGAACGCGCCCTGCGCAACCGGGTGAAGAACAAGATGATCCGCCCTACGACGATTCCGCAGACGCTGGAATCGCTGGTGTTCGAGCAGGCCATTTCGCGCGAGGCGCTCCGATTGGCCTATATCCAGCACAAAGAATTCGCCACCACGCTCAAAGGGGTGCAGCAGCAGCGAACGGTGGGGGAAATGTTCAATCAGCAGGCAGGCGGGCAGTGCATCGTCGACAACATGCGGCTGGACCTGTTGATCGCCTCCGGGGGCGTGCTCTCTCACGCGCCACGCATGCAGCAGACCGCCGCCATGCTGGTCGACGCGTTTGAACCCGAAGGCTTCACGACATTGGCCAAAGACAGCATTTTCATGATGCCCCACCTGGGAGTGCTTGCCGAAGTCCATCCGCAGGCCGCCCTGGAAGTCTTCGAGAAAGACTGCCTGATTTATCTGGGAACGTGCGTAGCCGCGAAAGGGACGGCCAAGCCGGGCAAGGATTGCATTTCGTACCGCATCAGCGGCAAGACCGTGAACGAAACGGGAACGATGCGGTTTGGCGACCTGAAACTTGTGCCGCTCGGGCAAGGGGAGGTCGCCCAAGTCGTCGTGGAGCCGACGCGCCATTTCGACCTGGGCGCCGGGCCCGGGAAGAAAGTTGAACGCGAAGCCCGCGGCGGCACGGTCGGCCTGATCCTCGACGCCCGCGGTCGTCCGCTCGAACTTCCCACCGATCGCGCCGCCTGCCGCGAAGTCACGACCCGCTGGGTGAATGCCCTGAGCTTGTATTAAGCCGGGCACTCGGCTGCGCCTCGGCGCTAATCGGGCACGCACTAATCTCGCTCTTCGCTCTGCACTCTTCGCTCTTCTGAGCTTGCAGCGCGGCGCCGTGCCTTAAACTCTTCAAGCCGCTTCCGCAGCTCAGCTTCGACACCCCGATCGACCGGCTCGTAATACGTTTTCTCGACCCCCAGGTAGTCGGCGGCCACCCAGCCTCCTTCGTGGCCGTGGGCGTACTGATACCCTTCGCCGTGGCCGAGGCGCGCGGCGCCGGGATAGTGGGCGTCGCGCAGGTGCACGGGGACCGGCAGCACGCGCTGCGTGCGGACGTCGTCGAGGGCCGCGTCGATCGCCTTGATCGACGCGTTCGACTTGGGGGCCAGCGCGATATACGTCACCGCCTGCACCAGCGGGATCCGGCATTCGGGCATGCCCACAAACTCGGTCACCTGCGCGGCGGCGTTCGCGAGCAACAGCGCCATCGGGTCGGCATTGCCCACGTCTTCCGCGGCGGCGATCACGATGCGCCGCGCCAGAAACCGTGGTTCTTCGCCCGCTTCGAGCATCCGCGCCAGCCAGTAGACGGCGGCATCGGGGTCGCTGCCGCGCATGCTTTTGATGAGCGCGCTTGCCGCGTCGTAATGTTCGTCCCCTGTCGCGTCGTATTGGATGGCCTTCTTCTGAATCGATTCCTGGGCGATGGCGATGTCGAGCGTCTGATCGTCCCCAGTCAGCGACAGCGCCCCGATCTCGAGCGCACTCAGCGCCCGGCGTGCGTCGCCATCCGAGACTTCCGCCAGAAACTCGAGTGCCTCGTCGGTCACGCGCAGCCGGCGGCCGCCCAGACCGCGCTCTGCGTCCGACAGAGCCCGCTGCAGCAGCGTGAGTACTTCATCGCGCTCGAGCGGTTTCAATTCGAAAACGCGGCTGCGGCTGACCAGCGGCGAAACGAGCGAAAAAAACGGGTTCTGCGTCGTCGCGCCGATCAGCGTGACGACCCCTTCTTCGACGTCGGGCAGCAGCACGTCCTGCTGCGTGCGGTTGAAATGGTGCAACTCGTCGATGAACAGCACTGTTCGTTTCTGTGCCGTTTCCAGGGCCTGGCGGGCCTCGTCGAGCGCGGCGCGCACTTCTTTGATGCCCGCTGAGGCGGCGTTGATCCGTTGAAAGCTGGATTTTGTGTGCCGCGCAATCAGCTCGGCCAGCGACGTCTTGCCGGTTCCGGGGGGGCCGTAGAAAATCACAGACCCCAGGCGGTCGGCCTCGAGCATGCGCCGCAGCAGCTTGCCTTCGCCGAGAAAATGCAGTTGCCCGACGAATTCGGCGAGGGAGCGGGGCCTCATTCGGGCGGCCAGGGGGCGGACGCTGTCGCGCGCCTCGCGCTCCTGCCGGTCGAATAAGCCCATGAAAAAAGCCTCCACCGTAATGCCGTTCAGGCCTTATTGTTTGAACCCGCAATGCAAGGTGGGGACCTTCGCCCGGGTTGTGTGAGCCGAAGACCCGCCGAAACGGGCGACGGATATACACGCGGCCGAGAACGAAAAACCGGTCCCCTGCGGATTGTTATAGGGTCAACAATACGAGGCCCGTGACGAACATGGCAGAGGCATGTCGAGCTCGTAGCATGGGGAAATACGACTGACAAGATGAGGGGATTTCGGAATTGGGATTTCGGATTTCGGATTTTTACGATGCTTCCGTTTAGCGTTGAGGCGCAGCCGAGACTTACGTCAAAACGACCTCATTCCTTCACGTCAATCTCACGTACGAGTTCTCCAGCTTCGACGTCGAACAGATAAATCGTCAGGTCGACGAGCGCTGCAATGAGCTTCCCGTCGTGCGAAACGGCGATACCGTCGGGGTCGCCGGCCCCCTTCGTGATCTTCGACCAGACGACGTCCGCCGTCTTCGCATCACGCAACTGCACCAGCGGCCCCAGTCGGGCGCCGTCGACTTTCCCTTTGGCGTTCACGGTCGCCGTGACGACCGAGGTTCCGATCACGAACCGATCGGCGGTCGGCGTCTGCGCGGCAAGGAAATAGCTGTACTCGCGATCCTGTTCGACCGATTGGGCGGTCTCTGCGTCAGGTGCTGCGATCCAGATTCGGCCCGTCGGCTGGCAGCCGTTGTTGACCGGAACACAATCCCCACCCACGATCAGCATCTCGGCTCGATCGCCTCCGAATAGAATCGACCGGGCGAATCCCGGAGAGAATGCAATTGACCGAACGCGCTTCCAGCCGCGAATGTCATAGATTTCGATTCGTGACGGCTCATCGGGAATTTGTGATGTGTACGCCACTGCCAATTGCTTTCCGTCGCGTGAAAACGCGGAGCAACCGAACCCCCTGTCATCCAAGTCGAGCTCGTGCAGCAGCCGGCCCGCGCCGGCATCCCACAATCGAAGTTCGGTCCGTTTCCAGCGGCCCTCGACGAGCACTCCGGCAACACTCGCCAGCAGTTTTCCATCGGGCGAGACGGCCAGGTTCCGCACGTGGCCGTCATGCCCTTTCAACTCGCGGACAGGCTGCCGTTCGGAAACGCGCCGAATGCGGATGACACCGCTTTCGCCCCCCTCGGCGAACAGGTGATCGCGACCCGGGAAGCCTGCCAGGGTGTTGGACCCGCGCGCCAGCGGAAGCCGTTCGACGGCTTCACCAGTCCCGCTGTCAAAGATCCGAATTGCATCACCCGCCGCGATGACGTGCGCGCCGTCCCCGGAAAAGGCGAGCCGAAATAGTCTCGGACGTTCGACCGCCGCCGCAGGTTGCGCGGCATTCAAGCGACCGGCACTTGCCAACAAACTCAGCAATCCGATTGCGAGAATTTCGATTAGGTCCGACTTTCGGGCGGGTTTCATTTCAGAAATCCAGACGTGCGATTGGAATGGCGAAGAAAGTTGTCACGGATGGCGTGGCAATCCCACGGATGAAGAGTGAGGAACCACGAAATACACGAAAGACGCGAAAGACGCGAAACCGATTCTACGAAAACTCGATCCGCAGAATTTGCAGATTTCCGCAGATGACCCCTGGCGAAGAGCCTGCCTTCATCCGTGTTCAATCCGTGTTTCATCCGTGGCTAATTTCCCCGTCCGCTGTTTCAACGGCGATGTCCGGGCAAATCGTCAGAGCGCCCACCCCTTGCGATATTCGCGCCGCAGATACTGATTCGCTTCGGGGACGTTCGCGACTTTCAGGTTCGGGCCGTCCCATTCGATTTTCTTCCCGGCCAGGATCGCCACGTTCCCCAGCAAGACCGCTTCGGTGAGCAGGCCCGCGTGCTCGAAGTTGCACAGGGCCAGCGACGGCTTGCCGGCCTTGCAGGCGGCGATCCACTCGTCCTTCTGCGAGTCGTCGCTGTTGGCGTCGGTCGCGCCGAGCCGCGGCAGATACTTGTCGGGCTCTTTGTAGCCCTCGAAGTTCGCGAGCGGCAGCAGCTTGTACGCGCCCCCCTGGGCATGCGACGTGAACAGCGTTCCCTTTTCGCCGATGCACAGGATGCCATTGTCGGGGCGCTCTATTCCGTGAAACAGCTCGGTCGGCGGCAGATTCCGCTGGCCGTTACGAATCCCTTCCCACCACACCAGCTTGACCTGCGGCTGGTTCTCGCGCGACGGAAACTCGTACGTGATTGTCGCCCACTGCTGGAACGTCTCGGGGTTGATTTCGGAATGTTCGGCGATAACTGTGCTCGGATAGCCCAGCTTAAGCGCCATGAACGGCATGTTGGCCAGGTGACACGCCATATCTCCGACGGCGCCTGTCCCGAAGTCACGCCATCCGCGCCAGGCGAACGGGTGATACAGGGGCGAATACGGCCGTTCGGGGGCGGGACCCAGGAACAGATCCCAGTGAACGTGCGGCGGCACAGCGGGCTTATCGGTTGGCCGGGCGACGATGTCGGGAGCCTGCTTCCAAAAATTGCCGCAGCGGTCTGTCCAGACGTGGACTTCGCGCACGGGGCCGATCGCTCCCGAGCGAAGCACTTCGATCGACGTGCGGAATCCGTCGAGCGCGCTTCCCTGCGTTCCCATCTGCGTACAGACACCGTACTGTTTGGCTGCCTCGCGCAGGGCGCGCGCCTCGTGCACGCTGAACGTCAGCGGCTTTTGCGTGTAGACATGCTTCCCCTGCCGGATGGCCATTATCGAGGCTGTCGCATGCGTGTGGTCGGGCGTGCTGACGGTAACGGCGTCGATCTGGCGCTCCATGTCTTCCAGCATGCGGCGGAAATCGTTGAACTTCCGCGCCTTGGGGAATTTGACCGCCTTCGCCGCCAGGGTGTTGTCGTCGATGTCGCACAGCGCCACGAGATTGCCGTGGTTCTCGGCCTGATCGGTGTCGCTCGATCCCTTCCCGCCGACCCCGATGCAGGCGATGTTGATCGCCTCGTTGGCCGAGCGCTCGGCGGCCAGCAGATCCGGCCCGGCGATCCAGGCCCCAACGCCGATGGCAGCCGACGCCTTGAGAAACTCACGACGATTTCGGGCCGAGGTCATATGGATCTCCTGGGATTTTCCTGGCAAACTGAATTGGTCGGGGCACGTCAAATGTGCAATCCATCATATCAGGGGCCTCTGATGCGCCCAGCGACAGCGACTCCTTCTGTTCCGTGATCGGTCCGCGTAAAATGTTGTTATGAGCGATCAGAGTCGGAAACCCGCGGATTCATCCAGCGAGAGCCGTTGTCAATTGTGCGGCGGACTCATGGAACCCGGCGCGAAGCACTGTCTCTCATGCGGCGAGCCGCGCGCAACCGCTGCGAAATCTGCGAGGAAGTGGTACCAGCTCAATCTGCTGGAGTTGCTGGTCATTTTCGCGATCATTAGCTTGCTGATCGCCCTGTTGCTGCCTGCGGTCCAGCGGTCCAGTTCCGGCGGCCGAAGAGAGCAATGTAAGAACAACCTCAAGCAGCTTGGGCTTGCGCTGCACGCCTATCACGAGAAATACGGGAGCTTTCCTCCAGCGTATTTTGTCGACGCGCATGGCAATCCGGCTCACAGTTGGCGTGTGTTGATTCTGCCCTTCATCGACCAGCAGGATCTCTACGACCAATATCGATTTGATGAACCATGGAACGGGCCAAATAATTCCCGGCTCGCTGAAAAGATTGTCCCTCTTTTCAATTGCCCTGGGGCCCGCGATAAAGCAATTCCGCGTTCAACCATGACGAGTTACGTCGCAGTGATCGGCCCGGCAACGGCCTGGCCCGGTGAGCGATCGGCCCGACTCGACGAAATCGACGACGGATCTTCGGAAACTCTGTTGCTGGTCGAAGCAGCGAATTCCGGAATTCACTGGATGGAACCGCGCGACCTGAGCGTTCTGCAAATGGTCCAAACGATCAATGCCAAGTCGGGACAGGGGATCTCAAGCGTTCATATCGGCGGCGCCCACGTGCTCCTGTGCGATGGTGCCGTGCGGTTTATGACTGAGAACCTTTCCGCTGACAGCGTCCGCGCGCTGTTGACTCGCTCCGCCGGCGATTCGCCGGGCGAGTTTTAGACAGTCAAACTCGTCAGGCCGTGCCTGAATGCATCGTGTTTTGACGACCGGCTGAAGCCGGTACTACGCACGGCCTGCTGGTTTCCTGCAATGCCTTGCGATACGATCGCAATAGACGCGAATGGACCATGAGGGGAGCCGAGACTTTGTCGCAGAATGTGACCGCGGGGCAGCCGACGGCCGCGACAAACATCACACGCGCCCGTCAGATGGCGTTCGAGGTCGAACGGCAGTTTCGAGAGATGGATGGGTCGGTGTTCTTTGCCCTGCCGCGCGTCGTGCGGCGGGTCGTCCAGAACCAGCTCGAGTTCGCCAGCCCCTGGCTTCCCCCGCCGCATCGCAAATCGTGCGTCGTGGAGCGCGATCGGCTGCTGTGGCTGGCGGCCCGGGATGAGCTGGGGATCGAATCGGGCGCGTCGCTGCCGCGCCGGATCATTCTGCTGGCCCGTCCCGAGGAATCCCGGCTCGCGCAACTTTCGCGCGAAGACCTGCAGCGCTACTACTGGCGCGTGCTGTTCCACGCCCGCATCGACTTCGAGCTGGAAACGGCCTGGCCGAGTTGCGGCGGCGCATTGCCGAACTGGGGCAGACCCAGTTCGACGAGGCGCGATCGGTGCTGCAGTCCGAGCAGATGCTGCGGCGGCCCGACGACCTGCGACACGTCTACTCTGAATTTGTCGCTGTCTATCACGAGCTGCGGGCGTTCGCACCTGATCTACTGCCCCTCTACTTTCCGTCGCTCGACGATGAAACAAAAGTCTTAAGCGTGATCGGCGGCGATTGCGATGCGGCGGCACTCCTGGCGGCGAGCCGGCCGGACAGCATCTCTGCCATGGCCCCTGATGCAGTGCGAGAGGCTGCCATCCCGGCGGGCGAAGGATTGCCGGAATCGGGGCCTGTCAGGCTGTCGTCGCGCTCGCCGCGCCGGTACGCGGCGCTGGTGCGCCGCGCCGATCGGTTGCGCGTCAGCGGCAACAACGTGCGTGCGGCGCTCGTCCGCCGCCAGGCGTACGACCGGGCGCCGCTCGACCAGATGGCCGAGGCAAACCGCGAGCTCGTCCGGGAAGTCGAGTTTCTCGTGCTCAGGCTGCAGGCCGCGCTGGAACTGGCC
>JACQFH010000479.1 GCA_016200145.1 Planctomycetia bacterium | reverse complement strand
GATTTCGGATTTCGGATTTCGGATTTCGGATTTGCTGAAGCGCCGCCTTCTGGTCGCGGCATTCGCCCTGTTGGTCTGCGCCGTGGGACCCGCGACGGCTCGCGCTCAGGATGACGAAGTGGTCGAAGACGTTCCGGCGGCAGCCGCCGAAGTGCAGCAGTTCATGGTGGCCGACGAAAACTTCGACACATGGGTCTTCGGGGGCAGGGGAACGATCACCGAAAACGACAGGCGATTCCGCAAGATGCTCAATGTGCAGATCGCGGGAGTCGAACGAAATTGCCAGCTCTCGGAAGACCAGAAGAATAAGCTGCTGCTGGCCGGCAACGCTGACATCAAGCGGTTCATGGCGCGGGTCGATGTGCTGAAGAAGAAGTTTCAGCTCGTCAAGAACGACCAGAATAAGTTCAACGAATTCTGGCAGGACATGCAACCTGTGCAGTCGATCGTTCAGCGCGGGACGTTTGGCGAAGGTTCCTATTACCGCAAGACGCTGAAAAACCTGCTGACGCCCGAACAGGTGGTCACCGTCGACGCGGCCGAGCGCGAACGGCGGATGTACCACTACCGTGCGAAAGTCGAAATGATCGTCTGCAGTCTCGACGATGTGCTGTCGCTGCGGGCCGAGCAGCGCCGCAAACTGGTCGAGCTGCTGGCCGCCGGCAAGCAAGTCCCGAAATCGATCGGGCAAGAGTCGTATTTCCAGATTGCGATTTTGTTCCGCGCCTCGCAGATTCCCGCAGACAGCTTGAGCCAGGTGCTCGATCAGCCGCAGGCGGCTGCCCTGCAGCGCGTGCTCAACCAGGCCCGGGGGTACGGACAGTTTCTGCAGTCGAATGGGTTCACGTGGGACGAAGCCCCGGCAGGCGGACAGGGCGCCGCCGTCGAAATCAAAGCCAACGAAATCCGCGAGGGAGAGGCCCCATGATCATCTGGCGATTTTCGTGCCCGGCCCCTTGCCTGCGGGCGGTACGACCGCGGCTTCCCGTGTTCTTCGTGCTGGCGCTCGCGGTACTCATGGCCGCGGGCCGGCCGGCCGCGGCGCAGCTTGCCGAATTGCGCTACGGCGAAGCGGTGCCGCGCGACGTGCGCGAAATGTACGATCGCGGCCTGCAATTCCTGGCGAATTCACAGGCCGAAACCGGAGGCTGGACGGGGGGCGAAGCCGGCCCCGGAGTGACGGGACTGGGCCTGATGGTCTTTCTGGCCTCGGGCGAGGACCCGAATTTCGGCGTCTACAGCAATCACGTCCGCCGGGCGCTGCGCAATATCATTTCGACCCAGGACGCCAACACCGGTTACCTGGGGTCGAGCATGTACCATCACGGCTTCGCCATGCTGGGCCTGGCTGAGGCCTATGGCGCCGTCGACGAGCGCAATTTGTGGACCGAAAAAGGGGGCGCGAACCAGCGCTCGATCGGGCAGGCGCTGGAGCTCGCCGTGCGCGGGGCGATCACCTCACAGAAGCGCAACTCGTTCGGCGGCTGGAGGTACTCGCCCAGCGGCAATGACGCCGACACGTCGGTGAGCGGCTCTGTGCTCGTCGGATTGCTCGCCGCCCGCAACGCCGGCATTGAAGTCCCCGACGAATCGATCGACAAGGCCATCTCGTATTACAAGAGCATGACCGCGCCTTCGGGCCAGGTCGCCTACTCGGGGGGCCTGGGAGGATTCGACGAATCGATCGCCCGGATCTCCATCGGGACGCTTGTCTATTCCATCGCGCGCCGCAAAGACCTGACGCAGTACAAAGCCACATTGGGCTATCTGAAGCAAAAACTCGAACAGCCGACGCAGGGGGGGTGGGTCGAATACACCCGCTACTACCAGGCCCAGGCGCT
Source organism: Planctomycetia bacterium (assembly GCA_016200145.1). Taxonomy (GTDB): domain Bacteria; phylum Planctomycetota; class Planctomycetia; order Planctomycetales; family Planctomycetaceae; genus JACQFH01. Next base: position 748 of record JACQFH010000479.1, on the reverse strand, counting down.
CTTCCAGGGAGACGTCGAAGCCTGGGAGAAATGGAACAAGCTCCTGATCCGCCAGCTCAAACAGTTGCAGCAGTCGGACGGCAGCTTCCGCGGCCAGTTCGGCGCCCCCCTGAGCACGTCGATGTCGCTGCTCGCGCTGGCCCTCAACTACCGGTTCCTCCCCATCTACGAACGCTAGTCCTGCCATGCAATTCCCCCAGAGAAACAGGCGCACTCCCTGTGCCGACCGGATGATGCGGAGGCGGCCCGATCTAAACGGGCGGTACCCCGGCCGCTTTGGAGCGGCGCTGTTTGTGCTGTTCGTGATCTGCCTGCTGCAATCATCCGCCGCCAGCGCGGCCGATGCCCCCACCTCCTCCGGCGCTGTTTTGCACCTGGCGAACGACGGATTTGTTGCGGGAGAGTTACGCGAAAATCCGGCCGGGTCAGCCATCCGCTGGCAATCCCCGGCGTTTGCCGCTCCCTTCGAATTTCCCCTGGGCAGCGTGAGCGCCGTCCACTTTCCCGCCCCGGCAAAACTCCCCAGGCCCGATGCGGAATGGTGCTTCGAGCTCGAGCAGGGGGTGGTGCTGTTTGGTTCGCTCGTTTCGTGGAACTCGGGCGAGCTCGTGGTCGACGCGGCGCGGATCGGCCGGATTCACGTCCGCGAGTCGAGCGTTCACCGTTTCTACCGTTCGCGCGACAGCGGCGATGTGGTGTTCCTGGGCCCCAGCGGACTGGCCGGGTGGGAAATCTCGCCGGCGCGCGG
>JACQFH010000478.1 GCA_016200145.1 Planctomycetia bacterium | reverse complement strand
CGTCGCGCAGCGCTGCAAGATCATGGGGGTCGAACTGCCCCCGCCGCGGCCGGCGCCGCTACCGACGCCGGAACCTGCGTTGCCGGAAGACCTCCTCAATGTCTCAATTCTCGAAAATTTTGAACCCGAGCAGCTTTTCGAAATCATCTCGCATGCAATTCAATGCGCAAAAGAAGCCAGGGCCCGTCGGGAACAATATGCCAGGGAGCGCGGCGCAGAGGACCAAGACGACCCGCCGCGGCCGGCAACCGCCGGCCACCCGTCGGGATTTTCTCGACCGGCCCCCGTTGCCGCTCCGCACGGCGGCTTCAGCAGTCACTTTGAAAAGCACGACATGGCGACCGGCCGCCAGTCCGAGTTTTCGCCATCGAGTCAGCTCGGCGGCGCTGAAGGTGACGGTCAGACGCCGCCCGTCGCGATCGACAGCCCACATGAATTCTCTCGATCAGTCCCTGCTGCCCCTCAAGACGGCCGCCCCTGGGGTGACGTCCAGCCGCGCGAGATGACGACCAGCCGCCAGGCGGAGGCCTGGCAACCCGGCCCGCCCGGCCGACCTGGCGGTGCCGAGCATCCCGCCGGGTCGGAGCGTCATGAGCAACGGGAAGGCGTCATCCGTGATGCCCCACCGCCGCCGGTGCCACCGGCCCCTCCGCCGGAGATTCTTTACACCAATACTTTCTGACGACGATTGACAAGCCGCTTCCGTCCCAATTCGCTGGCGGGTACAACAATGTCAGCGGAACAAACCTGCGCATTCAGGCAATATGCGGGAGAAAGCCATGCCGCGGACAGTTTTTCTTGTGGTGCTCGCGCTTACGAGCGGGGCCGCACCAGCATTCGGCGCACCCCCTCTGCCGTCCGTTCCGCCGGGATTCGAGATCGAGGTTGCGGCTGAGTTCCCGGTCGTCGAGCGGCCTGTCATGGCCTGCTTCGACGAGCGCGGGCGCTTGTTTCTCGTCGACTCGGCCGGCGTCAATGAGCCGTTCGAAAAGCTGGTCAAGAACCCGCCGCACAGGATCGTCGTCATCGAAGACACCGACGGCGACGGAAAATTCGACAAGCGGACCGTGTTCGCCGACAAGCTCGTGATGCCGCAGGGGGTGCTCCCCTATCGCGGCGCCGTCTACACTGCGTCGCCCCCCAGCGTATGGAAGCTCGAAGACACCGACGGCGACGGCGTGTGCGACAAGCGGACCGAAATCGTCACCGAGTTCGGCTCGAACGGCAACGGGGCCGACATTCACGGGCCCTTTCTGGGGCCCGACGGCTGGCTCTACCTGTGCGACGGCCGGCACGGACACAAGGTGAAGCTCGCCGACGGCACGATCGACCAGGGCCTGGCCGGCGGAATTTTCAGGTTCCGCAGCGACGGCAGCGGCTTCGAGCGCGTCTGCGGCGGCGGGTTCGACAACCCGGTCGAGGTCGTGTTCACCGACGAAGGAGAGATGCTGGGGACAGTGAACATCCTGCACGGCAACCCGCGGCAGGATTGCCTGGTCCACTGGGTCGAGGGGGGCGTCTACCCGCGGGCCGATCAGGAACAGTGCATCGCCGAGTTCAAGCGTACGGGGGACCTTCTGCCGCCGATTAAGGAGCTGGGTCACGTGGCCGTGTCGGGCCTCGCGCTCTACCGCTCGGAGGGATTCGGTCCCGAGTACCGCAACAACCTGTTCGTCACTTATTTCAACCAGCACAAAGTGGTGCGCTCGATTCTGGAGCGGAGCGGCTCGACATTCACGTCGCGCGAGGAAGAGTTTCTGACATCGGAGGAAAAGGACTTTCACCCCACCGATCTGCTGGAAGACGCCGACGGGAGCCTCCTGGTGATCAACACGGGTGGCTGGTTCCGCATCGGCTGCCCGGTTTCGGAAATCGCGAAGCCTGATGTGCTGGGCGCAATCTACCGCGTGCGAAAGAAGGGGATGAAGAAGGTTGAAGACCCGCGGGGACTGGCGCTAGGGCTGGAAAAACGCTCTCCGAAAGAGCTGGTCGAATACCTGGATGACCCGCGCCCGGCGATTCGCGAGCGGGCGATCGAACTCTTTGCCTTCAATAAGTCGTCCAAGTTCATCGAGGAACTATGTTCCGTAGTCTCAAAACCCAATAAGAATTCATCAGAGATGCGAAGACGAAATGCACTTTGGGCGTTGAGTCGACGATCCTTCAAAGACATTTTGGACGATGATGATGTGCTTTTGAAATACATTGATGCAGTCGATGCCTCGTTTCAGGATTCGAGTGAGTCTGTGCGATCTGTCAGTGCGATCGTGCGAGTCGACGAATCGGTATGGCCTCGCAACGGTGATGAGGTTCGAAAAGTCGCAGTCGACGAATCTCCGGCGGTTCGACGGAACGCTGCATACATGATCGCTTCTCGCGCCAAATGGAAACTCTCCTGGACCGGCGGG
>JACQFH010000033.1 GCA_016200145.1 Planctomycetia bacterium | reverse complement strand
CGGGCCACGCATCCGCTGTCGGCTGAGACGAAATTCACCGCCGAGCAGGTCGCCGCCGGGAAACAGGCGTTTCTGACGCGCGGCTGCTCGAAGTGCCACGGCGAAGACGGGCGCGGGCAGACCCCCGACAACCTGCGCGGCGACCTGAAAGACGTGTGGGGGCACATCACGATAGCGGCCGATCTGACATCGGGCCTGCTGCACGGCGGGCGCCGGCCGGAAGACGTGTACCGCAGGATTTTTAATGGCATCACCGGGACTCCGATGCCGTCGTTTCAAGCGGCGCTCGCCTCCGAACCGGAGACGTTCTGGAACCTGGTGAGCTACGTACTGTACGTTTCGAACCGCCGCCGCGCCGGGGAGATCCCGGACGCGGGGCTGATGTCGTTGCCGGCCCCCGCCGTTGTCGGACCGGAAAAAGCCGAGTGACCTCCGTCGCCAGGTGAACGTCATCGGCGCACCGATCGCCGGCAAGCAGTCCCTCGAGCTGATTCGCGTGGACCTGACGTTTCCTCTGGGCGAGCAGGCGCTCGCGCTCGCCGGGCCGGGGCAATCGGCCCAGACCGTCAGCGACGGGATGATCCTGGCGTTCGGCTGCTGCCTGTTCCTGTTCACGGGAATGCTGCTGGGAATTCCCATGCAACTCGCCTTCGCGAAACTGAACGGCGGCTCGCGATTGCTGAAGCGGCTGCTGATCGGCGCGGCGCTGGGCGCCGGGCTGTGGCTGTTCAATTTTTACGCCGTTCTGTCGTGGCTGCAGCCACTGCTGTTCGGCGGAGACTGGATCGTCAATCCGCAGCACCTCCCGCCGTGGGTGGCCGCGGGCACCCACGTGGTCTTCGGCCTGGCCATGGCTTTGCTCTACCCGCTGGCCGCATTCGTTCACCCTGCCATTTCTGCGGAGAAATCATAATGGACGCGGCTGTGCGCCCGGAGGTCGACAGGCCCGAAGAGCTGGTGGAAACGCGGCTCGTGATCTGGTTCTTCGTGGCGGCCCTGGGCTATCTGTTCGTTTCGATGCTGGGGGGCATGCTGATGGCCCTGCAGCTCGTGCGCTGGAACCCGCTGCAGGGGATCGAGCTGCTCTCCCCCGGCCGCTGGAGAATGGTGCACACCAACGCCATTGCGTACGGCTTCATCGCCAACGCCTTTCTGGGCACACTGCACTGGATCGTGCCGCGCCTGACGCTCAAGCCCGTCTTGAACCGTGCGCTGTCTTATCTGATCTTCGCGGCCTGGCAGATCGTGGTGCTGTCGACGGCCGTCGGCTTGCTGCTGGGCGAAGCGCAGGGGCTGGAATGGGGCGAGACGCCGACCTGGATCGATCCGCTCGCGCAGCTCGGCCTGTTGCTTGTGGCCGTCAACTTTCTGACCCCCATCGTGCGCAGCCGCGGCGCGATGTATGTCACGCTGTGGTACTTCACGGCGGCGTTTGTGTGGACGTTTCTGACGTATGCGATGGGGAATTTCGTACCCGAGTATTTCGTTACGGGAACCAGTGCGGGGGCTGTGGGGGGGCTGTTTATTCACGACCTCGTGGGGCTGTTCGTGACGCCGCTGGGCTGGGGTTCGATGTACTTCTTCGTGCCGATTCTGCTCCGCAAGCCGATCTGGAGCCACGGCCTGTCGCTCGTCGGGTTCTGGGGGCTGGCGTTCTTTTACCCGCTGCAGGGAATTCACCATTTCCTGTACACGCCGATCCCTATGTTCCTGCAATACGGGGCGATCGTCTCGACGATCGCCGTGGAAATGGTCGTGCTGACGGTGATCGTGAATTTCTTCGGCACGCTGAAAGGGGCCGGGCGCGAAGTCATCACCAACCTGCCAATCCGCTGGTTCTACACGGGAATGATCTTCTACGCGCTGACCTGCTTTCAATGCGCCCTGCAGACGACGCTTACGTTTCAGGCGCTGATTCACTTTTCGGACTGGGTCGTCGGGCACGCACACCTGGTGATGTTCGGCGTGTTCAGCATGTGGCTGCTGGGGATTATGACGTACCTCTTTCCGCGGGTGCTGGGG
>JACQFH010000477.1 GCA_016200145.1 Planctomycetia bacterium | reverse complement strand
ATCGAACTCGTCAAGCGCTGGGTCGATCTCGGCGCCAAGGCCCCCGTCTCGCAGACACCGCAGTCGGCGGCCGAATTGAACGTCCGGCGGATCGACCCCAAGGTCGCGGTGGCCGCGGCAATCTCGGCCGTGGCCTTCAGTCCCGACGGGAAATGGCTGGCCGCCGCCCGGCACCGCGAAGTTCTGCTCGTGAACGCGGCAACAGGTCGCGTCGAACAGACGCTGGCAGGGGCCGAGAGCCCGATCAATGCCGTGGCGTTCAGCCTCGATTCGACGCGGGTCGCGGCGGCCGAAGGGCTCCCCAGCGTCGTCGGGCACGTCCGCATCTGGAATGTCGGCAGCCCGGAAGCGCGCGTCGTCACCGGCCACACCGATTCGATCTACGCTCTGGCATTCAATCCCGCCGGCGACCGGCTGGCGACCGCCAGTTACGACAAGCTGCTGATGTTGTGGGACGCGGCCTCGGGGAAGGAAATCCACACGCTCAAGCACCACACCGGCGCCGTATTCGCGGCGGCGTTCAGCCCCGACGGCAAGGCGCTCGTCTCGGCGGCCGCCGACCAGACGATCAAGCTCTGGAACGTTGAAACCGGACAGCGGATCCTGACCCTCACCGAAGCGACGAAGAGCTTGAACGCGGTCTGCTTTCATCCGCGCGGCCACGAAATCGCCGCCGCCGGCGTCGACAAGATGATCCGCGTCTACGACTGGAACGGTACGACGGCGAAGCTGAAGCGCAGCGCCTTCGCGCACGACGCAGCGATTCTGTCGCTGGCGTACAGCCCCGACGGAGCCACGCTGTACAGCGGTTCGGAAGACCGGCGGATGAAGGCCTGGGACGCGGCGACCCTGCAGGAACGCCACGTCTACGGAGCACTGTCCGACTGGCCGCAGACGCTGGCTGTCGACCGAGACGGCGCGCGCCTCGCCGTCGGCCTGTCGAACGGCGACCTGATCGTGTTCGACGCGAAATCGCCGGCGAAGGTCCGGGATGTTCTGAAGGCGGGGAATCCAGTCACCGCGCAACGGTGCGCCGTTCTCCCCCCCTTAGAGATCGTCTCACTTTCCAAACGATCGCCCACAATTAGAACCATGTTCCCCTCTCCCCCCCGCGGGAGAGGGGTTAGGGGTGAGGGGGACGGTGCCAGTGATACAAGAGGCGAACAGCACCCCCAGCATGCTCCCCCCTCACCCCCGGCCCCTCTCCCGCAGGGGGGAGAGGGGAGAAGTTTGTCGAGAGAGTCGTCGCAAAGTGAGACGATCTTCTTAGCAAGGGGGGGAATGATTGGCGTTCTCGCCGCGGCGATGATCGGGCAGCAGGACGCGGCTGAGGCGAGTAAACCAAAGCCGAATCCGCCGATGCCGCGCCTCGACAGCGCCAGCCCGCGGATCGTCGGACGCGGACAGAAGATCAAGTTCACCTTGTCTGGGCAGAACATCAGCGACGCCGATCGGCTGTTCGTTTCACACGGAAACCTCAAGGCGACGCTGGTTCCCGGCGACGGCAAGAACGCCAACCAGGCGTTCTGCGAAATCGAGATTCCCGGCGACACGCCGCTGGGAATGGTGGCGCTGCGCTTGCACACGCCGCTGGGCAGCACGGCCGCCAAGTCATTTTATGTCGCACCACACACCGAGTTTCCGAACGCCAATCTCCACCCGTTCGTCGAAGTTCCTGAGAAAGAAGATAACGGCAAGCTCGAAACGGCCACTCCTGCGTCGCTGCCGGCGACGCTGTTCGGCACGATTGCCTCGAAGGGCGACCGCGACCTGTGGGCCATCGATGTTGCGACGGCGAAGGACCTGGTGTGCGTCCTGATCGGGCCGAATCTCGGTTCGTCGCTCAACGCGCGGGTCGATCTGCTCGATGCGGAAGGGCGCACGCTCGACACGGCGACGCGCCAGCCGTGGCACAACGAGATCGTCGTCGCGCATCACTTCGACAAGCCGCAACGATGCTATCTGCGCGTCGAAGATCGGGATTACACCGGCGGCGGGAATCACTTCTATTACATTCACGCCGGGCCGATTCCCTATGTCGAAGGCGTCTTTCCGCTGGGCATGAAGTCGGCCGACGGCGGCCCTCCTGCGGGGGACCAGGTGCAGGCGATCGAGGTGCGGGGCTTCAATCTGCCGGCCGTCGCGCGCCTGTTTCCCGTCGCCGGGACGGGAGCGCGATTCGTTCCGGTCGAAGTTGACCCGATCAAGACCTTTAACTCCGCCCGCTTCGAATCGAGCCCCTATCCCGAATACGCCGAGCTCGAACCCAACAACACCCCCGCGCAGGCCCGCCTGATCCCCGTCCCCAGCGCAATCTCCGGCCGCATCGCCCCGAATGTTCCTGACTCCTTGTCTCCCCCTCTCCTTGTCTCCCCCTCTTCGTCGAAAGTCGCCGATGTCGACCTCGTGATGTTCGACGCCAAAAAGGGAGAGCGCCTCACGATCGAAACCATCGCCCGGCGCCTCGGTTCGCCTCTCGATTCGTTCGTCGAGGTTCTTGATGCGTCGGGCAAGCCGGTGCCCCGCGCCACGCTGCGCGCCGTCGCCGAGACGTACTGCGTGCTCCGCGATCACGATTCGCGCAGCAAGGGGGTCCGCCTGCAGCAGTGGGACGACTTCCAGCCGAACGACCTGCTGCTCCTGGGGGACGAAGTCGTCAAGGTGCAGATCCTGCCGCTCGGACCGGACGAAGACGTCAAGTTCTTCGACAAGGGGGGGCTGCGGCTGGGGTATCTTGGCACGACTCCCGAGGCGCACGCCATTAACAGCTTCGCGTACAAGGTGGAAGTCCATCCTGCGGGATCGACCTTTCCGGCCAATGGAATGCCGGTCGTCACGCTCAATTACCAGAACGACGACGGCGGCCCGGGCCTGGGCAGCGATTCGCAGATTCTGTTCGACGTTCCCGCCGACGGCCGCTACTACGTGCGCGTCCGAGATGTGCGAAACCTGTCGTCCGCCGATTTTGTGTACCGGCTTGTCGTTCGACCGCGGCAGGAAGATTTCCGGGTTTCGCTCGATCCCGAAAATCCGAACATCCCGCGCGGCGGCAGCCTGCCCGTGACGGTCAACCTCGACCGGCTCGACGGATTCAACGGGCCGGTCGACGTGCGGATCGAAGGATTGCCCGAAGGGATCACGGCGACCGCCGCCCGCATCGGGCCCGATCTGTTCAACGCCGTGCTGACACTCATGGCGGCGGATGCGCCGATTAACGCGCAGACCCACCCGCCGGCTGACGCCGGCGGCTCGCTAGTGCCAGCGCCGTTGAGCTTCAAGGCCATCGGCAGCGCCGTCGTCGGAGAGAAAACCATCGAACATGCAACGACCCCCGGCTTCGGGCTGCACCAGGTGACGATCACGTCGCCGCCCGACCTGAAGGTGGCCGTCACGCCGGCCGAGGCCACGATCGTCCCCGGCCAGGAGCTGAAGTTCACGGTGACGATCGAGCGCCGCAATGCGTTCGCCGGGCGGGTGCCGGTGGAAGTTCTCAACCTTCCGCACGGCCTGCGCGTGCTCGACGTGGGGCTCAACGGCGTGCTCATCAACGAAAACGAGACGAGCCGCAGTTTCGTCGTGGCCTGCGACCCGTGGGCCCCCCCCGGCCCGCTGCTGTTCTACGCCGCCCCCAAAGTGGAAGCGAAAAACGAGCGCCACGCCAGCGCACCCCTCCGCCTGGACGTGAAAACGAACGCAGCCGTCGCGGGGAAGTAAGGGCGCCGAGATCCGGCAAAAGTCTCACTTTCGAAAGAACGACGAACGGCAAAAACCGTGTCCCCCTCTCCCCTTGCGAGAGGGGTTAGAGGTGAGGGGGAGTTTGCATAATGAACTCCGACGGTTGTCGATCGTTAGCGCCCCCTCACCCCCGGCCCCTCTCCCGCCGGGGAAGAGGGGAGAAGTTTGTAATGAAGTTGATTACAAACTGAGACCACACCCTGAGCAGCCGCGGAACTTTCGCGTTTCGACAGCGTCTGAGAGTAGCCGGATTTTCCGCCTTTACTCTTGCGAAACGGAATTGCGCAAGACATCATAGAAGACGTCAACCGCGGCCGGGCATCAGTTCCTCCGGTCTTCCCACTGCCCAAGCGGTTCACCGCCTCTCGCCCTCGGATTCCTCTGCTTCCATGTGAAGAATGTTCCCCGAAGAGTTCCGGTGATCGGTCTGGTCGGTGGCGTCGGTTCAGGCAAAAGCTGTCTGGCCCGGTTGCTGCGTGAAAAACATCCCATCCAAATTGTCGAAGGAGACTCCGCCGGACATCTGGTCCTGACGGAGCCGGCCGTCAAATCACAACTGCGAACTGCATTCGGCGACGATGTCTTCAACTCCAGCGGAGACGTCGACCGCCGCCGTCTAGGGAGACTTGTCTTCGGCGCCACGCCTGAGCAGGTCGCCGCCCGCCAGAAACTCGAACAGATCGTTCATCCCCGCATTACCGAGATTCTGAGACAACAGATCGAGGAGGCTCAATCACAACCAGGCCAATCACAACCACGCATCGCCGCGATCGTCCTCGATGCCGCGCTGATGCTCGAAACCGGCTGGCGTGACTTCTGCGACCGGCTGGTGTTTATTGATACGCCGATCGAACAACGGATGAAACGGGTCGGCGAGACCCGCGGCTGGAGCCGCGAACAATTGCAGTCGCGAGAGGAAAGCCAGTTTCCACTGGAACAGAAACGCAGGGAGGCCGACGATGTGGTCGATAACTCGGGCGATGTTCAGGTCGCCCTGTCGCAGCTCGAAACAATCCTGTCACGCGTCATGGGCCAGACCTCCCGCTGATTCCTGCCTTCCGCCAGTTTCCACACCGCGTCGTTTTCGTCTGTGCCATTCGTAACAGCCCGCCTGGGAATCCGTCGTTTCCGTCGATCTCAGATCCAATCATTCCCGTCCCCGCGTCCGGCATCCGCCGCCATTCCCGTCCCGTCTCGTGCTGCTGAAGGTTTTCGCGATGAACAAACCCCTCAAGCCCCGCCCCAAAGTCGAATCCGAGCCCGAATTCGGTAACGCCCTCGAAGTGGAAGCCCCCCCCGTCGCGCGGCCCGATCCGGCGGCGGCCACTCGCGTCGCCGGTTCAGAACGCCCCAACGAAGACGTGCCTTACGAGTTCGAAGAGGGGGAAGACGACGAGACCCCGCGCACCGCCGCCCAGTCGGCCGACGACCGGTACGAAGAAATCAAGCGCGGCGAGATTCACATCGCCGAGCTGCAGCGGATGACGATGCAGCAACTGCTCGCCCAGGCGCGCAAAGAAGGACTGACTGATTACACCGGCCTCAAGAAGCAGGACCTGATCTTCAAGATCCTGAAAGAGCGGACGAAGCTGAACGGCCTGATGTTCGGCGACGGCACGCTCGAAATCCTGCCCGACGGCTTCGGGTTCCTGCGCAGCCCCGATTACCACTACCTGCCGTGCCCCGACGACATCTACGTGTCGCCGAGCCAGATCCGCCGGTTCGGCCTGCGCACGGGCGCGACCGTCGCCGGCCAGATCCGCCCACCGAAAGAGAACGAGCGCTATTTCGCGCTGTTGCGCGTCGAAGCCATCAACGGGCAGGACCCGAACGCGCTGGGGGAAAAAGTTCCGTTCGACGAGCTGACGCCGCTGCACCCCGAGAAGCGGCTGAAGCTCGAAGCCGGCCCCGAGCTGTACGCCACGCGCATCGTCGACATGATCGCCCCCATCGGCATGGGGCAGCGCGGGCTGATCGTCTCGCCCCCTCGCGCCGGCAAAACAATTCTGCTGCAGCAGCTTGCCAAGGCCGTCCTCAAGAACCATCCCGATGCCTACGTGATCATGCTGCTGATCGACGAGCGCCCCGAAGAAGTCACCGAAATGGAGCGGCACGTGAAGGGGGTCAACTGCGAGGTCATCAGCAGCACGTTCGACGAACCCTCCAGCCGGCACATTCAGGTCTCGGAAATGGTCATCGAGAAGGCCAAGCGGATGGTCGAGTTCGGCCACGACGTGGTGATCTTTCTCGATTCGATCACCCGCCTGGCCCGCGCCTGGAACACCGAAGTGCCCCACTCCGGGAAAATCCTCTCGGGCGGCGTCGACGCCAATGCTCTGCAGCATCCCAAGCGGTTCTTCGGCGCGGCACGCAACGTCGAAGAAGGGGGCAGCCTGACGATTGTCGCCACGGCCCTGGTCGACACCGGCAGCCGTATGGATGAAGTCATTTTCGAAGAGTTCAAAGGGACCGGCAACACCGAGCTGCACCTCGACCGGCGGATGGTCGAGAAGCGCGTCTGGCCGGCCATCGACGTCAACAAGTCGGGAACCCGCCGCGAAGAGCTGCTGATCGAAGAAGAAGAGCTGCGCCGCGTGTGGATTCTGCGCCGCGTGGTGCACGACATGAACCCCGTCGAAGCGATGGAGCTGATCGTCAAGCAGATGAAGCGCACGAAGACGAACTCAGAATTCCTGCAAAGCATGAATATGTAAGGCGCCACTATTGCAAGCCCACGGATTTATTCCCGTGGGTCCCGGCGCCTGGCGCACCCACGGGAAAAGACCCGTGGGCTCTTAATGCGAACAGCACATGCGAACCATCGAAGGCAAACCCTCTGCAGGCGACGGCCACTATGCGATCGTCGTTTCGCGCTTCAACGAACTCGTCACGCGGAAGCTGCTCGAAGGCGCCCTCGAAACGCTGCACAAACACGGCGTCAAGGAAGACCGGCTGACGGTCGTGTGGGTGCCCGGCGCGTTCGAGCTGCCCCTCGTCGCCGACCGGCTCGCCAAATCGAAAAAATACGCCGCCGTGTGCTGCCTGGGAGCTGTGATTCAGGGGGACACGAGCCATCACGAGTACATCAATCACCAGATGGCGCGCGGCATCATGCAGGCCGGGCTCGACAGCGGCATCCCCGTGACGTTCGGCGTGCTCACCTGCTCGTCGATGGACCAGGCCTTCGACCGGGCCGGCGGCAAAGTCGGCAACAAAGGCGCCGACGCCGCCCTCGCCGCCCTCGAAATGGCCAGCGTCCTCAAGCAGCTCGAAAGCACCTGAGAGCCCGTTGAAAATCGTGGGATAGGCTTCCAGCCTGTCATGATTTCGCAAATCTTCACAGGCTGGAAGCCTATGCCACGGTGTTTTTCACCCTGTTTGCAGGACCGCCTTCAGGCGGTCCCCTCATTTTACCGCGCCGCACTGAGGGTTGCGAAGTCTGCCCGAGGCGGAGCGGGAAGCGCGTATCGAGTCACGACTGACCTCCAACTGCAATTCTGCGACCCGGGCGTTTCTCCCCCACTTAGCAAGGGGGGCCAGGGGGGGGGTCAGGTGAAGCTATTTGTGTGCTCTCCCCGCGCGAGATCTCGTTTCGCAAACGGCGCGAAGAGGCAAGCACGAGGCGAATTGGATTTGAACGGCAAGCTGATGAAGCAGTCGCGGGCTGCGTGTGCCTGGCAGCGTGGCCGGGGCTGGACCAAACCCCTCTCCCGCTCGCAGATCGTCCAGCGTCCGGCCCGCGCTTTCCATGAAACACAGTGCCGATTGCGACTCGCTGTCGAGACCCCTGCCGGCAAGCCGGCAGGGGTCGCCCTTTTCGCACTCCACGTCGCGTGACCACGCCATCCCAATCCAGCATTGCTTCCCTGCCCCCGCGTATGAGACAATAGAGTTCGTTCGTCGAGCGCTTTCCTAAAAGTGCGGCCAGGTTCGTTTCCAGAAGATTCCGCGCGGCAACCCGCGCCAAGGCATAAGTGATTCATGGCGTCGCGTCGCAGCCGGGCCCGTGAGATGGCCCTTCAGATGTTGTATCAGCAGGACCTCAACCCCGACGTTCCTGCTGACACCGTGCGCGAGCTGATCGTCGAGCGCCTTACCGACGAGACGCTGGCGCGGTTCGCCTGGAGCCTGTTCGCCGGCGTAATGGAAAGCCGCCCGGCCCTCGACGCGAAGATCGAGGCCACCGCCACCAACTGGTCCCTCAAGCGGATGGCCCCCACCGACCGCAACGTCCTGCGGCTGGGGGCGTTCGAATTGCTCTACACCGATACGCCTCCCCGGGTCGTCATCGACGAATCGCTCGAGCTGGCCAAGCGCTACGGCACGGCCCAGTCGTCGCAATTCGTGAACGGCATTCTCGACCGCCTGATCCCCGGCGGCGGCCGAAAAACCGACCCGCCCCCCGGCGCAACGTAACCCCGCGAGCCGCTCTTTCTTCATCACGCAGAGCCGCGCCCGTCAGGAAGCGGTGTCAGGTTCCCCCATCGTTTAACCGCAATCCCACCGGGATGCGCGTGTCGAGCGCGCCTTACGGATCCAAACGTAAGAGCGACGAAGTCCACAGGGAAGACAAGCGACGAGCCACGGATGGACCCCGTCACGACAGGGCAGCACCACAGAGACGCAGAGAGCACAGAGAAAGCATGACAGGAAAATGATGGACAGGAAAATTGGTTTTCTGCCTGCGATTGAAAAACGGCACGGCAGACCGCACGACGATATTCCTGTCCTTAATTTTCCTGTCCTCAGTTCCGTTGGTGCGATTGTCACCCACGCCAATCCCACGGATAAAAGATTTGCAACGAATGGGAAAATCCACAGATTGCGCCGATTTTCACAGATTAAGAGAGCCCTGCGCCATGTGTCCTCGGCGGAAATCTGGGAAATCTGCGGATCGAGTTTTCGTAGAACTGGTTTCGCGTCTTTCGTGTTTTTCGTGGTTCCTCCCTCGTCATCCGTGGTCCATGGCCAGCGTGCCCTGGTGCTTTTTCGGCGGCCGGGGCACTGCGCGCAATATTCCCGGCCAGTCTCTCGACGCCGTCGCGATCTGCCGATATAATACGGGTCTCTGCACGCAAGTGCCCGATTGATCGCCGGTTACGCGATTCTGACGCGGGGTGGAGCAGTCTGGTAGCTCGCGAGGCTCATAACCTCGAGGTCGCAGGTTCAAATCCTGTCCCCGCCAATTCGCCTTCGGCGAATAGAGCAGGAGAGAGGAGAAAGTAGAAAGTAGAACAGCAAAACAGGCTGTCGACTACTACTTGCTCCTCTCTCCTGCGGTCTACTCTTGAGGAACTTCCCTCCAGAACCAAGTTCCTCGCCCTCATCTGCCCGCCGCCGGGCTACTCAAGCTTTCTGCTCTCTACTCTCTCGTCCGGGCCGCACGCGTGGCTTTCGCCTTCGAAAAGCTGCTCGTCTACCAGAAAGCAGTCGACTTCGCCGACCAGATCTGCGCGAAGTCAGAAAACTTCCCCCGCGGGTACGGATTCCTGGTTGACCAGTTGAATCGAGCCGCGCTCTCCATCGCCGCGAATATCGCCGAAGGCAACGGACGATTCACGGCACCCGACCGCCGCAATTTCTTCGGCATTTCCCGTGGCTCGGCCCAGGAGTGCGTTCCCCTGCTGGAACTGGCACTGCGCCGAAAGCTTCTGACTCCCGAGGAGCACGGAATCTTCAAGTCGCAACTGGAAGAGATTTCCCGAATGCTTGCGGGACTGATCAAAGGAGTCGAGAATCGACAAAGTTGAACTCCCCTGATCGCATAGTCACGGAGAGGCTGAAAATTCTTGTCGCCATGCACGCAAAGCCAAGTCAGTGGCCGGAATAGAATCCACGCTGTCCGCTGGCCAAGAATACCTTTTTCGCACAGCCAACACGCCGGCCCGAAGCTCGCGACATACAGCACCGGCAGGCCGATGACCGCTGCCAGTGTCCACTTCGCCCAGCGTTCCCTCCGATTCACGATCCGCACCGTCAGCCAGACGCAGAACGCGGCGAAGGTGGCGGCCAGGGTGGGGAGGAGGAGGGTCATTGGCCGGACTTCCAGACTCCACGCACGACAATGAATCCAACCTTATCGTGGTACAACACCGTCACTGTGTACTCGCCAGGCCTGGTGATCTCGATGTACTCATTCATCGGCAGGCGATAAGCCAATGATGCCCCGTACTCACACCAGGCCACTCGTGCGCCCAAGCCCTGCACGGGCGGCGTTTTTTCATTTTCAACGGGGATTTCGCCGTCGCGTCGAGATCGGTCCGAATTCATTAGAACCGGCACCGCGCTGCCTTGAGAGTCTCTGACATCCAAACGCCAATACCCGCATCGGTTCGACGAGTTCCTGGCCGGCATTTTCAACAGCACGGGCACCCGCTCGATATCGGCCGACTTGACCAGAATGCTCAGTGCAGGCAGGCTCGCTCGCGAAGCAAGCAGGCCGTCCGTATCCGCTACCGCAATCACGATCGGATCGGGCTTGTGTTGCACCCGACGAAGCGCTGTCAGAGTCTCGACCTCGGAGAAGCATTTTTCAACATGCTTCATTCTCGCCTCAAGGACCCCCTCGGCTTCCAAGTTGCCCCGACGAACGAGCTCAACAAGAATCTTGTCGTACTTGGCCGCCCGTATTGCCCTTTCCGACAATTCGGGGTTTTGTTCGATCGCATCCAGCAGGATGGCCATGTCGGCGGTCGAATGGCGCTCGAGACCAGAAGCGATTGCATTCTGATCTTTCAGTGGAGCGAAGGCCCACGCTGCGAACCAGATCAGGAAAGCCGAACACAGCGTTCTCATCGTCAGAAATCTCGCGGGGCAGCTGCGTTCTGCTGTTGCCAACCAAGGCCCGCAATCGATCGGGGGCATTTGTCCAAGTAAATACCAATTATGTCCATCCGGTGCGGCAATATGTTTCCCAGCGGAGTATTTCGAATGATGAATCGCGTCTCGATGCGTCTCTACAATCGCCAGATGTCGATTCGCGCAATCTCGCGGGAGTCGGCTGGCCGCGCGTACGCCACGAAGCGCCCGTCAGCACTGAGCGCGAACGCTGGCGCAACGTAATATTCGGGCTTTTCGTTGACGCATATCGACCACGTTGTCGTGCCGTCTGTCAGGTCAACGACACTGACACGATCCTCGTCAACGAACCCGAGCACGTGAGACGGCGTCGTCGCAATTGGGTTGAAGCCGTGCACTCGAATACTCGGGGACTGCAGTTCACAACGCCAGCGCTGGCTGCCGTTGCGATCCTCCAGCCAAAGCGCCTTCGGCGGATGCCCCTCACGGCGGCGCGGAGCAGCGAGAGTTTTCTGAACAATCGGGAGGTAAGGCTCGCTCGTCAGCACGGTGCTCCCGGAAGAACTCCAGTGCACGACGCGCCGATCGGGGATCTGCTCAATGTCTCCGGAT
>JACQFH010000476.1 GCA_016200145.1 Planctomycetia bacterium | reverse complement strand
CGCGGCGCGCCGATCGTGACGTGGAACGTGGCCGTGGGCAGGTCGGCTGCAAACTTCAGGACCGCCGTATTCCCCACGTTGTCGTACTTGACCGACGTGGGCTGCAGGATCGAGCCGTCGGTCGTGTTGAGGACCTGGTAAAACGCCGGGTCTTCGGCCAGCGACTTGACGAGCTCAGTCTTCGAGAAATAGACGGTGATGACGTCGTTTTTCGGCACGAGTGCGCCGTCGGCGACCTGCGCCCCGCCGACCAGCGTCAGGAACGACGCGTTCGCCGTCCCCAGAACAACGGCGGGATTGCCGGCAAACTTCACCCCATTGCCGTTCTGAACGGCGAAACCGGCGCCGAAGGCGGCCGGATCGTTGAGGGCGCTCAGAATGGCCGTCGTCAATGTGGCGGCACTGGCGCCCGGGTTGTAGGTGATCCCCACGTTGCCCGGCGTGATGAGGCTGGGCGTGGTGTTGTCTTTGAACTGGAACGTCCTGACGGTGCCGTTCTGCGCGGTGACGGTGAACGTGTCCAGATCGGTGATCGTGGCGGCATTGCTGACGTTCAGCCCCGCCGCCGACAATCTCACGTCGGCGGTGAAAGCGGCGCCGGTCAGCGCAATCTGGTTGCCCGCATTGGTCACTGGAGTGGCCAGCGTGTTGAAGAGCGGGTTGCCGTTCGTGGTGGCGGCCGTATTGATGGCGGCGGCCAGCTTGCCGGCGACGACGGTCGTGCTGTCGCCCGGATCGTAAACGACGCCCGTATTGGCCGGAGGCACCACGCTGGCGGTGCTGGAGTTCTTGAGCTGGAAAGTGACCGTCGTGCCGCCTCCCATCGAGACGGCGATCGTCTGGCCATCGAGCGACTGGGCGTTCCCGCCGATCTTGAGCTGCTCGGTGCGGACGACCGGCTGCGGCACGACCGAAACCACCTGGGCGCCGAAGTCGACCGAAAAATTGATCGTTTGATTCTGCTGCGAGTTGAAGAAGCCGGTGCTGCTGTTGAGGGTACCGGCGACTTTGATCTGGTAGGTGTCGTTGACCAGCGAATTGGCGAACCGCAGCGTGACGATGTTGGGGTTCTGGGTGTCGACGACAATCGACCCGGCGGCAACCGCCTGGTCGTCGGCAGTTCCTAGATTGTGATCGGCGCCGGCCCGAGTTACAGAAATATTGCTGAGGTTCGCCGGCGTGTTGATGATCGACGTACTGGGGCTGAACGTAAACGTCAACTGCGTGGGCGCAGTCGTCTGCAGCGAGCCGTTCGTGATGAATCCGCCGGTATTCGGCGCGACGGTAATGAGCGCCGGACCCGACAGCATCGTGCGGGCTTCGCACATCTCGGCGGCCACCGTGAATGGGGCCGGCCCGCGAGAATTTCGGTCTGACTTCCGCGCCCGGGAGGGGGAACTGCGACGACGCTTCCGCGAAACTCCCGTACTGACGACCTTTTTGACGAAGTCCCGGAAGGGATTCAAATACATCTCAAGCGCTCCTTAGACCTGTGGGGAGCGACTCCTCGCGACCCGGCGAGAACCGCCCCACAGTACGAACCGAAACAACTGGGTGGTTTGGGAAAACCAGACGAAAGACCTAGCTGACTCGGCCCGCAAGAACGCAACGACTGCAATCCCCTCGCGGCAGGTCCCTCAAACCAGGGAAACCGTTCGCAAAGTTCCGGCGTGTACAAATGCACGCACCTTGATCACAGGCAGTCATTATTTCTTGACGGGCTTGGTTTTTTCAAGCGAACCAACTGCTGAATTCCTCGATTTTTTTCAGCTTTACGGCTCATTATGAATGCCCAAACCAACCTCTCGCAAGGAGAAAAGTCCGTCGCGATTTCGTTTTATCTAAGTTTTGCAAAGCGCCTGTCTTATCGCGTAAGTCGTCACGCAGTGGGAACTTTGAGACACCCAAAGATGCAAAAAAACATCATCTCGAGGCGCCAATGCATCGCTCCAGTGCTGCAATTTGCTGCACCGTACATTTGGGCAGGTTCAGGATTTTCCCTATGCCTAGACATTCCGTCTTGTCCGGCGCGCTTCGATTTTGAACAGTCATGGTTTCAAAATTGCACGTGGCCGGCGTGGTCATCAGTCAAGTGATCGCCCGCAAAATCCGAAAAGAGATTTTGTCGGAATTTTTTTTGGGCGGACACCTGGTATTTGGAAAGGGCTGGCTATGCGCCTCCACAGACTCAAGAAACTCGCCCTGCTGACGATTGCCGGATTCGGGTGTTGCCTGGCCGCAACACAATCCATCTCGGCGAGCGGCCACATCGTGGCCGTCGACCCGGCGTGCGACGAGTGCTGCGAGCCCACCTGCTGTCAGAAATTCTGCCGCACGCTCAAACTGCATTGCGTGTACTTCAAGCGCTCGTGCTGTCAGAAGTACATTCTTGTGCCGACGACGCAGGGCTGCCCGCCGTACGGCTACACAGCCCCCGCCTGCCCGCCGCAGAGCAGCCCGTTCCCGTATCCGACGATCAACGGATACGGCACGCCGCGCATCAACACGGCGCCAACGGGCGTGTTCATTCGCTAGCGCGATGACGGCAACGAACGAGCAGGTCAGAGACCTGCTCCACGAACTGCGTGCCCCGGCCACTCCCGAGTTGCCGGGGCACTTTCGCGCTGCCAGCTCGAATCCGGAGACCACCCTGCGGCGCCGCACTCTTGACACGGCGCATTCGGACGGGAATAGTCCAGTGGAAGGAGCGTGAGCATGCCAGACCAACCGAATGTGCCGCCCGCAACCGCGGGCAGTATCATGAACCGCCCGTTTCAGCCGACCGTCGAGCCGGCGAAATTTCCCCCGATCTACACCAATTTCGTGCACGTCGCCGGCGCGCCCGAGGAGATCATTTTCGATTTCGGGCTGCAGGTTGATCCCACCGGCAGTCCCGCGTCGAGCGTGAAGCTGTCGCATCGGCTGGTGATGAGTTACTACACGGCGAAACGCCTGGCCATCGCCCTGGAAGCGTGCCTCGCGCGTCAGGAAGCGACGTTCGGACAGGTCGAAACGGATGTCGCGCGGCGCGTCGCGGCGCACACGAACAAGTAGCGCGGACGAGAGTCCCGAACATGGTCCGGCTGCTGGAACAGATTCAATCGACGCGCCTGGCCCGCTGGCGCAAACTGGCAGACGAGATCGTCGCCCGGTCCGAAGCGCTGGCGAGCCTGAGCCTCGACGACCTGCGCAAGCGCGGGCTCGAACTGCAATGGCAGGCCAAATCGGGATACGACCTGCGACGGATGCTGCCCGACGCATTTGCACTGATCCGCGAAGCGGCCCGCCGCACCCTCAAGATGGAGCATTACCCCGTGCAGATCATGGGGGCCATTGCCATCTTCGAAGGGGGACTGGCGGAAATGCAGACCGGCGAAGGCAAGACCCTGACGGCCCTCATGCCGGCTTACCTGCGGGCGCTCACCGGGCGCGGCAGCCACATTGTCACCGTCAATGATTACCTGGCCGAGCGCGATGCCGACCAGATGCGGCCGGCCTTCGCGCTGGGGGGCCTCTCGGTGGGCTGCATTCTGAATCCGCTGTCGACCGACGAACGCCGCGTGCAATATGCCTGCGAAGTGACGTACGGCACGGCCAAAGAGCTGGGGTTCGATTTTCTGCGCGACCGGTTGCGGATTGACGCGGCCAATTCCGGATCGGGTGGCGAGGCGGTCGTGCAGCGCGGGCATTATTTCGCCCTGGTCGACGAAGCCGACAGCGTGCTGATCGACGACGCGCGAACGCCGCTGATCATCGCCACCGAAGAGCCCGACCGGCCGAGCCGGCTGGCGCTGTTCGAATGGTGCGCCCAGATCTGCAAATCGCTCGCGCTGACGACCGATTTCGAATACGATCCCCACAAGCGCGAAGTGACGCTGACCGATCACGGCTGCCGGCACGTGCTGCTGCGGCCGAAGCCGCCGCTCGTGGCTGGCATCGAATCCGAGCACGTGTACCGGCAGATCGAACGGGCGCTCACGGCGCGCTTGGCGTTCATCCGAGACCGCGACTACGTGATCCACGAGGGGGAAGTGGTGATCGTCGACGAGTCGACCGGTCGCATGATGGAGGGCCGCAAGTGGCAGCAGGGACTGCACCAGGCGATCGAAGCCAAAGAAGAAATTGAGATTACCGCCCGGACGCTGGCCGCCGCGCAGGTCACGGTGCAGCGGTTCTTCCGGCAATATGCCTACGTGGGGGGCATGACGGGCACGGCTTCGGCCGTTCGCCGCGAAACGCGCCGCACCTATCGCATGCCCGTGACGGTCATTCCGACACACAAGCCCTGCATCCGCGAGGGGCTGCCTGCGCGGGTGTTCGCCACGTGGGACGCCAAAGCAGCGGCCGTCGTCGAGGAAATCGAGGCCATGCTGGCCCACGGGCGATCGGTGCTGGTCGGCACGCCGTCGATCGACGCGTCGGAACGCCTCAGCCGCGTGCTCACGGCCCGCGCGCATCCGCACCAGGTGCTCAACGCCCGGTTCCTGAAGGAGGAAGCCAGCATCGTGTCGCAGGCGGGGCGCCCAAATCGGATTACGATTGCCACCAACATGGCTGGCCGTGGCACCGATATCATCCTCGAGCCCGAGGTGCGCCTGGCCGGCGGGCTGCACGTGATTGCTACCGAGATCCATAGTTCGGCCCGCATCGACAGGCAGCTCGTGGGGCGCAGCGCCCGCCAGGGAGACCCCGGGTCGTTCCGGTTTTTTGTCTCGCTCGAAGATGAGCTGTTGCGCTGTCTGAAACCCGGCCAGCTCGAAAAAATTCAGGCGCGGGCCGCAGCGCACGGCCCCGGTGAATTGCCCGCCGAATTCATGAAAGTGTTCCACCGGGCGCAGCGCACGCTCGAGCGGCTCAACGCGCGACACCGCAAGATGCTCCTCAAGCACGAAGACCAGCGGTTCAAATCCCACCGCCGCCTGGGTCTGGATCCGTTCCTGGAGCTGATTGACGATCAGTCCTGACGGACTGAGTGCTGACTACTCAGTTCGCTCCGAGTCCTTGGCGCGACACCACTTACGCCACATCTCGCGGTAGGCGGCCTCGACGTTCCGGGCGAACCTGGGCTCATCCATGAGCACCGAGGTCTGCATGCGAGTACGCAGCGACGCGCGCATTTCACCAAGACGCACCAGGTTCGCAGCCAGCCCCGCAGCGATCGCCACGTACTGGTCGGCGTCGGGCGCAATCAGCTCACGCAGACCCACGTTCGAGAGGATGCTCACTCCGCCTCGTCCGACAGCGCGGGGGCCGGCCAGCGTCACGACCGGAGCGCCCATCCAAAGCGCATCGCACGTCGTCGTGCCGCCCCCGTACGGAAACGGATCCAGACAGACGTCGATCTCGTGATAAAGCTGAAAATAGCCGGACGAAGCCTGCCAGTCGGCGAAGATCACGCGGTCGGATGTGACGCCCCAACCCGATAGAATTCCGCTGACCCGTCCGCGGTGGCTTCCCTCGCGCGAGTGCAGCACGAGCCGCGATCCCGGCACAGCCTGCATCAACCGGCCGAAGACTTCGAGGACCGAGGGGTTGACCTTGCAGAAGTTGTTCAGGTTGCCGAATGTTACGCGGCCTGAGCGCAAGGCCGGCAGCGGCCCGACGGACGGCGCCTCCGCCAGCGACCGATAACACCAGTACGTTTCGGGAAGGTGAACCGACTGTTCTGAGTAACACGTTTCGTCACTGCCCTGCGGATCGAGGTACGGATCGGTCAATCGATAATCGATCGTCCGCAGTCCGGTCGTCCCGCAATACGCCAGCCAGGTGACCTGCACAGGGGCCGGCTTCCGCGCGAATGCCAGCAATCGATTGTCTGCCATGTGCATCGTCAGGTCGATGAGGACGTCGATCCGGTCGGCACGAATCAGGCTGGCGAGTTGCTCGTCGGAAACTCCCAGCACATTTCTCCAGACGTCGGCGGCCGCCTGGCAGCATGCGGTCAAACCGTCTGGTCTGCGGACCAAGCTGTAGCAGAAGATTTCGAAATCCTCGTGATCGTGCGCTTCCAGCAACGGGACCAGAAACCGTCCCACGGAATGCGATCGAAAATCCGGGGAGACGTAACCGATTCGCAGGCGGCGGTCCGGCGACCGGTCATTCGAACAGGGCTCCAGGTCCCGGACAAGCGGCTCGGCATGGCGCTGTTGCCAGCGGACGTGCTCGTCATAGACCGCACGCTCACTGAAGCCGGGATGGAACAGCAGGGTGTACAGAAGATTGCTGTGGTACGCGGCCCGCCCGGGCTTCAGTTCCATCGCCCGCCGATAGCAGGCCAGAGCGGAATCGAGATCCCCCTGATCCTTCAGCACGTTTCCCAGGCCGCTTTGCGCCGCGGCCAGATTGGGAGAGAGCAACAGCGTCTGCCGAAACGCGGCCGCCGCCTCATCCAATCGCCCCAGTGCCACCAGGACGTTGCCGCGAGTGTGGTGGGCATCGACGAAGCGGGGATTGATCTCGATCGCGCGGCGGCAGCACGTGAGAGCTTCGTCGCAGCGCCGCTGTTCGAGCCAGACGTTCGCCAGATTGTTGTATGCCTGAAACGATCCAGGATCGAGGCGCACAACCTGCGAGTAGCAGGCGATGGCGTCGTCGAATTTTCCCTGGTTCTTGAGCAGGATTCCCAGATTGTTCCAGGCGGCCGGATTGTTCGGGCTCAATTGCAGCGACCGCTGCACGCATTCCGCCGCGTCCCGCAGGTTGCCGAGGTCGCGAGTCACCAGGCCCAAGAGATGCCAGGCGTCGGCATGCTGGGGCGACGCCGCCAGAACCTGGCGGCAGCCGGCTTCGGCTGCCTGGAAACGGCCCGCCTGATGATCGTGAAGCGCCGCTGCAAATGTCCGTGCGATTGTCGCCATGAAACCGTCGGTCGGAAGTGGTTCCGCAGGACTGAATCACGTGCCGGGGACCTGCAAGAACTGCACCGCCGGCCCGCGTTGCTCGATCTTCCATCTTCCATCCTCTATCCTCTAGCTGCAATCGTGAATTCCACCCCGTGCCGGAGAACATCCATGCGACTGTGCCGCATCATCGTCCAGGGAAAACCTCAGGCGGCTTATTACGACGAACAGCAGGTGATCCCGGTTTCGGCCGCGCGGAACGCATTTGCGGCCCAGGCCGGTAAGAACCCCGACCTGCCCGAGGGAGACAATCTGCTCGCCCTGTTGCCGGGCGGAAGCGGATTCGCCGCCGCGAAACATCTGGGCGAATGGGTGGCCAGCCACCCTGCGGCGATACCGGCCGGTGCGGGCATTCCCACTGGCAAGGCGGAACTGCTGGTCCCGATTCCCAGGCCGAGCAAGATTTTCCTGCTGGCCGGCAACTATGCCGACCACATCCGAGAGGGCGGTGGGATCGCCGCCGAGCGCGCCGAGACGTTTCCTTACGTATTCATGAAACCCCCTTCGACGACTCTGACCGACCCGGGAAAGCCGATCCGCATTCCCTCGATCTCGCCCGGCGCCATCGACTGGGAGCTGGAACTGGCCGTCGTCATCGGCAAACGGATTAAGGGAGTCAAAGAATCAGCCGCGCTCGAGGCCGTCGCCGGCTACACCGTGATCAACGACATCTCGAACCGCAAATTCAAGCCCAATCCCCGCCGCAAGGAACGCGCGAAGGATTCCTTCTTCGACTGGCTCCACGGAAAATGGCACGACAGTTTCTGTCCGTGCGGCCCGTGCGTCACTTCGGCCGATGCCATTCCCGATCCGCAGGCGCTGGCGATGCAGTT
>JACQFH010000450.1 GCA_016200145.1 Planctomycetia bacterium | reverse complement strand
GGGCCAGACTCAGACGCGCCCCCAGCGCAAACTGCGCAGAACGCGAGCGCCGGCACTCAGTCCCGCGCTGAACCTGGTGCCTGGAGTGGCCGCGTCGTTCGGAGGCCAGTTTCTGCTTCGACAGCTTCCGCAGGAACAGGCTTTTCGGCAACAGCAGCAAACCAGAAAGTCGCTGGATAAGTTGCAGGAGGAAGTCGTTGACCAGGAAAATCAAATCAAAAAGGGGTCTGGCAAGACTGGTCATCGATCGCAATTCATGAGTTATGGCAATTATTATTCCTTCGGCAAGGGAGGCACGGGCGGCGGGCGCCGGTAGCCAGTCGCCGCAAAACCGGTTCACCCAGAAAGTGCGCCGAGACGTGTGAGATCTGCGTGAACGTCTGCTGAAGAGCTTCGAGGCCATCCACAGCCAGGGAGGGGACTGTGTCGGGATTTAATCATCGGAAGCTGGCGGTTTTGACATTGACCGCGCTCATGATGCTGAGTTTCAGCGATGTCCAGGCGGGGCTCATCGAGAGGATTCATCGGCGCAAGGCTGCCGCGCCACCAGCCAGAAACGAGCTCTCCAAACTGGCTCGGATTACTCAAATCAGCTTTTCCGAACCGGCCTTTGAGCCAGCGGACGCAGCGCCGGTCGCGCAGTCCGTCGAGGCAGGAACCGGCATTTCGATGCCGGTCGTTCTGGTATCGGAGTCCTCCTCGCCGGCGATGGGGACGTCGTGCGAACGGTCATTCCAGTGCATTCATTGCGGACACGACGACCATTGCCAGATCTGTGAGCGCAACTGCCGCAGAACCTGTCGTCAGACTTGGTATCCGCGAGTCGCGCCTTATTGCCAGACCGGGTGGGGGTGGACTCAACCCTGCTGGCGCCGCGCTCAGGACACCAGTATTTGCCCGCGGCCGCAGTTGCCGCCGGCATCTCCGCTGTCCGTTCCTGACTCAGACGGGGCGCCCATCGAGATGTCGACAGACGCGCCTTCTCTGCCACGCGATTCGGCTTCGCGACGGTAGCGGGGCCTGCTTGTGAGTGACCCCGAATCGCCACATCGGTGCGACCAAAAAAACAGCCCGGCTGCGAGGCAGCCGGGCTATTGAAAAATCGGTTGATCGCGCCGATGCTTCGAGTCTCAACCTCCGAGGCGGTGCCAGAGTTCACGGCGGCCGGCCCCGGTTGTTTTGCCGGTTGTCAACCTCCTCACAGGGCGCTCAACAGCGTCTGCTTTTCGACTGCCAGTGCCTGTTGACGGACGGCCAGAAAGAGCTGTTCTTCGGCAGGCGTCATCGTGCATTGCCGCCGAGCCATTACCTTGCGGGCGATCGCCAGGCCGCGCTGTTCGTCGTAGCGCTGGACTGATTCGCCGTCGAGCCAGGCGAAGCTGGGGACGAACTTAGGGCTGCGAGCGGCAAACACGCTGCTGCAGAACCCGATGACCGCTCCGGTCGGGAAGCTGACATTGATCCCCGCCTTGCTGTAGTCGCCGACAAACATGCCGACGAACATTTCCCCGGATTCGACGTCGCGCCCGTTGATCGGGACGCGGATCTTGCCGTAAGTGTTCTTGAGGTCGCTGTTGATGCAGTCGGCGGCAATGTTGACCCAGGAACCGACGTAGCTGTGACCGAGGAATCCATCGTGCTGCTTGTTCGAATAGCCCTGGATGATACTGGCTTCGATTTCCCCGCCGATCTTCGAACGGGGGCCGATCGTCGTTCCGGCGTGGACGGTCGCGCCGGGCTGGATCAGCGTTCCGTGGCCGATGTATGCCGGGCCCTGAATGTAACTGTGGGGCAGGACCGTCACGTTGTCGCCGATCCAGACGGGGCCGTCGTCGGCGTCGATCACGACGCAGGGCTTGATGCGGGCTCCCCAGCCGACGTGAATGGCGGAGGGATTGACGAGATAGCTCCCGTCGCTGATCGTACCGGCGACTCCGGCCATGTCGTCGTGCCAGTCGCTGTGGAGCAGGCCCGGATTGGCATCCACGACCTGCCAGGGCCAATCGAGCAGTGTGACGTATTTCGACACGTCACGGCGGGGAAGCCCCGCGAGGAGCGCACGGGTCTTCAGCTCATCGAGCAGAATATCGCTCGTCAGCCTTTCGGCGATCGTTCCGTCGGCGACGATGCAGGCAATCCGCCCCTGCGGGCCGACGGTCCCCACCCAGCCACAGTCGGTGGAGTCGATCGCGGGGAGTGAATTCCAGAGGCCGCGGCCGTTCAACAGCAGGCTGCGCCCGGTCAGAGGTTGATTCGAGTTCAACCCGGTTTGGCAGGCGACGACTTCGGCCAATAAGGGCCGGCACCAGATCTCGAACTGCGGAGGCTGCCCGTTTCCGAATCGTGCGGGGGGTTGCGCCTCGACAAGTCGCCGGACTCGCGACACCAGATCGCACGTGCCGCACAGAAGCTGAAACGTTGCGCGCACATAGACCAACGGGAGCAGTCGCTGCCATCCCGGGTCTTCGTAAACAACGACTCGAACGGGCATGGCCGGTTACTCCACGGTGACGCTCTTGGCCAGATTGCGCGGCTTGTCGACGTCGCGGCCGCGAACGACGGCCGTATGATACGCCAGCAGTTGCAGCGGAATACAAGTGACCAGCGGGGAGAGGCAGGGGATCGTGGACGGCACATAGAGCACCTCATCGGCCAGGCGCTCGAGTTCGCGATCGCACTCGTTGGCGATAACAATCACCCGGCCGTCACGGCTGCGGACTTCCTCGATGTTCGACACGATTTTGCCGTACGTGTGGTCGCGCGGGGCGATCACCACGACCGGCATGCCCGGGTCGATCATGGCAATCGGGCCGTGCTTCATCTCGGCCGCCGGCAGGCCCTCGGCATGAATGTAACTGATTTCCTTGAGTTTGAGCGCCCCTTCGAGCGCCAGCGGATAATTCACGCCGCGGCCCAGATAGAGCCAGTTATCCCACTCGGCGAGCCGCTCGGCCAGAAGTTTCGTCTGCTGACTCAACTCCAGCGCCCGTTCAACTTTGTCGGGAATCTGTTCGAGTTCCCGCAGAACAAGATCGGTCCGCTCGGCTGAGAGGTGCCGGCGCCGTCCCAGGTACAGGGCCAGCATCGTCAGGACGGCGACCTGCGCGGTAAAGGCCTTGGTGCTCGCGACGCCGATTTCAGGACCGACGTGCAGGTACACCCCCGCGTCGGTCTCGCGGGCGATCGACGAACCGACTCCATTCACGACGCCCAGGACGGCCGCCCCCTTGGTTTTGACTTCCCGCAGCGCGGCCAGCGTGTCGGCCGTTTCGCCCGACTGGCTGACGGCGATCGCCAGGGTCCCTTCTTCAATGATCGGATTGCGATAGCGCAATTCGCTGGCATAATCGACGTCGGTCGGCAGACGGGCCAGATCCTCGAACAGGTATTCTCCGACCAGCGCCGCATGCCAGGCCGTGCCACACCCGAACAACAGTGCTCGCCGCGCCCGTGCGATTTCCCGCTCGCCCGCCTTGAGGCCGCCCAGCGTGATTTCACCGGTTTGCCGATTCAGCCGGCCGCGCATCGCATTCCGCAGCGTTTCCGGCTGTTCGAAAATCTCCTTGAGCATGTGGTGTTCGTAGCCGGCCAGCTCAATCTCTTCGAGCTTCATGACCAGCGTGTGCACTGTTTTTTCGACGGGAGCCGCATCGATCGTGGCGACGTGCATCCCGGTGGGGTCGAGGGTCACGATTTCATTATCTTCGAGATACACGACACGGCTGGTATGGGTGATGATCGCCGACGCGTCGGACGAGACGATGTATTCATCTTCACCCACGCCGATGAGCAGCGGGCTGCCCCTGCGGGCGGCGATCAGCGTGCGCGGCGCGTCGGCGCACAGCACGACGATCCCGAACGTTCCCTGTACGTCGCTCAACGCCTGCCGCACGCTGCCGAGCAAATCGCCGTTGCGGCTGTAGAAGAACCCGATGAGCTGCGCCAACGATTCGGTGTCGGTTTCGCTGGAAAACCTGATTCCCTGCTGTTCCAGAAACGAACGGATCGCGGCATGGTTTTCGATAATGCCGTTATGGACCAGGGCGATGCGCTGGCCGGCGTCGCCGTGCGGATGGGCGTTCTCTTCGCTCGGGCGGCCGTGTGTCGCCCAGCGCGTGTGGGCGATGCCGATCGATCCGGAAACCGGGGCCGCCGCGACGCTGTCGACGAGCGACTTGACGCGTCCGACGGTGCGGCGCATTTCCAGGCCGCCGTCACCCAGTGTGGCCAGTCCCGCCGAATCGTAACCGCGATATTCCAGTCTCGCCAATCCGCCGAGCAAAACGTCCGCCGCCTCACGCTGTCCCAGATATCCGACGATGCCACACATGGTTGTTGCCTCGGTGCTGGATGGGATTGGGAATCAGAATCAGACTGCCTTGCGAGACCGGTCTGACGGCGGCCCGGTCGCCTCACATGGCCGCAGCGCATTCCTGCCCGGCGAACCATTCGACCGTTTGGCGCAATCCGTCGCGGAGGGCGACCTGGGGCGCCCATCCCAGAACTTCGCGGGCCTTGACGTTCGAGACGAGGCTCGATCGCAGGTCGCCGGCTCGCGGTGGGCCGTGGATCGGTGCGGGGATCTCGACGGTGCTGCCGTCGCGGCCTGCCATTTGCAGGCACAATTCGCGCATTTCACTCGCCAGTTCGTTGATATCGGCCGGTGTCCCCGTCCCGATGTTGAGTGCGGTGAATGCCTCCGGAAGATTGGCCTCGAGCGCCAGCAGATTGGCGCGGGCCACGTCCCCGGCGTAGACGAAGTCGCGGACGTAACGACCGTCGCCGTTAATTTTCGTCTGCTGGCCGGCCAGCAGACGTTCGGCGAAAATCGCGACCACTCCCGCTTCGCCATGCGGATTCTGCCGTGGTCCGTAGACGTTCGAGTACCGCAGCGCAACGGCCCGCAGGCCATGCTCACGTGCAAAGAACTGCAGGTACTGTTCGCCGCACCATTTGCTGATGCCGTAGGGTGAAATGGGATTCGACGGGGTGGTTTCGGGGGCGGGCTCGTGGACGTCGCCGTACAGAACGCCGCCGGACGAGGCGAAGACCACTTTGTTCGTCCCCGTGCGAACGCAGTTTTCGAGCACGGCGAGCAGCCCCAGCAGATTCACGTCGGCGTCAAAATGCGGCTCGCGGACCGAGCGGCTGACCGACAACTGCGCGGCTTGCAGGCAGACGGCGTCGGGCCGCAGCGCGTCAAAGATCTCGTGCAATCGCTGTTTATCGCGCACGTCGGCGAGATGCAGCGGCACGCCAGGGGGGAGGTTCTCCCGCCGTCCCGACGACAAATCGTCGAGCGCGTGGACCACGTGGCCGTTCTCCAGCAGGGCAGCGACCACATGGCTGCCTATGAATCCCGCGCCTCCTGTGACAAGAACCCGCATCACCGCATCTCCTGTTGTGATTGAAACTCGAAGTGGCTGATCCAGACGCAAACGAACGAAGACCGGAGGTCTGCACCTGACAAAGCACGGACGGATCGGTGAAATCCGATAAATCGGCGGTCTATTTTTTCTTTTGGCGAGGTTTTTTTGCTGCCGGTTTCCGACCGACCGCACTGCGCGGGAGCGGCGTATTCAGAGCCGCGTGAAGGGCCTGCTCAGGGGTCAGCAGCACGGCAGGCAACATGATCTCACGTTTTTTGTTCATTATTTGGAGTTATTGTCGCCTTCAACGACGCCGCTCATCGATTCCTGCAGGGGCTTCCCTTCCATCGCGATGCGAATCCGATGGGCCATCAACCATGCCGTTCGATACGACCCAAGCCTGAGATTTCGCTGCAATTGAGTGGCGCTCATGCCCCTCTTCGACGAACAAAGCAGGTGCCACGCCATCGCCCATTTAACCAGGGGAATGTGGCTCGATTCCATAACGCTGCCGACGGTTACCGTGAATTGCTGACGACATTCGGCATTGTTGCACTGGATCGCTCCGGTCCGATGGGCTTCGCCCTGAAGCCGCGTCACATTCTGGCACTGACAGTGCGGACAAACCGGGCCGTTCGGCCAGCGAATCGTTTCCAGATAATCGCGGGCCTGGTCTTCGTTCATTTTGCCGATTTCGACGATGTTCATGGTGTAACTCCCCGATGTGCTGGCCCGGCTGTTCAACTGCGAGGGGTCACCGGCCCGGAATGGCTCGCGATTTGGCGTGCTTTGAGAAGTGCATACGTATTTTTGATCGTCGCTTGGAAGCGATGGAACAAACTGCTATCGGTAATCGGAAATACGTCATATCGCGTATGCGGAATCTGCTTCAGATTCTGCGAGGCCAGTCAGTTCGCAAATTCCCGTCATTTCTCTAGGAGATTTTGAGGCACGCCATGCGAAAACAACTTTGGTTGCCGTCCGTGGTTCTGTTGACCACTCTTTTCGCCAACCTCGCATCGGCCGCCACGGGATTGCACCACCCCCTGGAAACGGCCAGCGCCTCGAGTCCCGCGGCCACAAAATTTCTGAATTGGGTCGACTTGGCCGTGGCCAATCCGACGACTCCTCCCGTCGGTTTCACGGCGTTTCACGCAGCGCTGGCTTACAAATTGACCGGCAAAAGTGCGTATTCCAAACTGGCCGTCTCGATCGTGGACTCGACCGTCAATTCCGCCAGCGCAGCCGCCAAGAATGGCACCCTTCCGGCGATCGCCGCAGGGAATTACGCCAACGCATTCTCCGGAATCCGCGACGTGACGTTTACCCTGCAATGGTGCGGTCCGCAGGTCTCCAGCACGCAGTCGGCCGCCTGGCAAGATTATTGTTCGCAGACCATATCCAACATCTGGAGCCCAAATCAGGCTACCTGGTACGGCAAGAAGTTTACGTGGGGCGGATACGGGACCAAAGCCCCCGGGAACAGCGCGTATTACGGATTCGTCGGCGCCACGGCGTGCTGGGCAGTGTACAGCAGTGACAAGACCTGGCTGAGGAACCTGAATAACAAATACTGGCCGACCATCGTCAATTACGTCTCGATCCTGCCCGAAGGAGGCAGCCGGGAAGGCACAGGATTCGGACTTAATCAGAAGGACCTGTTCGAAAGCTATGGCATCTGGCTGACGTCGAATGGAGAAGACCTGCAGGCTAAGTCCACCCATTGCCAGAAGTCGAGTGCCTACTGGACGCACGCCACGACCCCGGACGGCAAATACATGGCGCCGATCGGCGACCAGCCGCAGGTGTCCACAGCGCCGATTGGCGACTTCAACCGCATTCTCATCAACGAGGCGATCAGTCTGAATTCGACCAATGTCAATTCGGGATCCGGCCGCTGGTGGGGACAAACCTACGACCCGGCGACTGTCAGCGGATTCGATTACATGTACGACATGCTCAATGTGGCGGGTACGGCCACGCAGCCCACCGCCACTTCGTACCTGGCCACAGGGGCCGGGCACTACTTCGCGCGATCCGACTGGACGACCCAGGCCGGGTTTCTCGACTTCACCTGCGGGACGTACACCGACGGCCACAGTCATCAGAACCAGGGAGCGTTCGATTTCTGGGCCGCAGGGGGCTGGCTCGCCGTGACGGAAAACACGCAGACCATCAGTGGGGCCCATCAGACTACTGATTTCCATAATATGCTGCGGTTTGACAAAAGCAGTGCGCCTCTCCCGCAATCGGTGGGTGCTGCGGGCACAGCCACGGTTACTGACGACCAGACGACGCTGACTGCCAGTCTGGATTTGACAGCTCTGTATCCCAACACGGGCATTGCCTGGACGCGCCAATTGAAGTACGCCCGCCCCGCCACGCTGACGGTCAGCGACACCTGCACCGTTCCCAGCGGCGTCACTCCCTATTTCCAATTGCAGGTTCCGGTGCAGCCGAATGTGACGGCGAACGGTTTTACGGCCGGCAATCTGCAGGTCACCGTTCTGACCCCGTCGTCTCCGACGATTACCGTACAGAACTGGACGAAACTCTCGACCGACGCGTTCAGCGGCTGGCGCGTGAACATCTCCGACCCGGCCGGCAAAGGCCAGTTCGTAGTCAAGTTGCAATTGCCGACCAACACCAGCCCCGCCCCGACGACTCCAACTCCGACTCCAACTCCGACTCCAACTCCTCCAGTCGCCGGATTGCACCATCCGCTCGAAACGGCCAACGCCTCGAGTGCCGCGGGAACGAGGTTCCTGAGCTGGGTTGATGACGCCGTGGCCAATCCGACGAATCTGCCTTATGGATTCACGCCATTTTATGCAGCGCTGGCTTACAAGCTGACTGGCAACACGAAATATGCCAACTTGGCCGTTTCGATGGTTGATGCGTCGGTCAAGGCCGCCCAAACGGCTGCGCAGAACGGTACTGAGCCCGATATTGCCTTCAACAGTTACTTGTATGTATTCCCCGGCATCCGCCTTGCCGCCAGCGTCCGCGACGTGACCTTCACAATGCAGTGGTGCGATGCGCAGGTTTCGAGCACGCAGAAGACGGACTGGCAAAGCTATTGCGCGCAAGCCATTTACAATCTCTGGAACTGCGATAAAGCCACCTGGTATGGCAAACCATTTCCCTGGAGCGGCTGGTCGACCAATGACCCGGGCGACAACTACCATTACAGCTTTCTTGGCGCCACGGCCTGCTGGGCGCTCTACAGCGGCGACAAGACCTTGCTCGACTTCATGAACTCCGACCGCTGGCCGAAGCTTTTGAGTTACATGGCGACGATTCCCGAAGGAGGCAGTCGAGAAGGAACCGGATATGGCTTCAGTCACATGTACTTGTTCGAAACCTATGGGATCTGGCTGGCATCGACGGGCAACGACATTCAGTCCGCGAATCCGCATTGCCGAAATTCGATTCTGTACTGGGTGCATGCCACGAGTCCAGACGGCAAATTCAAGGCTGCGATCGGCGACCAGGCAGGCATGCCCGAAGCGCCGATTTACGACTACATCCGCATTCTGATCAACGAGGCGATCAATCTGAATTCCAGCAGCGGCAATGCGCCTGCCGGTCGATGGTGGGGACAAACGCTCAAACCGACGATGCAGAGCACCTTCAATTTTGCCTACGACATGCTCGATGTGTCGGGAACCGCCAGCCAGCCGACTGCCATATCCTATTCCGCCGTCGGCGTGGGCCATTACTTCGCGCGGTCCGACTGGACGGCCCAGGCCTCGTTTCTCAATTTCACATGCGGCACGTATGACCAGAGCCACGGTCACCAGAATCACGGTGCCTTCGATTTCTGGGGCAATGGGGGCTGGCTCGCTCAGACTGAGAACACGAGCACCCATAGCGGGATCGAGCAGAAGACCGAATTTCACAATCTGATCCGCTTCGAGATGGCCGGCACGATCGTCCCGCAGACGTACGGCGCGACGGCCACAGCATCCGTGACCGACGATTCGAACACACTGGTCGGCAATCTTGACTTGACCGCCATGTATCCGAATACCGGAATCTCGTGGAAACGGAATTTGACATACGCACGTCCCGGCACGTTGACCGTCAGCGACACCTGCACAGTCCCGGCGGGCGTTGTCCCGTATTTCCAGTTGCAGCTTCCGGTGCAGCCGACCGTGACGGGGAATACGTTGACTGCCGGCAAACTGCAAGTCACGGTGAACACTCCGGGCACTCCGACGATTACCGTGCAGGATTGGAAGACGCTCTCGACCGAAGCCCTCAGCGGTTGGCGCGTGAACATTTCCGATCCGTCCGCCGCAGGCAAGTTCGTGGTCACGTTGAAAGTGCTGCCATGACAGTTGTCCAGGTCGTCGGCAGCTTCGGGCTGGGCGTGAGCCCGTTTGGGGTGGCGTGAATCACCTCCAGAAGCGACGTGGCACGCTTTCGGGCGGTACCCTCAACCGACATCTTTGTAGCGGGAACAGAGGTGTTGTGCGACTGATTGAATCATCGATCGACGAGGTTGGCGGCGCGAGAACGTATGATCGGCGTTTTCAATGAAGACACACGTGACTTTATTGGTTCGGCGCAGCGAGTTCACAAGTCGCCACGCACGAAACATGAGGAGCGGATAACCGGGGTCGCCTGAGGAGAAGAAGAACGCAAGGTGACGCCCGGACGAAACGGCGCGTTTGAGGTCGCCGGGCAGGTCGTCGTGTTGCGGGTGCCCGACTTCGCCATCGTGTTCGGGTTGCCAGATTTCCACAGACGTTGCATTCTTGGGACGGCTGCGTCTGCGAAATCGGTTCGCGACGAGCGCGATGGCGCCGAAAATGTCGATCTTGCTGTAACCGGAAATCAGCCTCCACCATTTCATCGGCTGTAACGCGGCGTGCATGTAATAGCGATATGCCTTGAGGTCCCTGGCTTCCGGCGACTGGATCGACATGCCGTCTTTCCAGAAATATGTCAGCGGATTGATCACCACGCTCTCGACCAAGGCCGAATTGGTGAATTGCGCCGCCGACTGAAAGGCTGCATAAGCGCCGGAACATAATCCCATCAGCACGGCCGTCGTCTCGCCGAGATGCGTCTGGGCATGTTTGAGAACGAGGTCGATGTCGCGGAACATGGTCGCGTTGTACGGATCATTTTCGCGATCGAGACCGTGTGCGACACTATCTCCGAGGCCGGCCAGATCCAGCCGCAGACAGCGGAACCCCTGCACCGCAAGTTGCCGAGCTAGAAGGACGTTCAGACGATTCGGCCCAACCCGATACGCAGCACCGGCATTCAGCAACACAATGAGCGGTAAGTCGGCCGATCGCTTGCCGGCTGGCTCGGCGAGAATGCCGAACAGCGCGGGTTGTCCGCCGATCGTCATGGCGAGTTCGCGAATTGGTTGCTGGGGCAGGGTAATTTCCGCGCGACGAAGCTCCTGTCGTTCGCAGCCGGCATCTTGCGGGCTGCTTTCCGTCGACCCTGACCGCAGCCAATTCACGATGGCTTCGATGGCCTGCCGGGGAACCTCGGTGTGGTGCGGTTCCGCCATCATCGCCGCATATCCCGGCTGACGGATCTGTTGAGTCACGATGCCCAGGGGAGACAAGTGGTCGACCAGCCGCCGGTCTTCGGAGAAATCGTCACGAGCCACAATCAATGCGCGTCGGCAGCGCGGATGATTCCGAGTTGCCTGGAGATTGCTCAGGTCGTCCACAGTTTGTGGCGTCACGACAAAGCCGGCAGCTTCAAGATCGCCCGGTCCTTCGGATTCCGTCAATGGCGTTTCGCCAGTCATGTTCAAGGCCTGCAATTCGCGGACATACTGTCGGCCATTGATCACAGGCGCCCATAAGACGAGATCGGAGACCGGCTGCTCGACGACGGCCTGTAACGCCAGCAAGGCCCCGAGACGCAACCCGATTACACTGACCTGGCGACATCCTTGATGGTCTCTGAGCCACGCGATCCCGTCGCGAATGTTCGTCAGCCAGGTCGCGACGCGGTCGGGTTCTTCATCGTTGCCGGCAGAATCGCCAGTGCCGTGATAATCGAAGCGGCACACGAGAAACCCCGCAGCAGCCAGCGCATCCGCCAGGTGACGCAGAGCACGATGTGAGTGAATTTGTTCATGGTGTAACGGCGGACAGATCACGATTCCATGTCGGCTGCCGG
Source organism: Planctomycetia bacterium (assembly GCA_016200145.1). Lineage (GTDB taxonomy): Bacteria > Planctomycetota > Planctomycetia > Planctomycetales > Planctomycetaceae > JACQFH01. The sequence continues at coordinate 11,031 of JACQFH010000450.1, read as the reverse complement.
CTTGTGGCTCCGCATCATGGAGCCATGCGAAGAGAGGTTGGCCCCGGCTTATCAAATAGAATGGCTGGCGGCGAACGGCCGTGCTCGATGTGGTGCTGGCGCCGTTCGCTTCTTCAGAGCTGGCCAGCAAGGCGGACATGTTTTAATGTACAGCCTGGGAATTCTATCGCCGACGTGTCAACCGCTTGCAACTTCGATACGTCCGTCGTAGCGTATTCAAAACATTGAGCGGCACGCAGGACGCAAGCCAGATCGCTGCGGCGCGGGGTTGTCGCCATTCATACGTCAGGCTCGCCTGCACGTGCTCCCGGGCAAGCGCCAGGTCGCCGCTGTTCAATGCTTCCTCGCTGATCCATCGATGGGCTGCCGCCAGAATCTGGCGGATCATCACGTCGGACAGTCGAATCCTGGCCCGGTCACGCTCCAAAAATGACGTGACGACATTGACAAAGCTCAGCGCGATGGGAACTTTGCGACTCGACAGATTGCCGGCTGTCCCAAGTTGATACTGGATCGACGACAGATTGATAAACGCCACCGGACCTTCGCGACAAACCCGCAGAGAATACTCATAATCTTCCCCGTCGGCCCGAATCATCAGGCCCACTTTTTCCATGCAGTCGCGCCGTATCAGAGCAGTCGAGGTGGCGACCAGGTTTCCCGCAATCATCTGCGAGAAGATCTCGCCGACAAAGACTGTGGCGTTGTCAGTCAGGTTCCCGAGCGCCGGTGCGAACTCGCCGAGAGGATACCGCTGTCGAAACAAATCATCATCGGTGAACCAGCGATAGGCACTGAAGATTGTCCTCAGATATCGTGGATCGGTTACGCGCCCTTCGAGGTCGACGGCCTCCATATCGGTCCAGATCATTCCCACGTCGGGCAGATGCCGCATGGCGGAGATTTGTGCCTCGAGCTTCCACGGATACCAGTAATCGTCAGAGTCCAGCCACGCGCCGAAATTCCCTTGCATCTGACGGATGCCCAGATTCCGTGCCTCGGCGACTCCGGCATTTTCCTGGTGGAGATACCGGACACGGCGGTCTGATCCGTAACGCGTGCGAATGAGTTCCTCTGTCCCGTCCGTGGAGCCGTCGTCAATGACCAGCAGTTCCACGTCGCGGTGAGTCTGCGCAAGGGCGCTGTCAATCGCCCGAGTCACGCAGTAGGCGCGGTTGTAAGTCGGAATAATGACGCTGACCAGTTCGTCCGTCATTGAAATGATCTCGAATGTTTGTCTTACAGCGCCGGACCAACGCCAGGCTGTTTTGCAGACGAGAGTCGGCGACGCAGGTTGCGGACACCGCGCCTGATCCAGCCGGGCAGAAAGTGGTACGCGAAGTGGCCCCAGAGACGCGGCTGCCAGGGACGAAGCCATAAGCTTCGTAAATGATCGGCGCGCCCCCCCCAGTAGTCACCGGCGACATATTTTTCGCTTGCGAGCCAGGCACAGCACTCGGCCAAGTGACCGCGGATTACCGCGGCGGGAAGAGTAATCCGCCCCTGTCCTCTCGCCAGCCATTTCCGCACCGTTGCCAGATTGTTACGCGCTGTGTAGAGCATGTAGCGGGGCGCCGTGAGCTGATCGTCCGCCCCTTTCCGGTACAAAATGCTTGCGGCGTCGAAAAAACCCACCGGGCCGTAAAAACACGTGTGCAGGTGAAACTCGTAGTCTTCACCGGATTTGATCAGGGACTCGTCGAAACCGCCGACTTGTGTCAATCGAGTGCGCCTCAACAGGACTGTCGACGTGTGAACGAGATTCCCGAGGATCATTTCAGAGAAGATGTTTCCCCGATAGAACGGTCGGTCTGAAACTTCGGGCGGGGCGCCTGGCCAGAACTCTCGCAGCCGGCCGGCCAGAGCACAAGCCTCCTCGATGCAAACAGTCCGGTGAGCGTGATACATGACTCGCAGGTAGGCGGGGTGCAACACCTTCTCCGCCGAATCGATCGCCACCATATCTGTCCAGATCATTCCCACATCAGGGAACGACCGCATCAGCTGCACCTGAGCTTCGAGTTTCCAGGGAAGCCAGAGGTCGTCCGAATCGAGAAGGGCGACAAATTCCCCTCGGGCTTTGCGCAAACCATGATTGCGGGCCGCACTGACCCCGGCATTCGTCTGGTAAAAATATCGCACGGGTGGGCCAAACGCCTCGACTACGCGGCGGGTGTCGTCAGTCGAACCGTCATCGATCACAATTACCTCGACCGACCGGTATGTCTGTTGCAGTACGCTCTCGATAGCCCGGCCGATGATGTAGGCCCGATCGTAGGTGGGAATCACCACGCTGACGAGACCGGGTTCGCCAGCTACGTCGACACGCGACTCGTCAGTGTTCATCGCGGTATCCGAATTGGTCATGCCAGCAGCATCACATCGAACATGATCAGCAAGATCAGGCGTCCTGCACGAGCGGGGCCGCCCCCTCGAATTGTTCACCGAGAGATTCTGACTCGGATGTCGTGCGATTGGTGTTCTCGGAATTCTCGGTTGATTTCACGCGGCGCAGCACTTTGCGGATGGCCCGCCCGGTGGATTGAACTGATCGGTAGACGAATCCGTTGAGAGACGGCCGCCAGGCCGCAAATTCGACAAGCTGATTCTCGCCGGACGCAAATGGCTGCTTATAAGACGACAACGGTCCCTGCAGGAAGTCGTAGGAGGTGACGCCTCGCTCCGCCAGCGTTCTCATGAGCAGCAGATTCGATGTCGTTCCAGGACTGTGAAAAGGGCCAGTATCTGTGCGCTTCAGGCCCAATTGGTATTCGAAGAATGTGGATTGGAACCTGAATCCATACCGGACGCCGTACACCTGGCCCTCATGCGACAGGCGTGCCAGCACTGCCTGACCGGCGGGGATCCAAGCTCGAACCAGACGACGATGAAATTCCGTAAATCGCGCAGCGGCGAAGCATCCGGGCTTGCCTTCGCTTGTCCAGCGGTCCTGATGCAGCCGGATCAGGTCCTCGAAGAATTGATCTGCATTTGCCGCGTTCGCCAACTCGAAGACCGCCCCGTTCCGGTCCGCCTCGCGCATGAAACGGCGGGCATTTCGGCGAGTTTTAGAAGACAGGCTTTGCAGATAATTCTCGAATCCTCGACTTAGATCTGCGACCGGGCAGACGCCCGTGCGAACGATCTCGTTCCGGCAAGGACGACCGTCGGAAATGGAATCGCGCAGCAGGACAGAACCCTCGGGCAAGCCTTGAAGAAAAACGCGATCCCAGGACATTTCGTCGACGGTCTTCCAGAAAGCCTCACTGCACTCGGCTTCGGCGCCCGGCAGGCAAAGGAGGTTGATATAGTCCGGGCAAGTCTCCTCAAAGGTCGCTTCCCCGGTTGAGATCAGGCGCAGTTCTCGAACGCCGACGGGGCCGATTGTTCTGCGGCCAAGATACAGAGGGACCGCTCCGATGCACTGGGCGTCACGCCAGACGGTCACAATCCGCAGTCCGTCCACAGCATAAGCCGCCCCATAGGTTCGCCACCAATTTGTAAGCCACTCGAAATGCAGCGAAAATGACGTGCATTGACTCGCGGCAAACAGCTCATCCCAATCCGGGCGCATTGCATTCCACTCGACCTCGTCGCGAATGACGCGCGTCGTCACACCGTTGATTGTTGACTCTGAAATCATGTCGGCGCCGCGGATGAACCTGATGGAATGGTAATATCGTACGCCGACGAGTCAGCGTCCGACGAGTTGGCCGTTACTGGGTTTTGCTGCCGTCCTTTGTCTTTCATCCCTGATCGCCGGCGGACTACCCAGAAAGTCATCAAGGACCGTCTCACAATACTCCTCGTGTTCTCGAAACCAGGCGTCGTCTGCATAGCTCATCCACTTCCCCAGGGCCGGCGCGGAGAGCAGTGAACGAAGCTGGGCCAAGTCGAACTCGAGCACGCCCGCGGCTCCCATCAATTGCCGCAATTGCGGCTCGGGGTTGGCGAGGAGCGCTTCATATTCCACTGAGTAATCAGCGTATTTGCGCCCGAACAGGTAGGACAGCTTCCAGATGAAATAAAAAAGCTGATAGGGATGCCGCAACCGCTGCTGGTCGAGGAAGGGGAAATGGTGGCGCAAATCGTTGCCCCAGATCGTCAAGTAGTAATAATCATGTTCCGCGAACTGTTGCCACGTGGAATCCTTGCCGAAATCGAACCTCTCGGGGCGGGTCGCCTGACCAGTCATTCTCGCCTTCGAGCGGCTTTGATTGTCCTGCACGGTCGAGCACCACTGATCGCGTGGGTGGCGATACAAATGGATCAGACGCGCCTTCGGAAAATGACGACGCACCCAGGGCAATCGAAAATCGATCCGATTGCATTGCAGAACCGGACGACCTTTCGCCTTCTCAATCATGACCTCGATGAACCGCTTCAGGTCCGGGTTCCAAGAATCTGGTCCCATGAGCAGATTTCTGTGGTGCCAATCCACCCGGTAGAGGCGCGCCAGCTCGCTGAGGCCCTCATATTCGGCCCAGTACTCCTGAACACCGTGATGCGTTGGGTCGACTCGTTCCACTCGATTGGCAGGGTCGAAATAACGGCTCGGTGACATTGGTTCATAATAGGCGGTGCAGCCCTGGACATTCCGAAATAGATTCCAGAGCATGGTCGAGCCAGTACGAAATCGCGCCGTGATGATGACAGCATCCGAGCGCATACAGGCCGCGCTGGGAGCTTGAGTCCGCCCCAATTCCGCATATCCGGGCCCGGGAATATCTGTCAGTCCCTGCCAGAGCTCCGTATGCAAATCGAGCAGTCCATTCAGGCTCGATACAGCACTCGAGCGACAACGTTCGGATGCCTCCGCTTTTCGCAACAGTTTTTGGGCCAGCGAGCAAATTGGGCTGCTGATCAGGCTCGACAGACGCAGGCGTTTGTAGAATGGTGTTTTGCGTGGAGGCATGGAAACAGCTCTTAAGAATGTGTTGTCACGCAATGTGCGCGACATGTGATCCTGACCGGCTCCTTGAGATTCAGCGCTTCCACTGAGCCTTTTATCTTGACGTCACCTCGGTGACTCGGAGCCAATCGAACTCTCTTGGACCGCAACGGAGACAGGTGAAAGTAATTGTCGTCAGGTAAGAAGCCTCTGATGTCAAACGACACATACTGCAGGAAACGATCGGAGCGAAGACTGACTTCGACACTGCCGTCGTCCAATTCGACTGCTTCCGCGTTGACGGCCGCAGCCGGCAGCATGACCGGTTCACGGGGATTGGGGAAATAGTGAGCTTCGCTGATAATCTCCTGCCGATCGTCGAGGAGTGCGGCGATGGCGACATCATGCTGAGGTGGACCGAAGCGATAGGAATAAGTCACGTCGTAAAAGCCCTGCAGGATCGTATCGGCCTGCAACGTCAGTCGCGATCGAGCCGCGACACTGCAGGGGACTGCCTGCCGGGCCACAGGAACGTGCTGGTCTTTCAGCAGCACGAGCTCCACAGAACCGCAGAATTCCGTCGCGGTTTCATTGATCACGTGCAGGTGCAACCCCTCGAGGCCTTCGTCGGTGACGACGATTTGTCGCGGTTGCCAGACGCGACGCAACGCAAAATAACACGCCTTCGGGAGGCCGTTGCTGTCGAGTATTCCCCAACCCGCTCCGGGCCACAGGTCCTTGTAAAACCACACGAGGCCGCCGCGATTGCTGGAGCCCGCACCGCGCCATTCCGAAAACGCCTGAGACATCATCTCGCCCGGCACGACGCGGCTCAATTGCGTATAGCGAGCCGGATCGAACGACCTCAGCCGCACCGGATCGACGCCGAACAGCTTGTGCAGGTAAAAATCGCGGACGTCATCGAAATCCCATCCGGCCCCGGTGTCGCGCGGGGTGCGCTCTTTCCAAAGGGGATGGTGCACGGCAGGAGCGCCCCCTTCAGCCATCGCATCCAGGCTGGCCTGTTCGGGGATATTCGCAAAACCGAGACATTCCGTCGTGAACGCGACGTCGTCCTTGCGGAGATCAGCCGTCGAACGTTGGTACGCGCCGACGCCGAAATAGTGTGAGACGCCACGACGCAAATGGAACGGCAATACGCCTCCGCTGGGCGTCGACGGGACATACGCAGTTCCCGAATGATATTCGGAACAAAGTTCGGGCAGTCGCGCTGCGAACCAGTGATTGCGCCACACATGTTCCGGCATTCCCAGCATGGCAGCCTGCTGTTCGACTTCACTATTGCCGCAGTACACTACAACACTGGGGTGCCCCGCCAGTCGCACGACCTGCTCGACTGCCTCCGCCTCGATGTTGGCAGCGAAATCGCGATCTTCGACAGGATAGTCCATGTTGGCAAACATGAAATCTTGCCAGACCATGATCCCCAGCTCATCGCACAGACGATAGAAGTGATCGCTTTCATAAACCATCGTGCCGCCGACTCGCAGCAGATTGACGCCTGCATCGCGCGCCAGAGTCAGGTCACGCGTCAGCGACTCCACACTGCCATCCAGTGTGACGATATTGTCGACCGTCCAGCAGGCACCTCGGCAATAGACCAATTCGCCGTTGACGGTCAGTTCGAATCGCGGTTCTTGAGTCGCCTCGATTTGGCGGAATCCGATTGCCCCGCACATGATGCGGAAGGTTTCGCCGTTGCAAACAAACGTGAACGAACAATCGAATACAGGCTGGTCGCCGTGCGTATGGGGCCACCATAAGGGAGGGTTCGGCACGTGCAACTCGGCCTGCCACACCGTGCCTTCTGTCCCGTCGAGTTCATCGACCACGACGGCGTGCTGTCCGACATGAAACGTCGCTCGTTCGACACGCTGCTGAGTCTGCACGCGAGATCGAACGGTTACAGTCCCCGTCGCGCCGTCGAGAGTACTGCCAAGCCTCACATCGGACACGATCACAGATCCACATTCGAGACGGACGTCGCGCCAGGGCCCCACCGCCGGCACCGGTGGCGACCAGCCGGGGATCCGTCCTAACAGTGCGGCCCGATGCCAGCGGAGTTGCTGATGGGAAACCAGATTCGTTTTCCAACGTGGCCGCGGACGTTTTTGAGCGAGGGCCTGATCGAGTGAGCGGAATGCCAGGAGCAGTTGATTTTCGGGTTGGAGCAGCGACCCCACGTCGATCCGGTACGACCGGAACATGTTGTCGGTTGCCAGAAGGCGCCGTCCGTTCAGCCAGATTTCGGCAAGTGTCGCCAGACCGTCGAAACAGAGATGACATGCTTGATCCGGGTGCTGGCGTGCGTCGCGGAACGTGGTCCGGAACCACCAGTCGTGCGAATCGGCTTCGAGACGTTGGCCAAGTTTCCATTCGCCAATGGCAGACAGAGCCGCGGCAACGGTCCCCGGAACTTTGGCCGGCAGCCAGTGTGGACCAGCCGCTGCCAACTGGTCGGGATGAGTAATCATCGTCGGCGGCTGCCTGCAACACGACCAGCCTCCCTCAAATCGCGAGTTGATCGTTCCGTTCGTCGTATGCATGAGAAGAGCGATGGGCCGCGTCCTTCGAGACGTTTACAGAGCACTGGCTTTGATGCCATCCATCGCAGCCTGCCATTGCGTTGCCATTCGGTCGATTGCAGAAAGGTCCAACGGCTTCTTGCGCATCACGGCTCGCGCCAGTTCAAATTGCAAAGTCTTGGCGTCTGTCGCCAATTCTGTGAAGATTGCAATCGGCTCGTGAAGATCGAGTTGCAGGCCCTGCTGCAGCCAGGTCAGAAAGGTTGCCGAAAGTTCGTAACATGCACCGAATTGACGAAGCGTCGCGAATGAGTAGCGATGAAACATATCGAGCGTTTCCGTCGCGAGCCATTCGAGATCGATCGTAAATCGCGATTTGAACTTCACGAACGGATTGACGACAGGCAGCATCGCCAGTTGTTCTCGCAATAATCCCAGCGATATTCTCGCGAGACCGCCAACAGTCGATACCGAGGGCTGGCGGCGTTTGACGAATTCGACGTAGGGGGGCAACTGGCTCGAGTCGCGCGGCTCTCGCAGGCGAAAGACGTCGACGAAGTCGTCGCCATCGAGGTGGTAGTAGCCTTGGTTGTGAAAGTAGCCAAGCCGGCGGCCAGCGACGTCAATCGCGTTGACTGCGACCGTTGACTTGACATGATCTCGCCGGTAGGCGGTACCGGCGGTGTCGGGCAGGAAGCAGGAATCCAATTCGACGAGCACGGGGCGGCCCAGCGCGACCTGCTCTTCGATGTGGTCGACCAGGGGCCGCCAGATCGCCAGTTCCTGAACATCGAGGCCATACAGTCGATACAGGTCACGGAGTGAAAACTTGAAGAAAGTCCATTGGTCACCTTCGAAATCGATCGCCAGCGTAAAGGGGAGCGCAGCGATCGGCTCGAATCCCCAACCGTGCAACAGCTCGATCCACACATCGACGTAGCAGTTCGTTTCGGCCCAGATGCGATTCTCGCCATGAATCCGATGACGCTGATAATCGGCCGGGTCCAGCGCGATGATCTGTTTCATCATAAGGCCAGGACCCGCTTGACGTCCGTGGGCCATTGTGTGGGGTCGAATCCGTGCGTCTTGAACAGTGCCAGGGCAATGCGTTCCAGGCCAAAGCCGATGCACGCGGAGTGAGCGGGCTTGCCGTCTGCGGTCTTGATATCGAACGCGTGGCCAAAATGATCCAGATGGTAATTGCAGGAGGCGATGGCGGTCGGCTTTACAGCGGTCGCAATCGGTACGACCAATTCGTATTTGAGGTCCTGCTCGACCTGGGTGGCCGCCAGCATCTGGCCGCCGCGACCGAAAAAGGGATCGTTGGCAACTACGGGCCTGGCATCGAGCCCCACCGCATTAAGGATTTCCTGGCCACGTTTCAACCAGCCATTGCGATGATCCAGGGCCTGCTCGGCTGTCCCCAGGCGAACATATTCGCGTTGTCGAAAAAGTTGCATGCGGGCCGGGTCGCTCGACGGTTCACAGCGGAACACGAAGCAGCGCAAGTCCACGGTACGTCCGACACTCGGAAGTGTTCCAGTTGCGGTGGGATAAAGCGGATAACAGGCCGCGGGGACCATCATGGACTCGGTGGCTGCGAGATTGCGTGTCCAATCTTCACCCTTTTCCCGGGCCTCTAGGAGTTTGAGGTGTTCGCGGTCGCCTCCTTGAAAAGTATGCACCGATCCCATGAGATCGGGAAAGTTTTGAATGTGGCCGGTCCGCAGGTAGTGTTGCCGGCTCATCATGGGAGGAAAACGCATGACTTCCGCCCTAGCGAACGCGCCTCGCTGCGTCACGTACTGCTCGAAGTGTTCGATCACTCCTTCGAAAATACCACTGCGGCCGTAAAGCCCGGGCACGCCCAGCGAAATGAGCAAGCCCGCTTCGACCAGTTCGGTCTGATACTGGCGATAAGCAGCCGTCAGGGATTCGTCGTCAAGGCACATCCGAACTACCCTTCTTTATGCACCATCAACATCGTGGCGTTCAGCTTCGTGATTCGGTCATTGTTGACCATCAAGGCTGCGCCATAAGCATCCCGGAGATGCCGCGACAGACTGTAATTGGAATCGTTGCGATAGCCGGAAATTCAGCATATGAGCAATGCGCGGCCGACAATCTCGACGATGACCTGCGAACAAGACAGCTTCAGGTTGTTGGTGCGAATCGAAAAACCGAAGTCGCTGAAGGCCTCCGGCCGTTCGTCGACCAACAATTGGTGATATTCGCGCGTCAAGCTACCGACATTGTGCCGCATTTCCTGCAAAACGCAGTCGACTTCGGCGAGGCGAATTGCAGACAATGGCGTTTCGCCGGGAGTCTTGCGGGCTTCCATGCGAACGAAAGCCCGGGCCTGAATGACCGCGGAGATCGCAATTCCCGACCACAGCGAGCACCAGACAATGTGAGAAACAGGGTGCATGGTGTGGGCGAGAATCTCGGCGAACGGCGTCGGCAGAATCTGATCCCTGCTCCCCGTGGCGCACAGCGTAAACCCGGAACTGCACGTGCCTCGAAATCCCATGGTGTCCCAGCCCGACAGCGGATCGGCCGTATAGTCGCCACGCCGGACCAGGACTTGGACCTGATCGCTGGGCAGAGCCTCGGGCGACGTCCGGCACGTGACCAGAATGTCGTCGGCCGCTTCACCATAGGAAATGACAGGCGCCTTCTTCGTCAATCGAAACGCGTCGCCTTCGATTTCCACAGCGCACAGGCTGGAGCGCAGATCGCCGCCGACGCCTAGCTCCGTCGTTGCCGAGGCAATCAAGCGCTGCTGATCCACGAGCTCGCGAAGGTAGTTTCTAAAGTAGGGTGACACCAAGGCGTGATGGACGATGCAGGCCACCTGAATTTTGTGCATCGCGTAAATCATCGCAGAGGAGCCGCAATACTGCCCCAGCACCTCGCAAATCTTGGCGATTTGCAAAATACTGAGTCCCATCCCGCCGATTTCTCTCGGGACGTAGGCGCTCAAGAGCCTGGCCTCGCGGAGGGCCTCGATCGCTTCTCTGGGAAATCGGGCGTCGCGGTCGACGCTGGCCGCATGGACGGCCAGCACATTCTTGCCGATCGAGTGCGCCTGCTCCAATATCTGGTCAAAGGTCGGAGTCGCGGAAGTCATAGGAGGCGTCATGGCCATCCCAGTCTGTTGGCGCGGGAGTTGAAGAGTCATCCGACTAATTCGCCAAGGGCGTCAGCAATCGATTCCATGCTCTCGAACGTCTTTCGGCTCAGCATCGAACGGGGAAACTCGACGTTGAAATGGTCTTCCAACGCCAGCATGACTCCCACCGTTGCCAGGGACGTGAGGCCCGCCAGATACAAATTAGTCCCGAATTCAAGAGTTCGAGCATCTGCGGATAAACGTCCGTGCTGGGCGACAATCTCCCTGATCGCAGTCATATCACAAACCATTGCTCAAATCTCCAAATCTGTGGGCGACTTGGCTCGCCGCGAAACAAAGAGTTCTGAAACCTCGGTTCAAGAGCTGCAAATTTGATTGAATGAAGCATGAACACCATGCGGGTCGGTTCTGACTCGCGTTTTCACAGCTATGTGAAGATTCTAGGGAGACAGACGATGGCC
>JACQFH010000449.1 GCA_016200145.1 Planctomycetia bacterium | reverse complement strand
GGCTGCTGCCGGAACAGCACGTAGTATTCACCGTAAAACGTGGTGACAAACAGGTCGAGCAGACCGTCGCGATCGTAATCATCCGCGGCAATTCCCATGGACGCCGGCGCCAGCCCTTCGGCATTGACGGCACAGCCCAACAGTCTGGCCGCTTCCTGGAACGCGGGCCGCTCGCCTGCGCGCACGACCTTGTTGAGGAACAGGAAGTTCGGGGTCATATCGTTGGCAACGTACAGACTGAGCTGTCCGGAACCGGCCGCATCGAACGCCACGATTCCCAGGCCCTTGCCATCGGGCACCATAATTCCCGCTTCCTGGCTGACGTTTTCCAGCGTGCCGTCGCCCCGGTTGAGAAACAGCCGATCGGCTTCGGCCGGAAACACCGTCGGTGCGCAGACACGCACGACGTCCTTATTCTGTTTGTCGTGACACAGATGCTCGAATGGCTCGCGGCCGGCCAGATACGTCACATCGTAGACTTCGGGAAATGCGTCCCCGTTGAGATCGGCGATCAGCACGCTGGTCGTCCAGCCACCACCCGCAAGCCCGGCGGCGGCCGTCTGCTCGGTATACGTTCCATCGCCGTTGTTCGCGTACAACCGATTCTGCCCGATATTGCCGACGTACAGGTCCGGAAATCCGTCGTCATTGAGATCTCCAGCCGTTACCCCATGGCTGTAACGTTCATCCCCCAGGCCGCTCGCGCCTGTCACGTCTTCGAATCGTCCGTTTCCCAGGTTGCGATACAGCCGGTCGAGGTGGCGCGCCTGACCCGGTTCAGGCGGCCACTCACAAGCCTGCGTGAAATACAGGTCGGGCCAGAGGTCGCCGTCGTAGTCAAAGGCGGCCACCCCGCCGCCGTTGCTCTCGAAGATCCGCATTCCATTCGCACCACGACGATGGCCGTTGAAGTACGTGAAATCCAGCCCGGCCTGTGCCGCCTTGTCGGAAAAGGTGACGCGGCTCAGACGGGGGTCGGCAGACGACTCTCCCGCGGCGCGAAATCTCGTCGCCGCGTTCCAGTCGGGCCTGGGAAACGCCGTGAGATCGATCATTGCGACCGGATTGGCCTCCGGCAGTGTCTGGGGAGCCTCGTCGTCGAGCGATTCGGAAAGCACCCGGGCACGATCGCGCAGATCGAGCCGTCCGGTGAGCTCGGCGGCTGCCAGCAGCCAGCCTCGCGCTTCCCAGTGCCGTCCCAGGCCTTCTGTCAGCGCGGCAGCCTTCAGCAGGCTTTCGACGCGGCGCGACTCCGCCAGAGTCACGTCCAGGGTCTCTTTCAGTTCCCGCAATTGCCGCGCGCGCCGTTGAAACGCCAGCGCAGCGTCTTGATTCCCGTACTGGTGTAGAAGAACGGCCAACTGGGAACTCGCAGAGATCTGATTTGGGTCACGCCGAACAGATTCTCCGAAACAGCGCACGGCCACTTCGTTTTCCGACCGCAACTGCGCAAACCGGCCGCGGAGCTCCCAGATTTCGGCAGTGGCATCTGCTTCGGCGGGAAGTTCAGCATGCCATTTCAAGAACGCGTCGCTGGCGCCCGTATCGAGCAGCGCACGACCGTACCCGGCCAGCGCGTCGACATCTGCGCGAGATCGCGCGGCGAGGGCCCGATACATTCCGAGCGCCTCGGTCGGTTTGTTCTTGTAGAGCAGATAACGAGCCCGGCCCCGGATCGCCGCCGGATCAGCGGGCGACGAATCTTCGAACCGTTTCACGAAATCAGGATTGTCGAAGACCTTATCCGGCTCGCCGAACAGCGACAGGTCGCGCGTATCGAATGCGTCTCCCTTGACGACAGCGAACAAGGTTTGCTGCGCCGCCTTCCGGCGTCCAGACAGGGCCAGCAACAGGGCCAACCTCTGCCGGCCAGACGGGTTCTGCGGATTGACCTCGATCACCCGGCGGAAGCAGACCTCGGCTTCGCTGAGACGATTGAGCCGAAACAGGATGTCTCCCGCCGCGCCGATGGATTCGAGGGCCAGGCGACCGCCGTCGTCTTCGATTTCCCGAAGATGAGCGAGCGCCGCGGCCGGGCGGCCCAGATTCAAGTCGACGTCGGCGGCCGCCAGCCGGACCGACGGCGATCGAGGAAACCGCTGCAAGCCCCTCTCTGCCAGCCGAATTGCTTCGTCCGTGCGACCGTGGTCCAGCGCGCTGCGCACTTCGCGCGCCAGTTGTTCGGCCGACGGTCGCGACGACGACCACCACCACCATCCGCAGGCAACGGCCAAGCCCGTCGCGGCAAACAGCGCGGCCACGACCCGGCGTTGACCGGATCTCACACCGGAACCTCCTAGATCTGGGGCGCCGACATATCGATTGTGATATCGAACGTGCCGCCGGCGGCGGGCACATCGAACGTAAGCCCCATTTCGTTAACAGAGGCGTACTTCATCGGCATCTCCTCTTTGGCGCCCACGTTCATCGGGGGAACATTCGGGTCGCGCTTCAAGGTCGTGCCATCCGGTTTTACCAGCCGGTTCACCGTCACGCTGTACTGTCCTGGAACGATCCCTTTCTTGGTCTTGCCATCGCCAACATCACTTTCGAGAACGTATTTGCCGGTATCATCAGTAAATCCCACGGCACCGTGGAATTGTGTCTGCGTCTTGGGGTGAAAAATAACCGTCGCCCCGACGATCGGCTTTCCGTCTGTCGTTTTCACAGTTCCCTCCATCGGCACCGGGTCCGCGAGCTTCGGAGGTGCATTACCTTTGGAGCATCCGATAACGAACATCAGCGCCGCGCACATTCCCCACCCAGCCTGTCGCGTCATAATTCATTCTCCCGGTTGCAAATCGCCACGGAAAAGCAGGCACCGAACGGCCCGACATGCCGCCTTTGGCGCGACGGCAGGCAGGCAGTCAGTCGCCGCGAGCCCAAAGTAAACCCGCCCGGGCGAGTCGAACCCCGTCCGGGCGGTGCTGGTCCCCAGATTGAGACCCTAGAACTCCCCAAGCACCTGTTGATCACGCATCCAGTGCAGCCTCTGAAGCGTCGTATAACTGATGTTCTCTGAAAGAAAGCGAACGGAACCGTCGGCCAGCAATCCGTGGCAACCACCGGCATGCATACTTCCCGCAGAGGCCCAGTTACACAATCGTCCGATTTGCCTTGACTGCGGATAACCAGGGTACGTCCACAGGTTGATGCCGGGAGTCCAGGTCATGTCGAGCGCAATTCCCACCTGAACGTGACCGCCATGGCCCCAGGCCGGAGGCACGCCGTTCCACACGCTGCGAACCGTCTCGGTGACCATCAGGGTATTCGAAGTACCATCCTTGATGTCCTCGAGCTTGTTGGAAACATTGGCCCCAAAGATGGCCCGCTGATAGTCGTACCAGTACTGATGCGCGTAACCCTGGTAGTAGTACTCACCATACCAGACGTTGAAATCGTAGTTCGTCCGCATACCTCCCGGCCTGGTCGCGCTGACCGAGTAGTACTTGGTGTTGCTGGAGGGGTAATACAGCGGATTGGGGTCCGACGGACAGAGAAAGACGGGCAGCTTGGTGCTCACGACCGGCCAGTTGATTTCAGGATCAAACGCCATCTGGGCGGGACTGTACGCCCCATAAACGGTCGTCCAGCTCGCCGCGCTGTTGAAATTGTACTGATTATACAAGGGCGCCTGGTCGAGCTGCGGCAACACCATCGTCCAGCCCGACGCATTCAGGAAAAATGGGGGGCCGGGCGCTTGCGCTGTTGTCGGTCCGCCCCAGCCCACCTGCCCCATCGCGATCCGCGACGGCGGCAGAAAACCCCTCAGTTCCGAATAGTTGTGCAACGCCAACCCCAGTTGATGGAGATTGTTCTTGCACTGACTGCGCCGCGCCGCTTCGCGCGCCTGCTGCACGGCCGGCAGCAACAGCGCCACGAGCACTGCGATAATCGCAATCACCACCAGCAACTCAATCAGCGTAAATCCAATCCTTCTCCGCACAGCCAGCGTCCCGGGCGTTCTCATGACACGCCTCCTTAAAAAGAATTCGAACGAGAAAAAGAAAACCGAGAGAATTCAGTCCGACGAACAATCGAAAATATTTGCTGATTGCCGGCTGGTTGCCGGTTTGTGGAACTGTGCTGGTTCGTGAACTTTACAGGGCCGACTGGCATCCGCGGAGTAAGAATTAACCGCGACGGATCGTTTCGCAGGAATTGCGAACGAGATCCACGATACCCTCTTCAATAAACCTTCACAATTCAAATGTCAACCGTGCGACATATAAATTTTTGCCTCGTTGAGTTTCGAGATGCCATGGCAGCAAAACGCATGCCACCCGACTGATGGGACGCCGGGGCCGAGAAACCTCGCTGAAACGCTGTTTTCCACGTACTACCTCAGTCACGGAAATCGGGTCAATGCCGCCGAATTCGACACGCATTGGCTGAGGTGCGGGCATTATCAGGCTGTGTGCCTGCCGGCGCGATGGGCGGAATTCTGGCGTCTCTGCGAGACGACGCGTGCCCGCGACGTCAGATATCGAGGTCTTCGACGAGGTTGGCCTCGTTCATGATCACCTCGTAACGCTGTGAGGCGTCTTTCCCCAAAAGCTGCTGAAACGTCTTGTCGGCTTCGAGTTGGGCTTCGATGTCGACACGCAGCAGGATGCGGCTATCGGGACTCAAGGTCGTTTCCTTGAGGTACTTCCACGGCATCTCGCCCAGCCCCTTGAACCGGCTGATGTCGGGCTTACGGTTCGCCGGCAGCGCCGCGATGATGTCTTCTTTGTGCGCGTCGGTCAGGGCGTAGTGGATCTCCTTGCCGACGGCGATCCGGTACAGGGGGGGCTGCGCCAGAAACACGTGCCCGCCGCGGATCAGCTCGCGCATGTGGCGGAAGAAAAACGCCAGCATCAGCGTCATGATGTGGTTGCCGTCACTGTCGGCGTCCATCAGCAGGATGATGCGATGATACCTCAGGCCGCGGATGTCGAAATTCGGGCCGATCCCCGTTCCCAGCGTCTCGACGAGGTCTTTCAGCTCCTGGTTGTCGAGCGCCCGGGCGGTGGCCAGTGATTCGGTGTTGAGGATTTTGCCTCGCAAGGGAAGCACGGCCTGGATGCGACTGTCGCGCCCCTGGGCCGCGCTGCCGCCGGCCGAATCCCCTTCGACGATGAACAGCTCGGATTCTTCGGGCTTCGTCGTGCGGCAGTCGATGAGCTTGCCGGGCAGCGCATTGCGCCGCGTCGTGGGCGTCTTGCGGCGGACTTCACCCGCGGCGTCGCGGCTGGCGAGGCGCGCCCGCGCCGCCAGCACGATCCGCCCGATGACGGCATCCGCCAGCGTGGGATTCGAATTGAACCAGTTTTCGAGGGCGGGGCGCACCAGCGCGTCGACCAGGCCGGCCGTATCGGGGTTGTTCAGGCGCTCTTTGGTCTGTCCCTGGAACATCGGGTCCCCCAGGAACACCGACAGGATCGCAACGACCCCTTCGCGAATGTCCTCGGCCGTGATCGCGACACCCTTGGGGCTGATGTCGTGAACTTCCATGTGGTTCTTGATCGCCCGGACGATTGCCGATTTCAAGCCCGATTCGTGCGTCCCCCCGGCGTGCGTGCGGATGCCGTTGACGTAGCTGCGGATCTCTTCGTCGGTCGATTCAGTCCACCGCAGAACGAGTTCGATTTTCGTGACGTTGTCGTCTTTCGAAATCGAAAACACCTGGTCGGTGACGGGCTTCTTGTTCCCTTCGGCCGTCAGCTTGGCGAGATATCCGGCGATGCCGTCCGGATGCGAATAATCGATCGTTTCATTTTTGGATTCGTCATGGAAGGTGATTCCCAGCCCGCCGTGCACGTACGAGATGTCT
>JACQFH010000032.1 GCA_016200145.1 Planctomycetia bacterium | reverse complement strand
GATCCGTCGGCCTCTTTAACGGAATCTTTGTCCTTTTCCCAGAGGATCACTTCGCTCTGTTGCAGCGTGCTGAGGAATTCCAGCGGACCGAGCGGACCGGTATGCGTTCTGCCGTCGGGGAGTTTGCTGACGTGCCCGACGGGTTCGAAATCGCGACGGGGAAGACTGGCCTGCTGAAGCAATCCGTTGATGAGCTTCTTGCCGTCTGGTGTTACAGTCAACGTCTGGACCTCCCAACCAACGACTTGTGATTCGCCGGAGGATCCCGTCCGCCACGTCCGCAATTCGCCAGTCGTCGTGTCTCTGACGCGGATATACGGTCGGTCATTCCAACCGTCAATTTCCGGCAGACGCACGAATGAACCCGTGCCGAAGACTTGGCGGTGATCCGATCGCACTGCCGTGATCCTGGGGCCGTCATAAAATCGCGACGGTTTGATCCACCGCGATTGTGACGAGTCGGGAACAGAGAATCCGCGAATAAGGATCATTGCTGTCAGAATCGTGCTGAAGATCACCAGCAGCGAGCCCTTGATGAACTGCACGTAGGTGGTACTCACCATTCCGGCCGTGACAA
This sequence comes from Planctomycetia bacterium, assembly GCA_016200145.1. GTDB lineage: Bacteria > Planctomycetota > Planctomycetia > Planctomycetales > Planctomycetaceae > JACQFH01. The sequence goes on along the minus strand of JACQFH010000032.1, from coordinate 12,122 downwards.
CGATCAGCGTCACGATCGTACCCACCAGCAGTACTCCCGTCGCGTGAGAAAATCCGAGCAGCGGTTTCACGAGCGCCCCCGCCCCCACCATCTGCGGGATCAGGTAGAACACGCTCACGACAAGGGTGCTGATCGCAGCCGACAATTTGATCCCCCGCGAGTTGAATCGGCTGTCGAGCGCGTCGGCGAAGGTGTAGCGGCCCAGACGCTTGAGCGGCTCGGCGATTACGAACAGCGCCACCACCCAGCCGGCCAGATACCCGATCGAGTACAGGAAACCATCGTACCCGTAGAACGCAATCATCCCGCAGATCCCCAGAAATGACGCCGCCGACAGGTAGTCCCCCGCGAAGGCGATGCCGTTGACGAACCAGTGAATCTGACCGCCTGCGGCAAAATACCCCTGCGCCGATCTGGCCCGTGAACCCAGATAGAAGCTGAGCGCGAGCGTCACGCCCACAATGATCACGAAGATCACGACGGCCAGCGTCGAGGCCTCGTAAATCATGGCTGTCCCCCACCCGGCCGCCGGCACAGCCATGCATAGACGAGCGCCAGCAGCAGCGCGGCGACAATCAGCCCGAATCCATACAAGATCGCCAGGTTGACCCCGGCGAAGGGCGTGATCTCCAACAGCGCCGGGACAAATACGTTGATCAGCATGAACCCGGCATACAGGGCAAAGTAAATCGCAAACAGGACGAGCCCGAGCCGCGCGCGTCTTTTGGCTTCGTCTTCATTGACAGTTTCCCGTTCGGCCGGTGCCTGATCGAAATGTGCCATGCGGTGGTCCTGGCTCTCCTGCGATTGGGAACGAGTATCATGCCGGCGAGGGCGTCGCACGGCAAGTTTGCAGCAGCGCCTGGTAGCCGCCGTCGGCGGGTTGGCCGGGCACGTGGTCCTGTTCGTGAACCAGAGTCAGCTCGCGGCGTTCGTCGAGCAGCGCCTGGACGACCGCGCGGTTTTCTTCGGGTTCGATGCTGCACGTGGAATAGACGATCCGGCCGCCTGGCGCGAGGCAATCGCACGCGGTTCGCAGCAATCGTGATTGAATGGCAGGCAGCTCGGTCAGGTCTTCCGATCGCAACCGCCAGCGGGCCTCCGGACGTTTGCCCAGTACGCCGGTATTCGAGCACGGTACGTCGAGAAGGATTCGGTCGAACGTTTCATGCCCCAGATCGGTGCTGTCGCGGGGCATTTTGCGCGTTTCGACGATTTGCACGCCGAGTCGCCGGCACGTCTCCGTGACGCGCTGCAACCGGATGTCGTCGACGTCAGTCGCCAGAATCCGGCCGTGATTGTGCATCAGTGCGGCCAGATGAGCTGTTTTGCCTCCTGGTGCAGAACACAAGTCGAGAACCCGTTCTCCTGGACTGGGATCGAGAAGCGTTCCGGCGGCGATCGCCGATTCATCCTGCACGGCAAACCAGCCGTCGTCGTATCCCGGCAGCCGCTGCACGAACGCCGATTCTTCGAAGACGATCGACTCCGGATGGTTTCCCGCGCGTGCGGAAATCTGCGCGTGCGCAAGCGATTCCAGCAATGCTTCTCGCGTGGTCCGCAGCGTGTTCACCCTCAGGCACAACTGGGCCGGAGTGTTGAACCAGAACCCCAGCCGCATCTGCTCGTCACGGTTGAATCGTTGTTGCCAGCGGCCTGCCAGCCAGTGCGGGAAGCTGAACGCCGACGCGAAGTATCCGGGCCAATCGCGCTCCGGGTCGGGAAAGACGAGTGCGCCGACAACGCGGTACCGATGGGCTGTGAGCGGAACCGCATTCGCCCGCGGTTCCGCGACGATCTCGTCGTTGACCGACCGTCCCAGCGAACGCAGGACGGCATTGATGAAACCCGTCCACTGCGGCTTGCCGCAGCGTTTCGCCAGTTCGGTGGTTTCATTGACAGCGGCGTACTCGGGAATCCCCGACAGCATGACCTGCTGATAGGCGCCCAGCCACAGCAGAACGAGCGCGCCGTGCTCGACCTGCGCAAGGGGCCGGTTGACGTGGGGCTTGAGCAGGGCCGACAGCGTTTCGCGGCGGCGCATCACCCCGTGGACCAGTTCGGTGGCCAACCCACGCTCAGACGCTGAAACACTGGCGCGGCCGAACCAGTCTTCGAGCAGCCGCGCTGCGTGTGGCGAGCGCGGCTTCCAGCGGTTCAGCACGTCAAAGGCGATTTCGCGGGCTGCCGCCGATCGGGGATGGGCCGTATCGGGTTGGCTCATGAGGAACCGACCAGGGCCGCCAGGTCGTCGAAAAACCGCGGGTACGTCTTCGCAGTGCAGCTGGGGTTCGCGATTGTGATTCCCGGAGCGACAAGGCCCGTGACGGCGAAGCTCATCGCCATGCGGTGGTCGTCGTACGTCTCGATCGTCGCCGGACGAACCGGCGCGGGCTCGATCGTCAGGCCGTCCGTATGTTCTTCGACTTTCTGGCCGATCCGCCGCAGCTCGGTCGCCAGAGCGGCGACGCGGTCGGTCTCTTTGTGGCGCATGTGCGCGACGTTGCGGATGCGCGTCGGCCCTCGGGCGAAGGGGGCGATTGCCGCCAGCGTCTGCGCCGTGTCGCTGATGCCGTTCATGTCGACGTCGACGCCCCGCAGGCCGGCGCCCCGCACGGTCAGTCGATCGGCGCCGTACTCCACGCTGCAACCCATCTGTCGGAGCACCTCGGCAAAGCCGACGTCTCCCTGCAAAGCATTTTGCGACAGCCCCGGTATGGTGACTTCGCCCCCCGTGGCCGCGGCGGCCGCCAGAAAGTAACTGGCGGCGGACGCATCGGGCTCGATCACGTATTCCCGTCCGCGATACATTTGCGGCCGCACTTGAAACGAATTGCTGCGAGTCCGCTCGATGGAAACGCCGAACGCTTCGCACACCTTGAGGGTCATCTCGACGTAAGGCTGAGAAACGAGTTGTCCGGCGACGTCGATTGCCACTGGCCCGATCGCTGCAGGGCAGGCCATGAGCAACGCGCTGAGAAACTGGCTTGAAACCTCTCCCCCCACGCGCAGCGCACCGCCGGAGATCCCCGCGCCTTCGACGACGACCGGCGGGCAGCCGTTGTTCCGTTCACAGCGAGTTCGAATTCCCAGCTTGGAAAGGGCCGACGTCAAATCGGCGATCGGTCGTTCTCGCATCCGCGCGTTGCCATCAAGCCGGTACGTGCCGTGCCCGAGGCAACACACGGTCGTCAGAAACCGAATGCTGGTGCCGCTGTTTTCGAGCCAGATATCGGCGCTCCCCGCCGGCGGCCGTCCCTGGCAACCTTCGATTTCAATCGTCTCGCGCGAGACATCGTGGGAAAGCACAATCCCGAGCCGTTGCAGGCCGTCGACCATGACCCGCGTATCCTGGCTGTCGAGTGCGCCGACCAGCCGCGACCGGCCTTGCGCCAGCGCTGCCACCACCAGCGCGCGGTTCGTCAGGCTCTTCGATCCTGGCGGGCGAATTGTGCCGCGGATCGGTCCTGCGACCGGCTGCATCTCCAGTTTCTCGACCATCATTCCGAGTATAGCGGTTGCGACGGCAGCGCATCTATCCGACCAGTCGAAACAGCCTAGATACCCGAAATCTCCCTTCGCCGGTGCAGATTGCCTAAGACGATCATTTTGACGAATCCGATACTCAGGGATGCCATCGAAATCGAACAACCACGCACTGGCCGGCGCAATTTCGGCCATTGCTCTTCTCGCCAGACTGCAGCAGAATTCAAACGCATCATGACGATCAACGGACATTTCCTGCTGTTGGTTTTGGCGACCGGACTGTTCGCACGGTTGTGGAGCACGAACGATCGCCAGCGCCCCGCGGCCGCCTGGCGAACTCCGGCCCCGGCGGCATTGACGTTGCCCCTGACGGAGTCAATCGTTGCCGACAACGAGGCTGGCACTCCGACGCACGTCGTATCGACAGTGCAGTCGGCGGAACCGGCCGAAGAAGTCTGGACTGCCGCCACCTGTCCCGTTCCATTTCCCGAAACGATCTCCGCCGGAGTTTATCGGGTCGTCGACGATTCAGGCCGGGTCGCCCGGCTGGAATTGACCTCAAGCGACGCGTGCACCATCGGCGACGTACATCCTGGATTGTCGGATGGTTCGCGAGACGCTCGATTGCGAAAACGATGTCGCCATCGTCCATGCACCGTCGAACGCGGATGTGAATCCGTCTCACGCCGTGTGCACGAACCGCAAGTTCGATTTTTCCGGATACGCGGCGCTCGCAGACGTAGAAGGGTCGCCGTCGACCGTGGCATTCCAACCCGAGCCTCCGGCGCTGCCCGCCGGCGAATAGCGCCCGTGCAAACGCGGAATTGCCGCGACGAATTCGGTCCACTCAAACCGGCATTTTCCGCGGGTCATCTGCCGGAAACGGGGTTGAGACGGATCGAGAAATCGGGTATGTTGAATGTGTCGGTTCTTTCGCACGATCGGGCGATACCGGCGTCTCGAGTGGAATGTCCATTCCTGTTCCTGTCGAACGATCACAGTCACGGTTGAGGATCGCACAATGGCATCGTCTCGCGCCGATGAAGTGGCGGAAATTCTGTGGGAGCTCAAGCGGGCAGGCAAGATTGCAACGTATACGCATATCGCTCGCCGTGCGGGTTTCAGCGCTGGAAACGGCGGACGTGCCATGGATTCGTGCCTCAAAGTTGTCCGTCGCGACTGGCCCCATCTGCAGTGGTGGCGGGCGGTGAAAGACGATGGAACCGTCGAGACGGGCGCCGAACAGGAAACGAAACTTCGCGAAGCGGGTTTTGCCCTCGAACCGCACCAGAGCGGGAAGAGCGCCATGCTTGTCTCGATCGAACAGCACCTGATGGTCTGGCAGGAGGCGGCCCCTGCCGCCGTCGCTCCCGAGACTGGTGCTTAGAGTCCGCCGTTCGCTGATCGCAATCACCCGTCGGACGGCCTTTGCAGGCCGTCCGATTTTTTGCGCCGCGATATTTCGCCGGACGCCGATGAGCCGGGTTAAGCTACAGATCGGGGTGCCGCTGGTGCCAGTTCGTCGCCTCTTGATACGCTGCGGCCACTGTGATCAGGCGATTCTCGTCGAATGCGCGCCCGACAAATGACAGGCCCGTCGGCAACCCTCGTTCACCGAAGCCGTTGGGAACGGTCATCGCCGGGATGCCGGCGGCGTTCGCCGCGACCGTGAGCCCCGTTCCGCGAAAGTCTCCCTGATACGCGCGGAACTCGCGATCGATCGGGGGAGCGACTGTCGCAACCGTTGGCACGACGACCGCGTCGAAGCCGGCAAATTTATCGTCAAGGGCCTTCTGAATCAGCTTCCGAATGCGGCACGCGTTGATGTAGTCTTTCGCCGGAATGAGCATCGCGGCATGGGCGCCAACCCGGTCTTCCGGCGCGGCCAATTCCCAAACCTGGCCACTCGTCAGCATTCCTTCAAACGCCGCCGACATTTCGCTGCCGATGATCGTCCCAACCACGGCCGAATACGGAAAATCGGGCAGCCCGACTTCGCCAAAACTGGCGAACCCTTCCAGGACTTTCAGCGCCGCTTCGAAATTCGCCTGCACGTCGGGCTGTAGCTTGCGGGCCGGCTCACGGAGCAGCGCGAGTTTGAAGGGCCGAGCGGGCAGCGGCTCCGGCGGATAGCGGTACTGCCTCGAGACTGAAGTTTCATCCAGCGGATCGTGGCCGGCGATGGCGTTCGCCACGAGGCCGCAATCATCCGCCGTGCGGCAGATCGGGCCAAGCTTGTCCATCGTCCAGCAGAGCGCCATCGCTCCCTGCCGGCTGACCCGGCCGTACGTCGGCCGCAGACCCGTCACGCCGCAATAACCCGCCGGCGTCATGATCGAGCCGGATGTTTCCGAACCGATTGCGAACGGCACCAGCCCTGCCGATACTGCCGACCCGGAACCGCTCGATGACCCTCCGCTCCACGATTTCTCGTTCCAGGGATTGAGGCCCGGTCCGTTGAACGACGCATTGGCCTGCTTATATCCCATTCCCCCGGCGATCTCGACCATCGACAGCTCGCCGGCCAGAACGGCCCCAGCTTCCCGCAGGCGGCGAATGACAGTGGCGTCGTCATCAATGACCCGCGTTCGATACGGCGCGGCCCCCCACGTCGTCGGGATTCCGCGAGTCGCCAGCAGGTCTTTGGCTCCATAAGGAATGCCGTGCAACGGCCCGCGATCGTTCCCACCAGCCAGGTCACGATCTGCCTGAGCGGCTTCTACGAGAGCCCGTTCGCGCGTCACCGTCACCACGGCATTGAACCGTGGGCCAAACTTTTCGAGCCTGTCGAGGAAGAATGCGGCCAGTTCGACCGCCGAAAACTGCTTGGCGCGCAGGCCCTGCCCCAGCGTGCGAATCGAAGCGAATGCGAGTTCTAGGGGAAGGGGCATGGCCGAAAGTGTCGAGTGCGGAATGAAACGGGAATTTCGAAATTGGGATTTCGGATTTCGGATTTGATCAAATCAAGTCAGTTCCTTCGACCGCTTCGACCCTTTCGACTCTTCACTATTTCACTCATCCTTTCGCCAGGCCCGCACGACATATCCCGGCTCGTCGCCGTTCGTCAGGCGAAACGCACTGAGCACGAGCGACCGTGCGGCTTGTGTTTCGAGGTCTTCGCGAATTTCGGCAAGGGCCGCCGCGTCAAGGCGTTTGTCCGAGTATTGCTGCTGGATCAACTCGAGCTGCCGATCAACCGGTGACGGGGGTTTGGGTTCCGCGACCTTCTTTTCCTGGGCGCCCGCTGATTCGAATGCGGCGATGGACGTGAGCGGGGCAGCCCCCGCGGCGACGCGGCCGGCAAATTCTCGGCGGCTCAAGCGGTCTGGTGATGACATGGACCGATTCCGGTGTTGCTTGTTGATCAAGTCGATGCGGGCGGTTCGTCGACGGCCCCGCTGCCAAATTCGCCGGCAAGGTCTTCCCAATTATTCTGGAGCAGCGACAGTTGCGACTGGAAGCGCCACGTCACGCCGGCCAGTAGAATCAGGATAATCCCCAGTCCCGCCAGAACGATCGAGTCGGCCATCGCCGCCTGGGGACGCAGCGCGGCGGTCACGAGCAGGATGATTTCGAGGAGCACACTCGGAACAGCCAGAATCAGCGTGATTCCCCGTAGTGTTTGTACCAGAGTCTTGGAGTATGTGGCCCTGTTCGCACAATCCTGCGCAATGACGAAGGGGACCGCAGCCTGCTTCTTCGCCAGAGCGGCGCACTGCGGCAGGCCGCACAGCATTCGCTGATCGAGCGTCGGCTGCTGGCATCCACGGCACACCCCGCGCCCGCAACTGACACAGACCGCGACCGCCTCCGTATCAAAGTGCTGATGGCATCGCATGGGTTAGTCTCCGATGCTGCCGCTCGCCTCGGCGGCTGCACCCAGGTTTTCTCGGAGACGTCGCAGGGCCCGCAGGTGTCGCATGCCGGCGGCAGGCTGCGACAGGCCGAGAAGTTCCGCAGCCTGGCTGTTGGTGAGCTGCTCGAAATGCCGCATCATCAGGATCTCGCGATCTTCGTCCTCCAGGCGGTCGATGGCCTCGACGAATCGCTCGTACAGCTCTTTGCGCAATGTTGCCGCGGCGGGGGTCACTTCCGGATCGCGCAACTGGGCTACGAGCTCGAGCGAGGACTTGTCCTGCAGGACGGGGCCGCGCTGCTGCTCGCGATCGAGACTGCGCCGGCGGGCGACGCGGTGCCTTCGATGCAGGTCGATGATCCGATCCTGGGCCATCTGGCGGAGCCACAAGCCGAACGGCAGCCTGGGATCACGGATGTAAGCGTCGAGCCGCTGGCTCGCCTCCAGCATCACATCCTGCACGACGTCGCTGGCGTCGATCCGCCGTGCCAGCTTCTGGTCCATCCGCGTGCGGATCATGTTCCTTAATCCCTCACGGTGCCGCTCGAGCAACTGGTTAACCGCCGACGGCTCCCCTTTACCGGCGCCCAGCAGCAGCTCCTGGGTTTCGTTGGTGTTGGGCCACATGGGATCGATGTGCGATTGGAAACGGGGGCACTCGGCTGCGCCTCGGCGCTAAACGGTCGGCGACTCACATCACTCCTCACCCTTCTCTCTTCGCTCCTCGATTCGATCACCCGTGCGCGCCCATGCCGAAAAACACCTGACGCTTCAGAAAGCGGTACAGCCAGTAGTCCTCGGGGATTTCTTCTCCCGGCAGGTGATGGCTGTTGCGCGGGGCGCCGGAGGCCAGTTCGGTGTAGGCGTCCCGGCTCGAAAAGTCTTTGGCCCCCATGCCCTCGATGTAGTTCTTGAGCTCGACGGGATGTTCGAGGATCACACAACCCTTGGTGCGCTCGTGGACGAAATCCTGGAAGCCGCGCAGAAACTGACTCTCATTGATCGTCTTGTGCAGATCGCCGCCGTTGTCTTTGATCATGTCGCGGGCGAACGACAGGGCCGGACAGATTTCGATGCCGCCCCGCGGGTTGACGTGAAAGCCCAGGCCCGTGGCAGCCGGGCAGAATGCCTCGCCGTCGGCCGTCCAGTACGTGTCGATGATGAAGATCGGGTGCCGTTTGCGCAGTCGCAGCAGCCGCTTGCGGATCTCGATGAGCTGCTCTCGCGACACGCAGTATTCGGTGTGCGGTTCGGCCCCCATCGGGCGGTACACGTAATACCAGATGTACATGGCCCCACGGTCGATGAACCATTTCAGGTATTCGTCGGTCAGCACCTCGTCCACGTTCTGCCCGGTGATCGTCGTGGCGATGCCGAACAGGATCTTGTTCTTCTTGAGCCGCGTCATTCCCTCTTCGGCAGCGGCGAACACGCCTGTGCCGCGGCGTTTGTCGTTGTTGGCCTCGAAACCGTCGAGACTGATCAGCGGGGTGACATTGCCCACCTGCCGGATGCGCTCGGCGTTCCGCTCGGTGAACATCATGCCGTTGGTGATCACCTGGAAGTAGCAGTCGGAGTGCTTCTGGAAGACGTCCCAGAGCCCGGGATACATCATCGGCTCGCCGCCGAGCAGCGTGTAGTAATGGGCCCGCTGCTTCTTTCCATTCTCGATGATCAGATCGAGCTCGTTCTCAGGCAGGTAATAACCGATGCCCTCTTTCTCGACCCAGCAGCCGTGGCACCGCAGGTTGCACTTGTTGGTGAGGGCCACAAACATGAACGGCGGATAGAGTTCCTTCGCCTTGAGCCGCTTCTTAAACGCGGAAACGGCGCGCATGCCCTTGTACGCACAGAGGTACGCGCCTTTCAATGCCAGGCGCGGGGAAATCTCTGTCGCCAGGCGGTATGCCAGCCGGGGGATGACCATAGGTGTTTTTCAATTCCTCCAGCGAATAGCGTAACCGACCGGCGCGGCGACTTCCAGACGTTACGATCCCGCCAGGGCCGGTGCCCGGCCGGCCGCAGTGGAATCGGCATCCCGTCGCAGGGACATGGTCTCGAGCAATCCCTGCAGGGGAATGCCCAGCCAGAGCGGCCGCGACTGCAGCACGTTCGACGTTTCGAACAGCAGCGTATCGAGCAGAAGGACACGGAACAGCGTGCTCCGCGAGTCGGGATCGGCCGGAATGAACGACGCACCGGCGCACGTCGTGAAGTACCCTTCGAGAAAGGCGTCATGCACCCAGGCCCTCCAGGCCAGGGCCCAGGGAAGCAGCGCAGGCTGGTCTTCACAGCGGACGGCGCCGGTCGCCTTTCCGCGGCCCGATGCCAGCCCATACAGTGCAGCGTACGCCGCGTAATCGAACGAACGCATCAGCGTGATGACGTCGCGAAAGGGGGACCGCTTGATCCGGCGCTCCCCCACCGACTGTTCCGGCGGGCCTTCGAAATCGATAAACACGAAATCCTTGCCCGTGAACAGAACCTGATGCAGGTGGCAGTCGCCCGGGCAGCGGATGCGCGTCGCCAGAATCGGCCGTTCGGAGATCGATCGGAATTCCTGCAGCAAGTGCGGCTGCAGCGAACGGACGTGTGCTGCGTCTTCGGTGAGCTCGGCAGGAATGCGCGCCCTGTCGCGCGAGAGCTTGTCCATGACGTCGAACAGCACGTTGCGCAGCGACTGGTACAACGACCGCTGATACTGCATGGAGATCGGCTCGGGTACGAACTCAGGTCGCTCAACCCCCGCAGCCAGCGCCAGGTGCACTTCTCCCAGGCGAATCCCCAGCAGTCGCGTCAGCGCCAGGTAACTCCCCATCAGGTTGGCGACTGAATCTGGCGGCGGGGGGGCGCCTGCACCCAGCCGTCGGCTCAAGGGGGCCCGCGCCAGCGGATCGGGGAATGGCAACGTCGAGACCGATTCGAACAGAACGCTCAGATGATCGAGCGCGTGCTGCCACGCGTCCCCTTCGTTGACAACGTATCCATGCAGCACCGCCACGGTCATCGTCTCGCGTCCCCGTTGCCGGAATTCAATGGCCCCCGCCAGCGGCGCCACGTGCTCGACCGCGTGTTCTTCCGTCAGGTACTTGCCCAGCTCCACCTCGGGGTGCAGGCCTTCTTCGATGCGCCGGTAGAATTTCAGGATCAGCCTGTTCCCGTAGCGGATCGAACGATTCGCCTGTTCGGTAACGTTCAGCGCCGGCAGCAGCAGTTCGTCTGTCGGGCCACGCAGCCTGTCGTATGCCGCACTGCGCCAGGCGGTCAATTCGCCATCGGCGGCGCCGGTGAGCGTCGCACCATCGGCGATAGTCTTCAGCATCGCATCGCAGAAGGCCGGCAGGTTGAATGCGTCATACAGGACGCCGGGTTGCGGACCACTCAGTTGCGCCACGACGGGCGGTTCGCCTCCTGCAGGCCAGCCGGCGGCTTCTTCCTGCGTCGCAAAGGCCAGCGCCAGCACGCGCGTTTCGGGCGTTCCCCGGTCGAATTCCAGGTCGACGGCCGCCAGCCGCGCGGCCTTTTCGCCGCAGTGAATCCGAAAAGATTCGCGGATCCGCAGCGCGCGAATGGTGCGCCACGGTCCCGTGACGTCGGCCCGGTTGAAGTGTTTTCGCAGTGCTGCTTCCAGCAGCCGCAGCCCCGAGTTGTCGAACAGCCGGTCCCAGTCGCGATTCGTGCGAATTTCGGCGATGCCAGAGGGACGGGCGACGGTCTCCGTCGGTTTCTCGGCCGGAACCGAGAACCAGTAAATCGAGTGCGACGCGAGGGTCAGGAGATACGGATTCATCCCGATTCGAGGAAACGCCGTTCCCCCGAACAGCTCGACGGGTACGGACCCCGCATATTGCGACAGGTCGAGCTCGACGTATTGCACGAAACGAGAGAGGTTGGCCACCACGAGCAGCCGCTCGTCGCCGAATTTGCGCACGAATGCCAGGATGCGGCGGTTCTCCGGGTGCAGAAATTCGATCGTCCCCCGCCCGAACGCCGGATGCTGGCGACGCTGTGTGATGAGGCGCTTGGTCCACCACAACAGCGAACTGGGATTGTTCTGCTGGGCTTCGACGTTGATCGCTTCGTAGTGGTATTCGGGGTCGATAATGATCGGCAGATACAGCTTCTGCGGATTGGCGCGGGAGAAACCGGCGTTGCGGTCGGCGCTCCACTGCATCGGCGTGCGGACGCCGTTGCGGTCGCCCAGATAGATATTGTCGCCCATGCCGATTTCGTCGCCGTAGTAGATCACCGGCGTGCCCGGAAGCGAAAACAACAGGCCGTTCATGAGCTCGATGCGGCGGCGGTTGTTCCCCAGCAGCGGCGCCAGGCGACGGCGGATCCCCAGGTTGACCCGCGCCCGGCGGTCGTATGCGTAAGCGCGGTACATGTAGTCGCGCTCTTCATCGGTCACCATCTCGAGCGTCAGCTCGTCGTGGTTTCGCAGGAATAGGGCCCACTGGCAGCCGTCGGGAATCTGCGGCGTCTGGTCCAGGATGTCGACGATGGGGAACCGGTCTTCCATGTGCATCGCCATGAACAGCCGGGGCATCACCGGAAAGTGAAACGCCATGTGACACTCGTCGTCTTGGCCGAAGTAGGCGACGGCGTCTTCGGGCCACTGATTCGCTTCCGCCAGCAGCATGCGGCTCGGGTACTTCGCGTCGACGTGCTGCCGCAGCGTTCGCAGAAACTGGTGCGTGTCGGCCAGGTTTTCGCAGTTGGTGCCTTCCCGCTCGAACAGGTAGGGAACCGCGTCCAGGCGCATTCCGTCGACCCCCAT
>JACQFH010000448.1 GCA_016200145.1 Planctomycetia bacterium | reverse complement strand
CGGACAAGGGCGAGCTGGTGATCGGCGCCGAAATTGATCCGTATCAGACGTACAGCATGAAGGCTACGCTGCCGACGCTCGAGCAGATGGCTACGTACACGCTGGAATTATTTCCGCAGTTGCATGGCATTCGCGTGCTGCGCCAGTGGGCGGGCGTGTGCGATATGACGCCGGACTTTGCGCCGATCATCGGCGTCGCACGCGAGGTGGAAAATTTCTACATGGACGTCGGCTGGGGAACGTACGGATTCAAGGCCGGCCCGGCCTCGGGGCACCTGCTGGCCGAGCGGATCGCGACCGGCAAAACCCCGGAAAAGCTCAAGCCGTTCGCACTCACTCGATTTTACAACGACGAACTCGTCGGCGAAAAAGCGGCCGCGTCAGTATCGCATTGATCGATTCCGTGTCAGACTGATCGATGTCACGAATCAGCTCTGCCTGGGGCGACTGATTTTGTGAGCTGAACGCAGACAATCAAAATGCCCGATCACGCTCACCCGCCTGACAACCCCGGCGCTCGTCCCCTCCTCGCCGATCACGCGCTCAAGAAGCCCCTGAAAGTGCTCGACGTCTGGGCTTTGGGGGTGGGCGTCGTCATCACCGGCGAGTATTTCGGCTGGAATTTCGCGCTCAAAGACAACGGGCCGGTCGCCGTGCTGGTGGCGTCCCTCATCGTCTGCCTGCTCTATCTGACCTGGGTGCTGGCGCTGTCCGAACTGTCGGTGGCGATGCCGTTCGCTGGGGGGCCGCTGGCCTACGGCCGCCGCGCCGCGGGACCGGCGATGGGCTTCGTCATGGGCTGGTCGATGTTCCTGGAATGCCAGTTCGCGACGATTACGACCGCCCTCGCGACGGGGGGTTACATCGCTTTCCTATTGAACCCGGCCGCTCCGAGCGACACAGTCGCCGTATGGGCAGCTCTGGCGACCGTCGTTATCTTTTTTGTGCTGCACGTGTGGGGCGTCAAAGAGCAATCAACGGCAATGGTGTGGATGACGTACGGGGCGATCCTCGGTCTGGTCATTTTCTGGTGCCTGGCAGCCACCAATTTTCGCTGGGACCGCGTTTGGACGAATCCGTTGTTCCCCGCCGGCAAGGGCTGGCGCGCGGTGCTCGACGCGGTCCCGTATGCCTTATGGTGGCTGGTGATGATCGAGACAGTCGCCCTGGCGGCGGAAGAAGCACACCAGCCGCACCGCACGATCCCGCGCGGACTGGTGTGGTCGCAGCTCACCTTGATCGTACTGGTCGTGCTGACGTGGCTGTTCGCCTGCGGTGCAGTCGATGATACACAGGCCCTTGGCGACATCACGGTGGGCTATCCGCTGGCGAAAGTCGTCGCCGAGATTCCTGTCGGGCGGTCGCCATGGGCCATCTATGGGTTCGGGCTGATCGCGCTGTTCGGAATGATTGCCAGCTATCATGGGATGGTGTACGGCACCAGCCGCCAGGCCTTTGCGCTCGGGCGTGCGGGATACCTCCCCGGGATCCTCGGAAAGGTGCACTCTGAACGCCGGACCCCCGTGCCGTCGCTGGCGTTGTGCAGCCTGGTGACGGCGGCATTCGTTGTCGCCAATCTGAAGTATAAGGAAGCGATCGCCGTGGCGCTGCTGGTTTCGACGTTGACGGCACTGGTCTGGTACGTCCTGGCCATCACCTGCCTGTTCATCTTGCGCAAGCGCGAACCCGAGCTGTTTCAGAATTACCGCGCGCCCGTGGCCCGCGTGCTGCCCGTAGCGGTCGTCGTGCTGTCGATTTTCGCGGCCGTCGTCTACGTCGGGATCGACATCAAGGTTCTGCCGATCACGGCGGCTCTGTACGCCGTGGGACTCATCTATTATTTCGCCTGGTCGCGGTCCCGGCTCAAAGCCTGGGCGCCCGAAGAGTCGTCTGCGCGACAAGCCCGTGTTCCGGAGGAGCCATGACGGAAGAACCTCGCCAGGGCCGTACCCCCCGGCCGGAATTTCGTTTGCTCGAACAACTGACGGCCGGCGTCCTGCTGCTCGTGCTGGCAGCACTGGCGTGGATGACGATTGCCGCCTATCTGCCTGCCGCAAAGGATGCCGTCGTTTCCGAACCGCTCGTGATCGGCGTGATCGTCCTGCTGCTGGCCGCGCTCGCGCTGGTGAGCATCGTCGCCCTGTTGCACACCCGGAAATGACCCGCCCGCCGCGTTCGTAGTACCGCCGTCAGGCGGTCGACGGTAGACTCGCGGCATGGGTCACTCCCGAAACCCCGACGACCGAAAGGACAATTGACATGAGCGCGAATGAGCCGCTTTATTGGTTGACCGGTATCGGCGATTCCAAGCGATGCGATCGGGTATGACAACGTGCTCGGGGGGGAACTGAATCATGGCTTTCGAAGTGCGTTGTGGGCGGAATCGATTGGTCGTCTGCCGCGCGGCGGTGAGCGCGTTTGCGATTTGGATCGTCTCCGCGGCCGCGCTTTCCGGCGATCCTGCACGAGGCGAGGAGGAAAACGAATCTCCGTACCAGAGAGGATCGCGGGGGCGCGAAGGGGGCGGAGTTTACAAGGCGCGAATTACGCCGCACTGGCTGTCTGACGACGCCGGGCTCTGGTATCGGAACGAATTGCCTCGCGGTGCCAGCGAATTCATCTTTGTCGATGCCAAGTCCGGAGCTCGCGGCCCGGCGTTCGATCATGGCAGGCTGGCCGAAGCGCTGACGAAAGCGGGCCTCGCCGACGTGCGCGCCGATCGGCTGCCGCTCTCTGATCTGCAGTTCGAGCAGCAGGCGGGACAAATCACGTTTCATGCCGGCAGCATGGACTGGCGCTGCAATCTCAAGACGTACGAACTCATTAAGCTCGCGAATCGGCCGGCTGCCGCGACTGATCGGCTGGCGCCGCTCGACGCGCGGAATGCGCCTCGCGCCAGCACCCGTACGGGGAATGAAACTTCGCTCACATTCGTCAACAAGTTGGCCGGCGAAATCGAGCTGTTCTGGCTCGACGGCGAAGGGCAGCGCCGCAGCTACGGCAAAGTGCCACCCGGCGGACAGCACGAGCAGCACACCTTCGAGGGACACGTCTGGGAAATCGCCGATCGCGACGGGCGAACGCTGGCCCGCTTTCAGGCCGCCGAGGCCGACTCGACCGCCGAAATCACCGGCGACGCTGCGACGACTGTCCGGCGCGGACCTCCCGCCGGCGGCCCTCGCACGCCGCGCGACGTTTCGCCCGACGGCAAATGGGTTGCCTTCCTCAAAGAGCACAACGTGTTCGTCCGCCCCGTCGAGCGCGAAGGGGAAGTGCAGCTCAGCCGCGACGGCGCGGAAAATCAGGCTTACATCCTGGCGGGGTGGTCCCCCGATTCGGCGACGCTGACGGCGTTTCGCGTCGAGCCGGGGGACGACGGGCAGGTGTATCTGGTCGAATCGTCGCCGCGCGGCGGGGGACGCGCGCGCCTGCACCAGCGGGGCTACCCGCTTCCGGGAGACAAATTTGCCGCGTATGAGCTCAATGTGTTCGAAGTGGCCAGCGCGAATCAGATCAAGCCGGGGGTCGAGCGGATCGATTTCGGGTTCCCGCGCATCCGCTGGAGTCGTGACGGACGCACGTTCACGTACGAAAAAATCGATCGCGGGCACCAGCGATTCCGTCTGATCGAAGTCGAGGCCCGCACGGGCCTCACGCGGCACCTGATCGACGAGCGGACCGATACGTTCATCTGGACGGCCCATACCGAAAACGCCGACGTACGGCGGATCACGTGGCTCGAGAAAACCGACGAAATCGTTTACGCCAGCGAGCGCGATGGCTGGAGGCACTTATACCTCGTCGACGCGGCCACCGGCGAAGTGAAGAACAAGATCACGCAGGGCGAGTGGGTCGTCCGCGGCATTGAACGCATCGACGAAGAGCGCCGGCAGGTCTGGTTCCGCGCCAGCGGCATGAATCCGGACCAGGACCCGTATTTCATCCATTTCTACCGGATCAATTTCGACGGCACGGGGCTCGTCTCGCTTACGGCGGGGGACGGCAATCACACGGTCCAGTTCTCCCCCGATCGCCAGTTCCTGATCGATACGTATTCGCGCGCCGACGCGCCGCCGGCCCACGTGCTGCGGCGCACCATCGACGGCTCTCAGGTCTGCGAGCTGGAACGGGCCGATATCAGCGAACTTGAATCGCGGGGCTGGCAGGCACCCGAGGTGTTCGTCGCCAAAGGTCGCGACGGCACGACCGAAATCTGGGGCATCATCTGCCGGCCGCGCGATTTCGACCCGGCCAAGACGTACCCGGTCATCGAATCGATTTACGCGGGGCCGCAGGGCTCGTACGTCCCCAAATCATTCAGCAGCGAGCGGCGTTTCGCGTCGTTGGCCGACATGGGCTGCATCGTCGTGCAGATCGACGGCATGGGAACGGCGAACCGGTCGAAGGCGTTTCACGACCTGTGCTGGAAGAACCTCAAAGACGCCGGGCTCCCCGACCGCATTCTGTGGCACCAGGCCGTCGCGCGAAAGTACCCGTATTACGATATTTCGCGAGTGGGCATCTACGGCACGTCGGCCGGAGGACAGAACGCGACGGGAGCCGTGCTGTTTCATCCCGAATTCTACAAAGTCGCCGTGTCTGCGTGCGGGTGCCACGATAACCGCATGGATAAAGCGTCGTGGAACGAACAGTGGATGGGCTACCCGGTCGGCAAGCAGTACGCCGAGTGCTCAAACATCGACAATGCCCACCGCCTGAAGGGCAAGTTGATGCTGATTGTCGGCGAGATGGATACGAATGTTCCGCCGGAATCGACGCTGCGCCTGGCCGACGCGTTGATCCGCGCCAATAAGGACTTCGAGCTGGTCGTCGTGCCGGGCGCCGGACACGGCATGGGGGGCGCATTCGGCACCAGAAAGATGCACAGCTTCCTGGCGAAGCATCTGCTGGGGACCGAGACTCCCGATCGCTCGTCGAAACCACCCGACCCGGGAGTGTCGCAGAACAACGGCGGACCGGAACGCGTCGCTCAGGGGGCGCCGTCAGTCGCCGCACCCCCTGAAGAGTTCTTCGAGAAGGTCCGCGAGCGCGACCGCAAAGCGGCCCGTGCGTTCTACGCGAAATTCATCGACGTGCAGGGCCTGCCAGTCGTTGCGGGGGCCATGGTGGAATCCGCCGCGCTGGTGCGTACGCATGAGATCGTCAGCCGCATGCTCGCCGGCCGGCCCGACATTATGCAGGCGATGGTCGACAACGGCACCCGCCTGATCATCATCGGCAAAGACCAGGTGTACACCGACATGCCCGAGTATCGGAACAGCCCAAACCCCGCCTACCTTAACGAGCGCGTGCGGGGGACCGGTGGATTCGACGTGACGAGCTTTGGCGAAGAAAACCTGCTCAATCTGCCGCTTGATCGCTACGACGACGAGAGCATCGCCGTCCACGAGTTCTGCCACACAATCGACGCGGCGCTCAGCCGGATCGACCCGACTTGGCGCGAGAGGCTGGGGAAGGTGTACCGCAACGCGATCGGCAGCGGCCGCTGGAAGAACGCCTACGCGGCTTCCAATCCCGCAGAGTACTGGGCTGAAATCTGCCAGTCGTATTTCGACTGCAATCGCGTCAACAACTGGAACCACGCAGCGATCGGCACGCGCGAAGAACTCGAAGCGTATGATCCCGAGGGATTCGAGCTGGTCAAGTCGACGTTTCGCCTCTCGGCAGAAAACGACTGGCGCTTCAAACCGGTGCGCCGGCAGCCGAGCGTCATCGCTCCCCCCGAACGGTTCAAGATCGACCCCTATTACACCAAATTTACGCTGGCGCGAGAATTCCCGGTGCTGGGTTCGAGGCTCGCCAGCGACGACGCGCTGCTGAACGCCAATGACACGATCCGCAAGATGTTCGCGTACCGGCACGATCTGCTGAAGGCGCTGATCGCCGACGGCGCACGGCTGGTGGTGCTCGGCCGCGACGAGAAACTCACAGACCTGCCGGAATTCAGGACTGCCGTCGACAAAACGCCGGGCGCTGTGCAGCGGTACGTCGAGTATTCAGCCGTGCGGAAGATGATCGTCGTTCCCGAAGAGAACATTCTCGGGCTTGCGGGCGATGCGTTCACGGGAAAATCGCTGGTCGTCGGCTTGTTCGCGAGGGCCTTTCACCAGGTCGCCGGCCAGCGCCCGGTCGACCCCGATTTCGACAAACGCCGCGACAAGCAGCAGTATGAGCTGCGCGTAAGGCGGCTGGACGTCGAGTTCGACCGGCGCTTGGAGAAATTGTTCGCCGGAGCGATCGGGAAGGGACTCTGGAAAGGGACGCCGGCCGGCCAAAGCCCTGGCGACTACCTGTCCGCGGGCGTGGAAGCCTACTTTGACGCCGCGGGGAACGCCCCGGCGCCTGAGCTGGCGCCGCGCTCGATCACGACCCGCGAGGCACTCGCGGCGTACGATCCGGAACTCTTCGCGCTGGTCGAAGAGACGATGGCCTACAAGGATCACGCCGACTGGCGGTATCGGCGCTAACAGCCCGTTGAGAACTGTGGGATAGGCTTCCAGCCTGTCATGATTTCGCGAGGAGCAGGTGTAGCGGAATTCGTGAGAATTCCGATCAGTGCGGCTCCACAAGCGGCGTCTCGGACAGTTTCGTCGAGTGCGCGGGGTCGGCGTTCCCAAAAGTGGTCGGCGGCGGAACCGGCTGGCTGAATGACGTAGGTCCGCCAGCGTTCAGGCCCTGGTACGACATCGGTCCCAGAGCGGGACTCGTGGAAATCGTTTGCGGGCCGGTCATGACTTGCCCGTGCGGAGCGCCGTATGCCGTCGGCGCGACTGCGTAGCCCGGGTGTGCGCCGGGCCGCTGCAACTGCGCCAGGCGCGACTGCACCTCCGGCTGATTCCAGCGGGCGTGCAGCGAACGGCGGTACATGGCGGCCGCCCGGTCGGGTTGGTTCGTGTCCTGGTAGAGCTGGCCCAATTGAGCCGTGGCGACGTGATCGTTCGGTTTAACCTTGAGCGCGCTCAGCAGCAATTGCTCGGTGCCGGCGATGTCGCCCGTCTCTCGCTTGAGCCAGGCCAGTTCGATGTAAGGTTCGGCGGAATAAGGTTGCTGATCGACCCAGCCCTGGAGCAGCTCTGCGGCTTCCGGTGTGCGCCCCTGTTCTTTCAGGAGCATTGCCAGTCCATGGTACGAAGGCTGGTGTCCGGGATCGGTGGAGATCGCCTGGCGGTATGTGCGCTCGGCGCCGGCGATGTCCCCCTGGCGTTTCATGGCGGTCGCCGTGTTGTGGATATAGTCGGGGTTCCAGGGCTCGTTGGCCGCGGCCCGCTGGAATTCCTCGCGGGCCATTGTGTAGTTGCCCTGGCGGTAGAAGCTGGTCCCCACCTGGTTGTTCATGCGGCCGTTCATGGAGTTGCACCCCGCCGCGGCAACTGCGACGGCGACGAACCCCATGCGCAAAAGTGCGATTTTGCGGGCCATGACGATGCGCATGGCGGGAAGACTCCGGGAAAAGTGGTGCGGGGGCACTTGCCGTGAGAGAGAAGAGGGCGAAGATTACAGGCACAGCCCGATTGTCGCAAGACCAGTCAAAATTGGGTTTGTAATTCTTACAGTAATCGTGCAAACTGGAGAGCGGGGCCTGGGGCCATCTCGCCCTTTCTGCGGTCGCAATCCGGTGGTTGCACGTCTCGTCGTATCCGGGGTGAGTGTTGCGAATGCCGCCCGCCACAATCCAACCAAACCACGCGAGGGAAACATCGTTGTGGGAGAACGCGGCCGCAGTCTGGGAGACCCGCCCGCGCTCGAAGGGTCTGCGCGCACAGTTCGCGTGGCTGTGGCTCGTGATCCGGCAACTCTGCATCCGCAACGTAAGCTGGCTGCTCTCGGCGGGTATTCATCTCGTCGTTCTGCTTTCGATTGCCGGGTTCGCCTGGCATGCGGGACACGGGAACCAGGCGATCTCGGTCGATTCGACGCTGGGCGAGACGCTGGCTGAAACTGCCTTCGAAAACGTGGGGGTCGACGCGATCGAAATGGGGGGCGGAGGAGATCCGCTGGATTCGGTGGCGGAAGAGGCTCGCTCGGCCCAGGACGCGGCCCTGGCCGCCTCGTTCCGTGACTTTCCGCGGATTGACGGCGACAACCTGGGTGGCAAAGGCTCTGGGGGAGAAGGAGGCGGCGCCGGGGGGGGAACGGGGACCGGTATTGGCCCCGGGATTGGTGCGGGGTTTTTCGGCACCAAGGGGGCCGGGAAATCATTCGTCTATGTCGTCGACATGTCGGGCAGCATGCACGGCTTGCGTTTTGAACGGGCCAAAAAAGAGCTCGTCCGTTCGATCAACAAGCTGGGCCCCGAGCAGAAGTTCTACGTGTATTTCTTCAACGATCGCACGTACCCCCTGTTTGATCCGAAACCGGCCAACGGCATGATTCCCGGCAACCCCTCGAACAAGCAGCGCGCCACACGCTGGATCAACACCCGCCAGGCGGAATCGACGACGAACCCCAATTACGCCCTGCAGCAGGCCCTGGAAATGAAACCCGAGGTCATCTTTCTGCTCACCGACGGTGAGCTCGATGAACCTGAAGAAGTGCGGCACATGATCCGCCGATTCAATAAGACGAACGTGGTCATCCACACGATCGCGTTTGAGAACGAAGACGGCGGCACGACGCTCGAAGCGATCGCCAACGAGAACAATGGCGTGTATCGGTTCGTCAAGTAATACGTGGACTGAAGTCCACGTGACGGACACCCAAAGGCCGTCTTGTCTCAAATTCCTTCCGACGCTATAAGGCGTCTCTCTCCTCTCGCATCTCTCCAGTTTTACACGACTTCCTCGCATTTCAGGATCGAATCCATGCGGCAGAGCGCTCGCATCGTGCGCGTGTCTGTGCTTCTGGCACTCACCGGAACCGCTCTCACCGGCTGCACCGGCGGTCCGTTCTCGAACAACCCGTATGGCATGCAGCCGGGGTCGCAGGCGCTGCGTTCGCAGCCCTCGCCGGGGGTGGCGCAGTTCCGCGACGCGCACCAGCGCGCCGTCGCGCTCGACGCCGACAACCAGCAGCTCCATGCAGCGCTGGCACAGCAGCAGCAGCAGACCTCGCAAATGCAGGCCGCCTTGCAGCAGTCTCAGCGGGAACTGGCCGAGCTCCGGGGCTCAGGTGATGGCGGCAGCGTCGCACGCAGGGGCGTGTCGGCACGGGCTGCATCGCATGGTGGGGCCCTGCCTCTCGTCAACATTCGCGGGGCCGACGTCGTCCAGGACGGCGACCTCGTACGCATCCGTCTCGAAAGCTCGCACCTGTTCAACTCGGGCCAGGCCAGCCTCAAGGCTGATGTGAATTCCACGCTCGACAGCATCGCCCAGGCGCTGCGGTCGGAGTACGCAGGACGAAGCGTGGGCATCGAAGGACACACCGACAGCGATCCGATCACGCGCAGCAAGTGGAAGAACAATCACGAACTCTCGGTGGCCCGCTCGGTCGCCGTCTTCGAAGCCCTCAAACGCCGCGGTATTCCCGAATCGCAATTGTTCGTCGCCGGCTACGGCCCAAATCACCCCATTGCCGCGAGCAGCTCGAAACAAACGAAGTCACAGAACCGGCGAGTCGAGATCGTCGTCTATCCGGAATCAGCGGGCTCGTAAGAGAGAGAAACCGCGGATGACGCCGATGTCGCGGATAAATGCGGATACGGGAGAAAACGGAACCAGGAATCCACAGATTGGCTCAGAT
>JACQFH010000427.1 GCA_016200145.1 Planctomycetia bacterium | reverse complement strand
TCCGCGGGGGTCAATGCCCGGATCAGGGGGGGCCGTCCCTCGATCAGAACCAGGCTGCTTTCGGCGGGGATGTCGAACCACTGATCCTTGCCCCCCTGAGGCCAGCGAATCTCCAGCCGGTCGACCGTCCGAGCCGATCCGAGCCCCAGAATGAGGCGCCGCTCGTTGGACGCGAAATAGCCGTCCCCCCCGCAAATCTCATGAACCTGGGTGCTCCCGCCGCAAGTGATTGTCGCCCGGGCGCCGATCGCGTCGCGATTCGATTTCACTCCGTGCAATTCGAGGATCAGGCGGTTTCCGACCACCGCGGTTTCGTTCCGCAAGAGGGCGGCCGGCTGGTCGAGATGAACCACAACAAGGTCCGGACGGCCGTCCCGGTTCCAGTCGAGTCGGGCGGCCGAGCGGCCCAGATATTCACCCTGAAAATACGGTCCGGCGTCGCGTGAGGCATCGACGAACGTCGCCGTTCCCTGATTCGAGAAGACTTGCGGGGCCATTTTCCAGGGCTGGCCGACATGGCGGAAATCATCGACATGTCCATTGGCGATGAACAGATCGAGCCGCCCGTCGAGATCGAAGTCGACGGCCTGGGTACCGAACCCCAGGAACTGTCGCGTGAGCACGTCGAGCCGCGCCGCCCGGGTGTCGTCGATGAACAGCAACTCCCCCTGATTACGATAGAACGTCGCCGACTCGAGATAATAATTGGTGACGAGCAGATCGAGCAGGCCGTCTCCATCGAGGTCACCGCAGGCAATTCCCATGCCCGCCTGCGAGAGTCCCGCGCCGCTGACGCCAGACCCCGAGGCCAGGCCGCGGTCTTCGAATCGCAAGGGGGCCCCCGTCTGCCTGGCAAGATTGCGGAACAGGAAATTCGGCGTCGTGTCGTTCGCCACGTAGATCTCGGGCCAGCCGTCGTTATCGAGATCGGCGACGATCACTCCCAGGCCCTTGCCGTCGTCGACCGCGATTCCCGACGAGGCGGAAACGTCTTCGAATCGTCCATCGCCCTGATTTCGGAAGAGCCGGTCCGGCTCGGCGGAAAAATTCTGCGGGCTGCACGTGCGGACCTGGCCATTCTCGGGATGGCAGGCGAGATACGGCTCGCGGACATACGTGACGACGTACAGATCGAGATATCCGTCGCGATCGAGATCGGCGAATGCCAGGCTCGAATGCCAGGCGCTGCCGCTGATTCCGGCGGCCGTCGAGACGTCTGTCAGCGTGCCATCGCCGTTGTTGCGGTACAGGACGCAGGTCCCGAAATTGGCGACCGCGAGGTCTTCAAACCCGTCGTTGTCGAAATCGCCGGCGCTGGTTCCGTGGCTGTACTGGGCGTCCCCCAGGCCCGCGGCTTCGGTCACGTCGCGAAAAGTCCCCTCGACGTTCTGAAACAGGCGGTCGCGCCAGGACGGCTCGTTCTGTGGATTGACAGGGAGCGGACACCCCTGCGAGAAATACAGGTCAGGCCAGCCGTCGCCATCGAAGTCAAACGCCGCCACGCCGCCGCCCAGAGTTTCGAGGATGTACCGCGAGCCGGTGGCTCCGTTGCGGTACTGAAATTCGACGCCGGCCTGACTGTGGCGGTCGACCAGCCTGATTGCCGCACGACCTTCGGCTGACCTGGGCTGCTCGATCCGCAACAGAGGGAGCGGCGCCGCGAGCGGCGCTGCGGCCCCGGTTTGCAGACGAAGCGTGCCTGCCGCCGAATCCGCAAGCTCGCGCCGGGCGCGATTGAGCGCCTCGGCGTACTGGGCTCTGGCTCGTGAATCGGCGGGCCTCCAGACCAGCACCTGTTCCAGCCATGCGGAGGCTTCGAATGATCTTTCGAGATTCACCAGCAGGCGGGCGATCTCCAGAGCGAGCTGTTCGAGGAATTCGGTGCCTTCGGCGTCAGGCGTGTCGGCGGCGCTGTGCCCGTCACTGGGAGAGAACTGCCAGATTCTTGGCCGAACCGCGGACAGAAATCGGCCCCGCTCGGAAAGCAGCAACTCGAGCAGGCGGGCCCGGTGGAGGATGCGTTTGGCGTCGTCATGGTGGCCGGTGCGTTCGAGCGCCTGCCCCAGATGGAACAGGGTCGGGCGGTGGTCGGGGTCGAGCTCTGCGGCCCGGTCCAGCCAGGCTGCCGCCTGATCCCAGTCGCCGCCGGCCGTGTAAAAGGCTCCGTAAGCACGAGCCAGATGCACCGAAGTCTCGCCGGGGCGTGTTTCATTCCCGAGCACCTGGCGTGCGCGATCAGGATTCTGGTTCCGCAGCAACGCGTCGGCGAGCGTCCCGCGCAGCGCCTGATTCGAAGTCTGCCTGGCCAGCGACCGTTCGAGCAGTTCCACCGCCTGATCGACCTTTTCGGAAGCCAGAAGGCACTCGGCCAGCGCCAGGATGCTGTTCACGTCGCCGTGGTCGGCGGCGATGAATTTCTCGAGCTCGGTCACCTGCGACGGCCAGTCGAAGACGGTCCCCATGTAGCCGGTGGAAAACGTCAGTTCGTCGAGCGTCCACGGCCGTTCGGCGCGGATTGCGGCCAGTTCGCTTCGCAGATCGGCATCGCGCATCTGCAGGTTGTACAGAAAGATGAGCCGCAATCGCGGCGCCTCGTACTGCGGGTGCAATTCCGTCGAGCGTCGAAACAGCCGTTCGGCATCACGCGCGCGATGCGCGGCAAGGGCCTGCTGGCCCTGAGAAAACCGGGCCGTGGCGGCTTCGGGCGGATGACTGTCGGGAACCGCCGCCCAGAACTTTTCGGCTCCCGGCGCATCTCCCAAGTTGTGCGCGGCCTGGCCGCGGTACAAAAGGGCCCTGCAGTTCTTGGGCTCACGATCCAGTATCTGGTCGAGCAGGAGCGCCGCCCGCGAATCGTCTTTCTCGTCGATCGCGGCGATCGCCTGCCGCAACAGGACCTTCGAAGAGGGCCCCGGCCACAGACGGTGGATGAGGGCTGCCCCACCGGCCACGAGGATCAGCCCCAGGCCGGCTGCCGCGATGCGATATTTCGCGGGACGATTCATTCAGCGGGTTTGGACTCAGGAGCCGGAACGACCCGGCCGGTGAAGATTTCTCCGTCGGGGTGGCGCTCCTTCCATTCACCCCAGGTCGTTTTTTCGACAGCGACGTCCTCCAAGGGGATGTCTTTGGCATCCTGGTCGTACATTCGTCCGTCGATCTGCACAATCAGAGCCTTGCCCGACCAGCCCCCGAGCGAAACATTCAACGGCTCGTTGCGGTTCTTGGTCGTGAATGCCCGGGCACACCTCGTGCGATCACAAAAGGTCACCGTTACGGGAATGCCGCCTACCAGGTCGTTGATCACCTTGGTGTCGTACGAACTCATGGCAAAGCACCAATAGGCGCGATGCACGTCCCCCACCGAGATGCCGATGACTTCTTCCACGGGTTGCAGATCGGTGTCGGCCGCCGGCTCGAGCGGAGGCTGCCGCGGTCCCGGACGGATAAACGGAGTTGCGCCGTCCATCATGGGCATAGGAAGTTTACTGAGTTCCGCCGGATTTGGAGAAGAGCCGGCATCGCAACCCAGGGCCAGAAACGCCAGCGCCCAGCAGCATGCAAATTTCATGCGGTGCGCCGTCCAGGCACGCATCGGCTCATCCATCGATCGATCCCCGGGAAAATCCTTCGATGCGATCCGCTGTCGGCCGCCTGGCGAGCCATGCTGCCAGCCGACGATCCGCGCCGGAATTGATTCCCATTCCAACTTATCAAGGTATACGCACCGCTTCAAGCAGGTGTTGGCGAGGTCGGCGGCAACCCCGACGGAGCGAACCACAACGGCGACGACTGCAGTCACTGCGAAGCTTCGGATTCCGCCAGCGCCGAACGCGCCTGCAGATGCCGGGGTTCGATCGCCAGGGCCGACCGAAACCACATCCGGGCCAACTCGGGTTTGCCGAGTTTGCGGGCCAGCATTCCCAGCCGGTAACGAATCTCGGGATCGTTGGGTTTTTCGGCGGCTTCTTTGTGCAATTCGGGAAACAACTGCTCATCCCTTTCGGCCTCGAGCCTGAGCTGCAATTGCACCTCGGCCTTGTCTTTCTCGCCGCGCCGGCTGTACGCCTGCGACAGGTTGAAATGCGCCTGGCTGCTGTAGGGCGCCTGGCGGACCGCATCTTCCAGCACGTCGACAGCATCGTCAAATCGGCCGTCGAGCAGCAGCAGCGTCCCGCGTTTCAATTTCGCCGGGATGAACTGCGGATCGAGGGCGAGTGCCTCTTGCAGGCGCTCGTGCGCTGCTTCGATTCGACCCTGGCTCTCGGCGCAGTCGGCCTCCATGACGAGCACCGTTGGCGTCCGGTCGCACTGGCGCAGCGCTTCGAGCGCCTCGTCGATGCGGCCCAGCTTGACCAGCGACTCGGCCAGTTCCGCCTGGACATTCGCACGGTCCGGAAACTGCGGATCACGGCGCAGGGCTTCACGATAATGATCGATCGCCTGCGCATACTCTGCGAAATCTTTGCTGATGAGTCCCAGCAGACGTTCCGGACGAGGGTCGTGCGGCGCCTTCTCGGAAATGGTCCTCAGTTCGGCGTCGGCTTCGCCCGTGCGCCCCAGATCGTACGCCGCCGAAGCCAGCCAGCGCCGCGCGTCGAGAGCGTCCTCGTTCCGGGCCAGCGCGGACTTCGCCGTTTCAATCGTCGCCACAAACTGACCGAGGGCGTAATAGCACCCGGCGGCAGTCGTCAGGGCCTCGACGGCCGTCTCGTCGTCTGCGAGCGCGTATTGCAATTCGTCGAGGGCCTGGGCCGGCTTCCGCTCGCGTGCGAGAATCAGGCCCGCCAGCAACCGGCCATGGGGCTCGAAATCCGGCGTGTCGAGCAACCGCCGCATTTCGCGCAGCGCCGTGATGCGGTCGCCCTTTTCCAGGGCGCGGCGCCCCCGCAGATAGCAGTTTTCCGGTCGGAGCGAATTCCACCACAGGACGCCGATGGTCAGTGCCGCCAGGCCCACCACAAACGCCGCCCAGATCCAGCCTGTCTTGCGCGTTGGAGCGCGGGGGACGGCACTGCCGTCGTCTGTCGGGTGCGACGGTGGCTCGTTGGACATGAGGCGTGTTCTTCCAGAGTCCCGCGGCGAGTTCGCCCGGAATCGTTTCGGCCGCACTGCGCCGAGGTCATCACGGCGCCGGAGTGTCTCTCAGTATCCAGACTACTCCGAGCCGAAACGGAGTTCAAGGCGGCGCTTTTGCGAACGAGCGGGCTGTCGGCCGGCGTTTTCAGGGGGGACGCTGCTTTGTCGCTCCCCCTCCGGCGACCCGTCCCTCGTTCCACCACACGGTGGCTTCCGGCAGCCGCGTCGATGCGTTTTCGAACCCGCCCACGGCGATATCCAGGTTTCCGTCGCCGTCGAAGTCGCCCAGGGCCATTGCGGCATGATGGCACGCGGCGCGCTG
>JACQFH010000426.1 GCA_016200145.1 Planctomycetia bacterium | reverse complement strand
GGCCGCGGCTGACACGTCTCCCGGCCGGCCGGGGAAGCGATCTCCGATCGTCTCCTGGATCGAACCGACGCCGCGGGCGGACCATCCGTTGTCGATGCGGAACGGCGTTCCGGCCGGCAGGAACCAGACGTTTTCGATGACTCCGATCGCGCCGCTGCGAAAGCGATACATGCCCCAGCCCAGGTCGGGGTGTTTGAGGCCCCGCACGCTCAGCGACTGGGCGTAAACCGACTTAATCCGGTCGCCTGTCATCCACAGCATCAGGTCGGTGTCGTGGATCCCGTCCCCCAGCAGCGGACCGATGTTCTCCAGAATGCCGGCGCTGCGCTCCGCCGGAATGTTGCGGCGCGCGTACATCGAAACGATTCGCCCCAGCTTCCCGGCGGCGATCGCCTCGCGCACCGCCGCATACCGCGGGTTGAACCGGCAGATGTGGCCGACCATCAGGATGCGGTTGGCCTTTTTCGCCGCGGCGATGATCGCGTCGCACTCTGCGACCGTCCGCGCCATGGGCTTTTCGAGAAGCACGTGTTTTCCCGCCTCGAGCGCGGCGATCGTCGGCGCCGCGTGGTCGTCGACGTGCGTCACCACGCTGACGGCTTCGATCGCGGAGTCCGCCAGCAGGTCGTGGTAGTCGCGGTAATCGTTGCGGGCCCCGACGCGCTTTTTGATCTGCCGCCGCCGCGCATCGCGGCGCGTGCAGACCGCCCGCAGGTCGACCTGCGGCAGGGAAGCAGCGGTTTCGGCATGCTTTTCGCCGAAGAACCCGAGCCCGATCACGCCATACACGACGCGCCGCGCCGTTCCGCCGGCTGGTGTTCTTTTCACGATGCGACTCGCAAGTGCTGCCATAGGATGGAAATGCTGATCGACCACATTCTGCCGGCTCGTTCCAAACGATGCCAGCGTATGAATGGCGGCATCCTCCTGAACGACATGCCTTCTTGCTCCCACGGATGGCGTGGCGAAGCCGGCGTTTTGCGAAAACGCGCGCACTCGGTAAACTGTCGGCACCTGGCCGCCAATTCGCCGCACTGGAACCTCGGGAGCCCTTGATGGAACCGCGCACTGTCACGCCGCTGATTTCGGGGATTTACTTGCCGCTCCCCACGTTTTTCGTCGACCCGGGGCTAGACGTCAACTTGCCTGCGATGCGCCGG
This sequence comes from Planctomycetia bacterium, assembly GCA_016200145.1. Taxonomy (GTDB): domain Bacteria; phylum Planctomycetota; class Planctomycetia; order Planctomycetales; family Planctomycetaceae; genus JACQFH01. The sequence goes on along the minus strand of JACQFH010000426.1, from coordinate 1,511 downwards.
CACGTGCGGTTTCTGATCGATGCGGGAATCCGCTCGGGCAACGGCGCGCTGCTGGCCGGCGGCGGCGCGGGGGAATTTTCGACACTCAGCACAAACGAGCGTCTGTCAATCGCCGAAGCCGTGATCGCCGAAGCGGCGGGAAAGGTGGGCGTGGTCGTCGGCGTGCAGCACACGAATCCCCACGAGATCGTCACGCTCTGCCGCGAAGCAAAGAAGATGGGGGCTCTCGCCGTACAGATCGCGCCGCCATTCTACGAAGTCCCCACGGCCGACGACGTATACGAGTTTCTGGCCGGTGTGGCGGAGGCGGTCGACATTCCGCAGGTGCTGTACACGACGTACTGGACCGGCTTCCGCATCACCTTCGATCTGCTCGAACGGCTGCTGGCGATCCCCCAGCTCGCGGCGGTTAAGATCGCGAGCCCGAGCGGGAGAGAGTTCGAAGGTTTCGTGCGGCGTTTCTCCGGCCGGATCTGCATGATCGACAACCAGCTCGAGTTCATCAAAAGCCACATGCTGGGGGGGCGGGCCGTCAACCTGCACCCGGCCAACTGGTATCCGTCGTGGGCCCTCAAGTTCTGGGAGCTGCTGGAGACTCGGAAGTATTTCGAAGCGCAGAAAGAGATGTCACGCGTCGTCGGACCGTGCTACGACCTGTACGGCAAGATCGGCGAGTACACCGGCGGTGAAGGTCACCTCGACAAGATGTGCCTGGAGCTGATCGGCTTCGATTCCAGCCGCTGCCGGCCGCCGGTGCGCGACGTGCGAGACCGCTATCGCGAGCACGTCCGCCGCATGCTGCTTGAGACCGGAGTACCAGGCGTGCGGACGGCTTAGCAGCCCGTTGAAAGACGTGAGATAGGCTTCCAGCCTGTCATGATTTCGCGGGGACTCACAGGCTGGAAGCCTATGCCGCAGTATTCATCAACAGGCTGCTAGACATGGCGGGGCCCTTCGATCTCATCGTACGTGCCGGACGCGTCGTCTGCCCGGCGACGGGATGGGACGCCCCGGCCGACGTCGCCATCCGCGGTGACCGGATTGCTGAAGTCGCACCGGTGGTGACCAGCGACGTGCGGCGGATTCTGGAATTCCCGGACGGCATCTGCCTGCCGGGACTCATTGATCTGCACGCCCACCCGGCTCGGTTGGGCTCCATCTACGGCGTCGATCCCGACCGGCACGTGCTGCCGCGCGGCACGACGACCGTGATGTCGCAGGGGGACGCGGGCGCCGCGAATTGCGACGCATTCGTCCGCGACACAATCGAATCATCGCAAACGCGAGTCGTGCTGGCGATTAATCTCTCATCGCGCGGCGAGGCGGGTTCGGGAAGTTGCTTCGAACGGCTGGAACTGGCCGACGTCGACGCCTGCGTCAAGGCCGTCGAGCGTCATCGCGCGCACATCTGGGGAATCGCCGTAAACGCCAGCCAGAATTGCTGTGGCTCAACCGACCCCCGCGAGATCGTACGGCGGGGGCTCCTGGCCGCTGAGCAAACCGGCCTGCCG
>JACQFH010000425.1 GCA_016200145.1 Planctomycetia bacterium | reverse complement strand
GCGAGGCTCCTTCCTCTCCCTGTGCCTTGAAACCAATCCGGCGCAGGAAAGATGCGGAGGAGCTTCGCTTTTGACAATACCGACTTACGGAGAAACGGTCCGAAAAAGCGCAACTTCAAAACTGGCGCTTCGGGTTGGTATTTGGGTCTCATGTGTTCTCATTGATCCCGTGTTTCGTACGCAATTCTCCGGCGACGGCGGCGATCGCCGCGAGTTTCCGTTCCGCGACGTCGGGATTGCTCACCGGGTTGTCACTGAATGTCGCAAATCCGCAGTCCGGATTCAACAGGACTCGATCGCGGCCGAAAACCTGAATGGCTCGCTCCGACTTGTGCAGGATTTCGTCATGCGACTCGACTGAGTCGGTCTTCGGGTTGACCACGCCCACGCCGATCCGCAGCCGGTCCGGAAGGGCGCTTAGAACGTCGAGCTCACCGGCACGGGGCGTGCAGAGCTCGAGCATCAAAATTCCCGCGCCGACTTCGCGCAGATAGGGTAAGAGAGGTCGATACGATCCCTCCAGCGCCAGCGATTCGTCGCGCGACCAGTTGCCGCGGCAGACGTGAACCGCCGTTCGCCCGGCGGGCGCCCCGGCGACGACCCGGTTGATGAGTTCGAGGGCAAAGGCCAACTCTTCGCCTGGGCTGCGCTTGGCGTCCAGTGCCCCGCACATGAACGTGCGATTCTGGCGCGGACGGCTGAACACGACTTCTGTCAGCACCGGCTCATCGAACTGCACGAGCGCGGCCCCCTCGGCCAGCAGAGAAAAGAGTTCTTCCCGCAGCACGCGGACGATATCGTCGGCCAGCGCTTCGCGCGTTGCATACGCCCGGTCGGAAATTCACTCCATCCACATCGTCCGCGCCAACAGGTAGGGACCGGGCAGGGCCACTTTGACGGGTTTGTCTGTCAGCGTTCTCGCGAAGGCGACTTCGTTGACAGCCAGCGGACGGCTGCGCCCCAGAGGGCCGAACACCGCCGGATGCCGCACGCTCTCGGCCGGGACGTCCAGTGCTTTGAGCTCTGTCTCGAATTCGGCCGGGTCGTCGACGTAGGGCAAGAGATCTGTCACCGGGATCAACTGGCAGTTATCGAGGATTCCGCCGACGAAGCTGGCATAGCTGTCGCGCCGCTGCTCGCCGTCGGTGACGGCATCGACACCGGCGCGCAACTGGGCCGCGACGGAGAGCCGCACGGCGTCGTCTCCTGTCTGCCGGAATTCGGCATCCGACAGGCGGCCCTCGATGTGATCGTGAATCGCCTGGAGCATCCAGCGGGGTCGCGGCCAACTGCCGACGCCCATGACCGAAAGCGGCCCAATCGCCGGGGCCTCGCGCGGTTCCGGCAGGCGATCGGGAATGTGGACCGCTTTCCGTGCGGCGGTGACGGGCATCGCGGCGCGAACCCGCGACGCGGGCTGGCCCGATGCAGAAACTGCCGCGGCTGCCGCGCGGGGTTCGACGAAAGGCCCTTTGGAAACTACGTAACTCCACTGGCCGTCGGCGCGCGTACACGAGACCAACTCGTTCTTCGTCAACCGGCACCAGGAGGGGAGGTCTTCTTCGACCGACGACTCCTGCGAGCGGATTTCGAGCAGTTGCCCGATTCGCAAGGGATCCATGTGCTTGCGAATAAGCAGCAATAGGCCGTTGCCGCAGTCGAGCGTGCCCCCGTCGAACGTCGCGTCGGGGGGCCAGCGATGGCGGTCGACGTAATCCATCAGAACGAAACCGAGGGACTGCCGTCCGACAGGAATTCGACCAGCTTCGCCCCACCGACGATGGTCGCGCCGGCCACCAGCTTCGTTTCATCGAGCTTGCGGCGCTTGAAGCACGGCGAGCAGACATAGATTTTCCCGCCGGCGCTGGCGAAATTGGCCATCAAGTCTTTCAGCGGGGCGAAGCCCTCTTCATGGATGTCGTCGGCGTATCCCTGCTGCGACAGGCGCACCCCTTCGGCCATCAGGAACAACATTGTGTCTTTTTCAGAACCGAGCGCGGCGTTGGCGATCACGAAGCCGACGGTGGCTTTGTCGGTGTCGTTTTTGGCATAGGTCTGGGTGACGCAGAACTTTCCGGCCATGGGATGCTCCTCGAGGATGTCAGGGAGTTCGTCGTTCGATCAGAAATTCCGGTGGCGCGACCACTTGCAGGCGATGGCCCGTCATCCGGCACCAGGCCGGCAGGTCTTCGGCGACGCCGGGGTCACGGGCGATCAGCTTGAATGTCGCGCCCGGCGGGAGTCGATTCAGCCGCATCCGCAGCTCGAGAATCAACTCGCCGCACCCCATCATACCGGCGTCCCATTCGGATTGCGATTGGTCAGGGGAGGGCATCAGGTGCCGCGAATGTGGGACAGGTTGAGCGTTGTGCAGTTCACTACGAGCTGCGAACAATCCGGGCATGATACGCGTGGTGGTGAGCGGGCGGGAAGCCAGAATTCGTGGCGGCCCTGTCCCGAATGGGAAGTGGTTCAGCGAGCCACGGATGGCAATCTGGTAGCCCGACGCGTTTGCGAGGGAGGGCTTTCCCCCCCTTGCTCACGCGGCGGGTTTCCCGGTCACATCCCTCACTGACGCGTCGGGCAACGGTCAGTCAGGCCGGGCGGCAGGGGACGGCGGTGGTGCCCGTGGGGGTGTAGTGGTCGTCGACGGCGTAGTTGTTGAATTGAATCGTGTAGAACTCTTCGAACCACTGTCGGATGTTGGGAATCGCCGATTCGTCGTAGTGCGTGTCGGCCCGCAGCGTGCTGCCGAACGTTTCCTGACGGATTTCTCCCTGCTCGACGACGACTTCGCCCGCCTTGAGCACCCAGCGCGGCAATTGAAACATGGCGAGCTTGTCAGCCGAGTGGGTGTACACGGCGATGTCGGCATCGGCACCGACGCCGAGGTGGCCTTTGTGCGCGAGGCCCAGCATCCGCGCCGGGGCAGCGCGGGTGATGATGGCGATTTCGTACAGCGAGTATTCGCGGTCGAGGTCTTGGAGGACTGAGCGTTCCAGCACGCGCGGCGGGACGCGCTTCAGCACCTCTTGCCGGTACGTGCGGTCCATCAGCAATTGCACGATCTGCGGATACGCCAGGAACGAGCCGCCGTTGGGGTGATCGGTGCTCATCGCGATCTGCCAGGGGTCGTTCACGAGCAGGTACCATTCCAGGCCGATCGCCCATTGCAGGGCATGCACGAAACTCTTTTCGTGGTAAGTGATCGGCACGATGCCGCAGCCGGCTTCCATCTCGGTGTCGCCGTTGGCCCATTTGCGACCGGTCACCTTGTGCAGGTAGTAGCCCAGCGGGCCATCGCCCGTCATCGAGGTCGTCTCGCCGAACAGGACCTGGCCGACGTCGACGGTCAGGTTCGGATGCGCGTTGACACATTCAGCGAGCTCGGTGACCCTCGAACTGAACTGCCCCTGGTCGTCGGCCTGGCCGCCGTAGCTGTGAAACTGAATGTGCGTGAGGTGGGCGCGGCGCCCTTCCAGCGCCTGCATCGTGGCCAGCGTCGTGTTCCAGTTTCCCGGCAGCCCCAGATTATTGCAGTGAATGTGAACCGGGTGCGGCAGCCCCAGGTCGGCTGCCGTCTGCGCCAGCGATGTGATGATCTGCCGCGGCGTGACGCCGAAGTTCTCGACCGTGCCGTCGAGACTGTGGATGTTATCGGCACCCCCTTTCCAGGCTTCGACTCCGCCCGGATTGACGAGTTTGACGGCATACCCTTTGGCCGCATGCAGCAGCCAGGCGACAAACGCCCGCAGACGCTCGGGTTCGTTCGCGGCGATCTGATTCAACACGTAGTGGTTGTTGCCGAACAGCAGGAAGAAGCCCTTATCGATGATCGGCGTGTCGGCGAGCTCTTCGTGCGCGTGACGGGCGGCGAGCGGGGGGATGGCCGCGTCGAAGACCGTCGTGTACCCCATGCCGGCGTACAGGTAGCCGGTGGCGAACGTGCTGGGGACGCTGCCGATCGTTCCCGAACGGGTGATTGGCGTCCGCCGCACAACGGCCCCCGTGCGCTTGTCTTCGGGGCGCATTTTGCGCGCCAGGTTAACCTTGGGCCCGGCGATGTGGGCGTGCATGTCGACGCCCCCCGGCATGACGACCAGCCCCGCGGCATCGAGGACGCGATCGGGGCGCGCGTCCATCCCCGCCGGCGCGGCGACGATCTTGCCATCCTGAACCCAGATGTCCTGGATGACACCGTCGATCCCATTGGCCGGATCGTAGACAGTGCCGCCGGCGATTTTCAACAGACCCATGAAACCACGAGTTTCGAGTTGCGCTTCGAGATCAGATCATATCCTGAGAAAAAAAACCGGCCACAGATTGACACAGATGCACACAGATAAGCCCACGGATGGCGTGGCAATCCCACGGATACGCGCCAACTAAGGTCGTCTCTGTCATTCTTCATCCGTGGGTTTGCCATGCTGTCCGTGGATGTAAATATTTATCATCCCCCGCTTTCGACCGCATCAGTCGCCGAATACAAGGATTTCGCCTTTGCCGAGGGAGACGAGATCGCCGCTGTAGCGGTGGCAGGCGCCGTGTTCGTGTTCCGCGGCGACGGGGAAACCGGCCGTTCGCAGCCAGCGGAAGTAGGGACGCAGAAACAGCGGTTCGAGCCGGCAGGCGTAGCGGAAGGTAGAGAGCAATTCCGGCGGCCTGCCAAACGCGGCGATCGTGCCCCGCTTCATGCCGGCTCCCAGACGTAATCCCGCCTCGCCGAACGCGAAGATCGTGCCGGCGATCATCGAGACGCCCGCGAAATCGCCGAGACTGCCGCCGACGGTGATGAATCCGCGGCGCAGGCTGTGGCCAAGTTCGTTTCCCACATTGCCGTCGACGAGGATCGTGCCGCCGCGCATCCCGGTCCGGCCGCCACGATAGCAGCCTCCCACCAGATGGCCCGCGTTGCCGCGGATGCGGAGCGTGCCACCGCGCATTTCCACGCCGGCCCAGTCGGCGGCGTCACCGCGAATTTCGATCAAGCCCCCTTTCATCTCGGCTCCAACGTGCATGCCGATGTTCCCCTCGACCGTCAACTTCCCTTTCTTCATGCCGGCGCCGACGAGTTTGACGCGGGAGCAATCGCCGGCGAGGACGATCTCGTGATCGCCGGCGTCACCTTCGACGCGAAAGAATTCGCCCAGGGGAACGGCTGCGTTGCCATACTGAACGGGGAGATTCGCGATCTCGCGGGCCGTTCTACCGACGAGTCGATCCGGGACAATCCACTCGGCTTCGAGGGGGATCGTCGTGTTGCCAGTGTATGTCAGTCGAAGCATCGTCGCGGGTCGTCGCAAGAATCAGGCGCGCAAGTCGCCCGCGCGACTATAGGGGCTGACTTGAGCACCGTCAATTTCGCGGGCGAATGGAGCGTTTCGAGGTCCGACTGGCCGGTGCAAATCGCAGGGTGTGTCGAGCCGTGCGAGGCCCACTTGCGCGGTGACCGGGTGGGCCGCACTTCGTTCGACCCACCCTACGCACTGCTAAGTCTGCGACGTCGGTTGCCAGATCAGGATTTCGCCTTTATGGGAGACCGCCACGTCTCCGCGATAGTGGTGGTACGCACCTTCTTTTTTGGCGAACGGGAGTCGGATACCGAACTGCTGGAGATGTCTCGCGTAGACGTTCACGAAGACGGGGTTTTGGCAGCCGTTGAAGACAAAGGTCGGCATCAGAAGCAGCGGTTTCAGCGAGATAATGGTGCCACGGTTCATCCAGGCTCCGGTGCGGATCTCGGCGCCCGCCATCAGGATAATGGTGCCCCCCTTCATCTGCAGGCCGGTAAAGTCGCGGGCGGGACCGCCGAGGATAATGGTGCCGCGGCGCATCCGCATGCCCACCTCCAACCCGGCCGAACCATCGATGATAATGATGCCGTCCTTCATGCCGGCCATGGAACCGCGATACGCAGCTCCGACCTGACCCCCGGCATTGCCGTGAACGTGGATGAACCCTTTCTTCATCTCGCCGCCGATCCAATCGCTGGCGTTGCCGTGGACGTCGATTCGCCCTCCCGTCATGTACGAGCCCAAATGCATGCCGACATCGCCATGAATGGTGATGCTCCCTTTCGACATCGCGCGACCGACCCATCGGATCTTGTTGAGGGCCCCGTGCAGGATCAGGTCGTCACTTTTTTCACCTTCAATTTCGAAGAATTCGCCCAGCGGCAGCTGTCGCTTACCGTGGTACACAGTGAGCGAGCGAATTTCCGCATTTGTCAAGCGACACACGATGTCCGGCGTCAGCACTTCCGCTTCGAGTGGGACGGTTGGTTGTCGCTTCAGGCGGAACTCGATGGGCATAGTTTTACTAGGTCCCCGCCACCGGAATGCAGTCGCGCAGCTCGGGATTTTCCAGCCGCTCGAGTTCGACGGGATAATTCTCGAACGACATCGTGTAGTGATCTTCGAAGAGCGGGCGGATGAACTCGTCGATTGCCGGATCGCGTGCCGGCCTGACGAGATATTCCTTCCCGTGGGGAGCTTCGCGAATATCCCCGTCTTCAATGACGATCTCGCCCCCCTTAATGACATATCGCGGGTGGCCGAACATCTTGAGAACATCCGGATCTTCCTCGTAGATCACGATGTCCGCGTCACAGCCGATTCCCAGATTCCCCTTATGATTGAGGCCGAGTGCTCGCGCGGGACCGGCTGACATCGCAACGGCAATCTCAGAGAGGGTGTATTCGCGGTCGATCTCGGGAAGCACGATTTTCCCTTTGATACGGTCCGGAAGCTTTTTGAGGCACTCCTTCCGCACGTCGGCACACATCAAAAGTTGAATGATCTCGGGATAGCGCCAGAAGCAGCCGCCGTTCGGATGGTCCGTCGAGAGGAAAACCTGCCACGGATTGCGGATCAGAAGCAAGAGTTCCAGGCCGCAGGCCCATTGCACGGCGTTCACGAGATTACTGGGGCGATAGGTGTAAGGAACGATGCCGCAGCCGGTCTCGTTTTCAACGTCCAGGTTTCCCCACTTGCGGCCAGTGAGTTTGTAGAGCAGGTGCTGCCAGGGACCGTCGGCGGTGATTGTCACCGTGTCGCCGAAAAGGACGGCACCGGCGTCGGTTGTGATCCCGGGGTGCGAGTTGAAGTAGTCGGCCAGTTGTGAAGTCGCGGAGCACATCGTGTCCCAGCCGTCGCCGCCGTAAGCGTGATACTGCGAATGCGCAATGTGGGCGCGCCGCCCTTCCAGGTGTTTCAACGTATCGATCGTCGTCGAGATGTTTCCCGGTGCGCCGAGGTTGTTGCAATGCAGGTGCATCGGGTGCGGCAGGCCGAGTTCATCGCAGATCCGGGCGAGGTTCGTGACGATGTCTCCCGGGGTCAATTTGTTGTAGCCGGCGATGGGTGAGGTCAGCTGCTTCGCGTCCTTGCCCCATTTCCAGGCGGCCACCCCTCCCGGACTGACCGCTTTGATGCCGT
>JACQFH010000417.1 GCA_016200145.1 Planctomycetia bacterium | reverse complement strand
CGCAGAATCGCGTGTGCCACGGACGCAGCGGTTTATAGCACAGATGGGGAAACGTTTCACGATCATTCGCCGGGATGACTCTTTTGCGCTTCTCGTGTACAAATAAGGAGTTCTGGCGGCTACGATTCACGACTCTGTAGTGAGTTTCCCGATCAAGTGAAACCAGAGCTGCTGACGCTGGAACGGTTCCTCGAGCTGTTGCGGTCTGCCAACCTGCTTTCGGCCGAAGATCTGGCCCGCGTCGAAAAACTTGCCTCGCACGAAGATTACCAGGAGCCGGGACCGATCGCCTGGTGGCTGGTCGAGCAGAACCTGGTGACGCGCTGGCAGGCGCACATGCTGGTCTCGGGCCGGAACCGCTTCTTCCTGGGAAAGTACAAGCTCCTCGACCGCATCGGCGTCGGCGGCATGGGGACGGTCTACAAAGCCTGGCAGCCCGGCCTCTCGCGCGTCGTCGCGCTCAAGGTGCTTTCGGACGCGCTTGTCGGAAACGAGCTGGCTGCTGCCCGCTTTCACCGCGAGATTCAATCGGCATCGTCGCTCACTCATCCGCACATTGTCGCCACGTTCGACGCCGATAGCGTCGCGGGCAAGCACTTTCTGGTCATGGAGTACGTCGACGGCGAGAACCTGGAAATGCTCGCCCGACGGCGCGGCCCCTTGCCCGTGGCCGAGGCCTGCGAATACATCCGTCAGGCCGCCGTGGGCCTCGCGCATGCGCACGAGCGAGGCATGATTCACCGCGACATCAAACCGGCCAACCTGCTGCTGTCGCGCGCGACGGCCGGCGGGCCGGCGCCTGCCGAGGCGCCCGGCGAGGCGAACTTGCCGGTCGTCAAGATCCTCGACTTCGGGCTGGCGCGACTCACGACCGAGAAACAGGGCGATACCGAGCTGACGCAGGCGGGGCAGGTGATGGGGACCCCGGATTACATCGCCCCGGAACAGGCCCGCGATACGCGGTTGGCCGACTATCGCAGCGATGTCTACAGCTTGGGCTGCGCCCTGTTTCGCCTGCTGACGGGACGTGTGCCGTTCGTCCGCCCGTCGGTCATGGAAAAACTCATGGCCCGCGCGCTGGAAGACGCGCCGCGCGCCCGTTCGCTGCGCGCTGAGCTGCCGCCCCAACTCGACGACTGCATCGCCCGCATGCTCGAGCGCGAACCGGCCAGGCGCTATCAGTCGGCCGGCGAAGTCGCCCAGGCGCTGGAATCGCTGGCCGCGACGGGCGCCAACCTTCCCGTCGCCCTGCCGCTGGGCGCGACAACGGCCGCTTCGACGATTTCCGGGGCTGCCGCCTTGTATCATCCGATTTCCGCATCCGATGCCGAGCTCGAGCAGTTTCTGGCCGTCCTCGCCGATCAGGGGGATTCCGGGGGTTCGCTGGGGGGATTTTCGGGAGACACGACGCGCGCGGCGATTGCCGCCGGGGCGACCCGCGTCGATGCGCCGCGACCGGCGATGCAAACTGCGCCGCACCAGCAGACTCGCCGTTCCACTGCCGCCCGGGCGGCGACGCGGCGACGGCTGACTGCGAACCTGCCGCTTGTCATCTCGGCCGTGCTGCTCGTACCCCTATCGGCAGCGTGGGGCTGGTACGCCCTGACAGGCACGCGCCTCGACATCGACTGGCCTGCGGAGGAACGCAACGGGGCCTCGTTCGAAATCGACGGCCGCGAGCCGATCCTGTCGGGTAAGCTGAGTTTTTCCGGACGGCCCGGCAAGCGCCGTCTGAAGATCACGCGCCCGGGTTACGAGCCGATCGACGAAGAGATCGTCCTGGCCAGCGGCGCCGCGGTGTCGTATCGTCCCGAGTGGGTTCCAACTCCGCAGACGGTGAGGCGCCAGCAGTGGTCGGCACTCAAGGCCGAGGCCGAGAGGTTTCTTTCATCTGGTGACAAATCCGCCTCAGGCCATGCCATCGATCCGCTGCGGCGGAAGATCGACGAAGTCCGCTGCGGGGCACTGGCGACCCGCGAGGGGGCGCAGGCGGCAGGCATGCTCCGTCGCCTTCCCGCGCCGGCCGACCGCCTGACACACGCCATGATCCCGGATTACGAACGGCGGATTTCCGGCGGGGGAAACCGCGACCAGGCGCCGCAGAATCTGGTCGCTGTGATCGGCGACAGCCGGTGGAAACATGGCAGCCCGATTTACGCCATCGCCTATAGCCCCGACGATTCGATCATCGCCGCCGGCGACAATTTCGGGTTTCTGAAACTCTGGAATGCACGGACGGGCGAAGAGCTCGCGACCGCCCGGGCCAGCGAATCGGCGATCATGTCGCTGGCGTTCAACCCCGATGGCAAGTCGCTGATCACCGGCAGCGCCGACTCGCAGGCCAGAATCTGGAGTGTTCCCGCCCTGAAGGTCGAGCAGACTCTGGACGGTCACTTCAATCAGATCCGCGGCGCGGCCTGGAGTCCCCGTGACAACCTCGTTGCGACCGGGGCGCTCGACAATTCGGTGCGCATCTGGGACCCCGCCGGCGGTTCGCCCGTGCGCGACATCCGCCAGGGCGTGGGGGAGGTCGCCTGTGTCGCGTTCAGCCCCGACGGCAAACTGCTGGCGGTTGGCCATCACCGCCCGCGGCACGTCGCGATCCTGGAGGTCGCGACCGGTCATCTGGTGGCATCGCTCGCAGGTCACCAGCGTGAAGTTCTTGCCGTGGCTTTCAATCGCGACGGCAGCCGGCTGCTGACCGGCGGGTACGACGAGAAAATCAGATGCTGGAACACTGCTGACTGGCAAGAAGTGCGTTCGATCCCATTGCGAGATAACGCCGGCGTTGCGGCCCTGCATTACAGCGGGGCTGGCACGACCGTCGTCGTCGGGCTGGGCAACGGCCACGTGGAACTGCACGATGCCGAATCGGGGTCGTATCGGCAGACCCTGGCGTGCGACGACCTGGGCCTGGCGGCCTTATCGATCAGCCACGACGGAACGCGCCTGGCGATGGCCGGCGGAGGACAGGTGATCCGTATCTGGGACCTGAAGACTTACGAAGAAGGAGTGCCGGCGCCTCCCGCAGTCCTCAGCTTCGCCGCCAGTCCCGACGGTCGCTGGCTGGCGCTGGGAATGCGCAGCGGGCTGGTCGACCTGTGGGACCTGGCCACAGGAGAGAAACAGGCCGCGCTGCAGGGGACAGCCCGCCGCGTCGGTGAAATTGCCTTCAGTCCCGATGGCCTGCTGCTGGCGACCGCCGGCGATTCGGGCGATTCGCCAGTTCGCGTCTGGGATGTCGCTGCCCGCGAGGTCAGGCACGTCCTCCACGGACATCGGGCCTACGCAGCGGGGCTGGCCTTCAGTCCCGACGCGCGGACGCTGGCTAGCGCGAGTCACGACGGAAACGTCCGATTATGGAACACTCAGACCGGGGGTATCGTGGACACGCTCGAATCGAAAGGCGCCCCCCCTCTGTGCGTGGCTTTCAGCCCCGATGGAAAAACGCTCGCGGCGGGACATGCCCGCGACGGATCGTCGTCTCGCGTACGATTGTGGGACGCAGTCCGCGGCAAAGAGAAAAAACCGGTCTCGCTCGACTGGAATGGAATCGTCGGCGTCGCTTTCGGGACCGACGATCAGCTCCTGCTCGCCGGCTACCAGTTTCAGGGCGTGAAGGTCTGGGACCCGTCGCGCGGAACAGCCCGATCCACGTACTTCGGGACGGGCGCGTTCGCCGTCAGTCCCGACGGCACGCACCTGGCTGTCGACGAAAAGCCCGGGATCTCCATTTACGAGCTGGCGCACGGAATTCGTTCCACCGAGCTGTCGCTGGGCCGCCCCGACCTGTGGACGATGCAGCTCGCCTACACTCCCGAGGGACGGCACCTGGCCGTCCTCGCCAGCAACGGCACCGTTCACATCCTGCGGTTGGCCAAGGACGAAGCAAAATAGACCATCCGCTTCGTCGGATACTTCATGCTCCCGCCGGCATGATTCCCAGCGCCGTCTGCACGTCGTGGAACAGGTCGCGGGGGCTGAAGGGCTTGTGGATCAGCCGCGAAATCTCCAGCTCTTCGAGCGCCGCGTACGATTCGATCTCGAGCCCGCGCCCCGTCAGCAGGAAGATGGGAAGCTGTTCCAGCGCGGGGATACTGCGAATCCGCCGGCACAGCGCCAGGCCATCCATGCGCGGCATCGTCCAGTCGGTGATCAGGGCGTCGGGCGGATCCGCCAGGATCAATTCCCACGCCTCCTGCCCGTGACGCGCAGTCCGAACCTCGAAGCCCGCATTACGGAACTTCATTCCCAGGGCGAGCACGATATCCGGCTCGTCGTCGCAGATCAGGATTCGCGGATGCATGAGCATTGCCTCAAATTTAGGGCGCAAATCAATCGCAGTCCAAGCGAGTCCCGAGTCCCGGAGAAACACGCCTCCCCACGGACCGTTCGAATCTGCCGGATATGCTGATTGTACAGCGTCATGGCTGCTGCTTCCGCATCGGCCGCAGCCGAGGCGACGCTGTTTTCAATTGTGAACTCGTTCCCGAGGTGGGCACAATCCGCGGCGCTTTCGCCGCGTCAGGCGCTCCGGCTGCCGGCCGTGTCCTCTGCGCGACCTGTGCTTCGGCGGCCGTCGCCACGATGTGCGGCGTGAGCAGAATGATCGTCTCGGTGCGTTCGACGGCCTCGGCTGTTTTGCGGAACAATTCGCCGACCACCGGAATCTGCCCGACTCCCGGCGGCCGGTAATACTGGATCGCCGGCTGATCGGCGAGAAAGCCGCCGATCACAGCGGTCTGCCCGTCGTGGAGCGAGAAAAGGTTGGTGAGCGCGGCGGCGCGGGTTCCTGAGGCGGCCACGTCGAGCGACAGGTCCCTCCGCACATCGAGGTGCACTTCTCCGTTCCGCGCGACGATCGGTCGGATCTTCAGGATCGTGCCCGCAGTCGCCTGGTTGCACGAGCCGCACGGATCGGTGAGCATCAGGTCGGCGGCCTGGCGATTGGCCACCGTCATCTGCCAGGCGTCGAGACGGCGCATCTGCGTTGCGGCCTGCAGGGCGCTGAGGAAGGCGTGCGGATCGCCGCTGAGAATGCCCCGCTTCAGTCCGTATTTTCTGGTCAGCAGCAGCGGATCATCGGCCCCGACGGCGCCCGCGGAAAATCCACCGTCCACAGCGCTGACGGCGAACGGCTGGCCCGGCCCGTTGAATTCGAGCAGGTCGATCCCGTTCGGCATGCCGTGATTAATCCGAACGCTGAGCACCACCGCTTCGATCACGACGTGCGCGGGGGCCGTGTCGAGCTTCTGGAACAGCAGGTCGACTTTGCGCAGCACGTCGGGCACGTCGAACACGACCAGCGCATCGGCGGGCGCGGCGGCGTGCCCCCCCGTCGCTGAGGTGGCATCATCCGTTCCCGCGTCGGCGGCACCGGCCCTTCCCAGGTTCGGCGTCAGCAGCGGCATGACGAGCGCGTGCAGGGCGCTCCCCGATAGGTAGCGTGGGCGATAAATGCGCGTGATCGGTTCAGATTTGGGATCGGTTTTTCGCGTAACGGATTTGGCCGCGGCGGCGTCGCTCGAGATATCGTTGACGGGCAATGGCGTCGCGCTGCCGTCCTGTTGCGACCCCGCGACTCCGTCATTTGTGCGCCGATCGGCAGATTCCTCGCGCTGCGTCACGGGGGTCTGAATCAGATGCGCCTCGTGAAGCTGCTTGAGCAACTCCGTCGCCTGTTTGATGGGGTCGCCGGCAAATTCGCGATTCGACTTTTCGTCGATCGCCCGTCCGAGCTTATCGAGGTGCTGCTGAATGCCTGCCAGCCGCGCTTCGATGATGGCGTTCGACGGCGCACTGACGGCCGGGACGGTCTCGATCTCCGGAAGGATCTGTACCCTGGGACGCGTTTCCGCGACGGAGCTGGCCGAGACGCGGCGGTCGCGGCCTGTTGCCGGCCCGATTGCCGCCGGATCGGCCTCCACGCCTGGTCCCAGCACGATCTTGAGATCGGCCGGATCGACTTCAGGCGGATCGAGCACGACTTTGTCGCGCAGAGTGCCGTCCGCAAGGCCGTTCTTCGAAGCCCTGGCTCCTGAAAAAATCTCACGATCGGCGTTCGAGGTGACCGCTGCGATCCGCGAACCGTTCGCCTTCGAATCTGTTTCCGACAGGCGCGTCCGCAAACTGCTTTTCTGGTCGGCGGCGGATCCTGCGATGGCACGGCGCGCCCGCCCCCCCGATGCCAGCTCGACGCCGACAAACAGCACCATCGGGACCGTCAGTCCCAGGCACAGGGCCCAGAAGGCCGTGCGAAACGAGGCGTTCATGATTTCTCAAATGGGTCGGGCAGCACGGACATCTCCGGCCGTTCAGGCGCCGCCGTATTTGCAGTGCCATTGGGCGACAGTGCCTGAAACCAGCAGGCGACCCCCAGCCCGACGATCAATGCCAGAACAGCCGCCGCGAGACGGCTGGATTTGAAGTCGGACTGAATCTGGTGAACCATCTCGCGAGGATCCACGGCGACATTCCTTAACTTGAAGCCTTTTGACGAACGAAGAACTGCTCCTCTTTCGTTATCGACCGCGGCAAACCCCCCGCTGTCGGAAATATCGTTAGGACCAGAAAACGCATCCCAAATTGCCCAATCGCAGATTTCTCGCAACTTGAACCACGATCCCCTGTGGTTCGCAGCGAAATGGCGTGTCTCAACGTTGGAAAATAGGGGTTTTGAGGGTCTTTTTGGTTCTGCTGTGGATTCCTGCATTTCCGAACGATTGGGGTCCGAATCGTAAAGAAGCGAACGATATCGCGCCGCCGACCCCGCAAAGTTGCCGACATGACCGAGACTCATCGCGAACTCCATTCGGGTTTGATCGCCCGCCCGCGTGTGGCCCCAGCCGACGAGCTGGGCTCCGACGGGGCCGTGGCCGCGCTTCTGGTGCGAACGGCCGATTGCCTGACGGCGCTGTTGAGGTCACCCACTGCGACAGCGGGGCTCAACGAATCGCGGTACAACGTGCTCGACGCGCTGCGGCGCACGCCAACCGGATCGAGCACACAGTCAGCGCTGGCCGCCAAGCTGCTGCAATCCGAATCGAACTTGAGCACGCTGCTCGATCGCATGCAGCACGACGGGCTGATCTCGCGGGTTCGGTCGGAGACCGATCGCCGGAAGTCGCTGATCCGTCTGGCAGCGGCCGGCAGCGAGGCCCTGTTGCGGGCCGATCTCGAACGGAATCGCGCCGCTGGCAGAATTCTGCGCTCGCTGGACGACGACCGTGCCGGCGCACTCTGTGATTCGCTCGAACGCCTGTTGCGATGCATCGAGCGCGAATTGGGAATCGCCGAACGGACAGCCGGACCTCCCGAAATGCAGCACAACCAGGGCCCGCGGATCGTCCCCGCGCCGCACCTGGGCGTTGCATCGTCGACAAGCACTCTCGAATTCTCTCGATCCTCCGACGGGCACACATCATGAATGGCAACGGCGCGCACAGTTCGCCAGGGACACCGGCCCGCTTCGCCAATGGCCTCAAATTCGGGCTGCTGGCGGCGCTGTGCCTGGCGGCCACGGGCTGTCCGCGGCAGTACTGGCGCAAACAGGCTGACGAGCTGTCGTACAACCTGGTCCGCGACAAGCAGAACGACCCGCGCTGGGCGACCGACCGCATCCGGGTGGAAACCGACCCTCGCAGCCGGTTTTTCGACTGCTACGATCCCGACTTTGCGCCGCTCCCCCCCGATGACCTGGCGGCCCACGAATTCATGCACTGGGCCTACGGTAAGCGGGGCTGGAAGCATTGGCACGAGTTCGGCGACGCTCAAACGGTCGAAAATCCGAAGTGGCTTGAACCGCTCGGCATGTCGGCCGAAGTCGTCGAATCCAACATGGGACGGCCGGGACTCTACCCCGAGCTGAAACTGACGATGGAAGACGCGATTGACCTGTCGTACATCCACAGCCGCGATTACCAGACGCAGATCGAAAACGTTTATTTGTCGGCCTTGTCGCTGACGCTGCAGCGGTTTGCCTTCGACGTGCAGTTCGTGGGGCTGAACGGGCGCCGTCCCAGCAGCGACGTGACGATGACCGACGTCCCCGGCGTGAGCGATTCCGTCAACTGGAACCCGCGGGCCGGAGTCAGCCAGTTGCTGCCGACCGGCGGGCAATGGCTGGTCGAGTTGGCCAACAATACCCTGTGGCTGTTCGCCAGCGGCGACCATTCGTCGTCGACTGCGTCGACCCTGTCGTACTCACTCGTACAGCCTCTTCTGGCCAACGGCGGCCGGCGATTCGTCATGGAGAACCTGACCCAGTCCGAGCGCAACCTGCTGTATGCCGTGCGCGACCTGGCCCGATTCCGCCAGGGCTTCTTTGCCAGCACGGTTGCCGGTGGATTCACGGCCGGGATTTCCGTCGGTCAGCCCGGCGTGTTTACCGGTGGACCGACGATCCCGACGTCGATCGCCGCGTTTCCGGGTGCCGGAGGGAACGGCGGATTCCTCGGTCTGTTGCAGTTGTACCAGCAGGTCGCCAACGCGGAATACAACCTCCGCATGCTCCGCGAGCAGATCGACCGGCTGCGCGCCCAGGCGGCCGAACGGCCCGAGCGCGTCACGACAAAGCTCGACGCGCTCCCGGCGGGCCTGGTGTTTCCGCCCGCGTTTGCCGGGCGGATCGACTATGACGACGAAGACAAGGTGCTTGTGCTGCGGGGCTCTCTGAACGACGTCGACACGCGCCTGCTTCTCGATCTCAGCAACGATCCGGCGTATCGCGAGGCGATTCTCGACCTGGCCGACCGCAGCAGCGTGATCACGATCAACCAGAACATCGCGCAGCTCGAAACGCAGCTCGCCGGACAGATCAACAATCTGCGCACGAGCCGTGCCGGCTACCTGTCAGGCCTGGATTCGTTCAAGCTGCAGGTCGGGTTGCCGGTCGACATGCCGGTCAGCATCGACACGTCGATGCTCAAGCCCTTCGAGCTGATTGACCCGCGCCTGGTCCGTTTGCAGGACCGCCTCAACTCGTTCGTTCCCGAAGCCCAGTTTGTTTCACCGGATCACCCGGATTTCGAAACGATGTCCCGCGTGGCGAGCCTGATGCGCGATCTGATCAGCACCAAGGAACTTCAACTCGACGTGCTCCGCAAGCTCGTCGACGAAATGCTGATCATCCAAAGCGACCTGAAGCGCGACGGCATCGACGTCACCGAGGACGACTTCCGGCGGGCCGCAGAGCACCGGGCGAAAAAAGCGACGCAGGTCCAGATCGACAGCGGCATGGGAGGCAGTCGCGATCCCCGCCGCGATGAAAAACTCAAGAAGGTGCTCCTCGACGAATTCGCCGAGACCGAAAAAAATCTGCTGGAGCTGAAACAGAAGCTGGCGCAGCCTGATGCCGACCGGCAAGCCGCGCTCGAAGCGATCGCCGATCTGCGGGAAGACCTGCTGAAGATCTCGCAGAGCCTGTCGGTCGTGCAAAGCAACCTGCGGGTCGACATGATCGAGCTGAATCCGTTCGACATTCCCATGGAAGACGCGGTCGCCTTCGGCCTGGGGAACCGACTCGACCTGATGAACGCCCGCGCGGCTGTCATGGATAACCGCCGCAAGGTCGAAGTCGCCGCCAACCAGTTGCAGAGCGTGGTGAACCTGGTGGCCACCGGGCAGATCAATACCAAGGGGCTCGGCGACGGCAACAACAATCCGTTTGAGTTCCGCGGCGACAAGAGCAACTTCCAGGTGGGCATCACCTTTACGACGCCGGTGCAGCTCGTCGCGCAGCGCAACACCTATCGCGCGGCGATCATCGGGTACAACCAGGCGCGGCGCAACTACATGCGCACCGAAGACCAGGTCAAACTCGACATCCGTCAGACTTGGCGTACTCTGGACGTGAATCGCCGAAACTTCGAGACGCTGCGCGAGCAGTTGCGGGCTGCGACGGCGCAGCTCGATATCGCCGCCGAGCAGACGTCGGCCCCGGCGGGAGCGGTTCCAGCCGGAGGCGCCCCCGGCGGGGGCGGCGGCGGGGGCGCCGCGGGGGCCGCACAGGGTCTGCAGATTATCCAGGCCGTTACTTCGGTCTTGAATGCCCAGAACAGTCTGATCCAGTTCTGGGTTAATTACGAGGCGTTTCGACTCGACATCTTCAATTTCATGGGTACACTTGAAGTTGATCAAGAGGGTTACTGGACCGACGAGTTTTACCAAATGCGGGCTCGCGCTCACCGTGCGAACCCCAACCGCCTCTACCCTCCCCTCGAGAATCCCGCCGGTGATTCGTCGTCCTCCGACGCTCAGGAGCTGAATAATGCCCGTCTGGTCGAGAAGAACCTTCTCGTCAAGAAATCCGCCCCATCGACCGGTGCAACACGGGCCGGTGAAGCGAAGCCTGCCGCTCCGGGACGCGTCCGCCTGGCATCGGCCGAAGAGCCGGCCAAAGAGCCGACCGACGGCCTCCGGCAACCGCCGCGGCGGCGTGGCGAGGGCAGTCCTGTTCGGCGGGGGGCTGATCCTGGTGGCAGCGGTGGGGCTGGTGGTGTGGCGCGGCAGCCTGTTCAACCGTGACGAAGAGCCGACCAATCTGGTCTTCGAAGCCGTCAAGCGCGGTCCGCTCGAGATTACGATCACCGAGCGCGGGAACCTCGAAAGCGCCAAGAACGACACGATCGTGTGCATGGTCGAAGGGGAAGCAGGCACGGGCATCCTGAAGATCGTCGACGAGGGAACCCGCGTGAAAGAGGGCGATCTGCTCGTCGAGCTCGACTCGGCGAAGCTCAAGAACGATCAGACGGCCCAGGAAATCACTAAAGAGCAGGCCGCCGCCACGCTGAAGACCGCTGAAAAGAACGTTGAGATCCAGGAAACGCAGAACGCCAGCGACATCGCCGCCGCCTCACTGAAGGTCGAGCTGGCTGATCTTGATCTCAAGAAATACAAGGAGGGAGATTACGTCCAGGAACTCGATACCGTCGAGGGGGAAATCAAGCTCGCGCAGGAAGAACTGACCCGCGCGCAGGACAAATACGCGTTCACCAAGAGGCTCGCGAAAAAAGGTTACGCCAAGCAGAGCGAAGTCGAGGCCGACCGGGTCGCCGTCGCCAAGGCCGACATCAGCTTTCAGGTCGCCAACAAGAAGAAGGAAGTTCTCGAGAACTTCACCAAAGAACGGCAGGAAGCCGAGCTGGAAGCCAATGCCAAAGAATTCAAGCGCGAGCTTGAACGGGCCGAACTGAAGGCCAAGGCCGCGCTGGCCAAGTACGAAGCCGACCTGAAGGCCGCCCAGCGGACCTTTGAAGTTGAAAAGTCCAAGTACGATAAGGTCGAAGAGCAGATCAAGCTCTGCAAGATCTACGCCAAGCGAGACGGGATGGTGGTGTACGTCAATACCCGGGCCGGCGGGTTCCGCGGCAGCACCGAGCCCCTCATTTACGAGGGGGCCAAGGTGAAAGAGCGCCAGCCGATCATCAATCTTCCCGACGTCACCGACATGCAGGTGAACGCCCGCATCCACGAGTCGAAAATCGCGATGGTCCATATCGGGCTTCCGGCGACGATTCACCTCGACGCGCAGGCCGGAGAGACGTATCACGGCGAAGTGTCGATGGTGTCGCTCGTTTCGTCGTCGGGCAACTGGCCCAACATCAACCTCAAAGAGTACATCACGTTCATCAAGCTCACCGACAGCGTCGACAAGGTCAGTCAGCTCAAGCCGGGCATGACGGCCGAGATCGAGATCCTCATCGACCGCCTGCCCAGCGTCCTGCAGGCGCCAGTGCAGTCATTCGTCGAGCGCGGCGGACGGCATTTCGCCTGGACCCTCGTCAACAACAAGCTGACGCGGCGCGAGGTCAAAGTCGGCAAGTCGAACGAGCAGATGATGGAGATCGTCGAGGGGCTGTCCGAAGGCGACCGGCTTGCCCAGACGCCGCGAACCGTATTGGTCAAGGAGATCGCGCAGCTCGAAACCGACGTGCCCGCGACCGTCGAGTCGCCTACGGCGGAACTTAAAGCCCCCGCAGCAGCGCCTGCGCCGGGCGGGGCGCGTGGCGGACCTGGCGGGGCACCGCCGGGTGGCGGCGGTTCTCCGGGTGCCGCGGGCGGCGGTGCGGGCAATCCGGCCGTGGCCGGCGGTGGTGAGGGCGGAGGCCGAAGGGGAGG
>JACQFH010000471.1 GCA_016200145.1 Planctomycetia bacterium | reverse complement strand
CAACCTCGACAACCTGTTTTCGAAAGGAGCCACGGGCCGTGTCAACTCCAGTCATTCACAGTCCTCCGCCAGTCATTCCCTCCACGCCCACCTGGCCGTCCGGCAGAGTCCCGGGATCATCCGGGCGCTGGTCCGACATGGGGCTCGTCATGATGGGCTCGTACCGGTCACGGGCGTGGTGGTTTGATCAGCGCAACGTGCTGCACTGGGTTACGAACGACGCGCTGCAGCGCTGGTTTAACGAAGCGCCGTACAAACCCAATACCGCCTGGACGGGCGGGTCCACCGTCGGCTACAGCCTGGGATTCCTTTATTCCTGCGCCATCGGCGCGAACGTCGATGGCTCGACCTCGCCGGCGCAAGCCTGCTCGAAGCCGTGGACGTACGGTCCGGCTCCCAAGGGAGGACGGCTGCTCATCTCGTCGGGAGTGGGTGGGATCTGGTGGATGCAACCCGACGGCTACGGCGGCTACATCGGCCACTGGGTGCGCAACCAGACGCTGGCCGCCAAATTCTGGGGGCCGGGTTTGACATGGCGCTACCCTCCGCCCACAGGCCCGGCCTGGTGGGGACGCAATGAAGACCTCGATCCCTGGCCGCTGGGACCGAATATCGACTTGAATACGGGATTGAGTCGCTGAGATTGAACAGTTTCAGGGCCAAACTCACTCTGCGCATTCTCTCTCTTTGATCCTCTTCTCTCTTCGACTTTTTGACTCTTCGACCCTTTCGACCCTCCTCTCCGGAAGCAGCAGCCATGGCCACGACCCGTCTAAACACCCGCCGCGATTTTCTTAAAACCAGCGCGGCAACCGCCGCCGGGCTCGCACTGCCCCGCTGGTTCGTCGAAGAGACGCTCGCGCACGCACAACCCGCGCAGCCGAAATCGGCCAACGACAAGCCGGGCATTCTGCTCGTGGGCTGCGGCGGGATGGGAACGGGGGACGCAACCAACGCCTCGCAGTTTGGCAACATCGTCGCCGTCTGCGACGTCGACGCTAATCGCCTGGGCGAAAAGGCCGAGAAGTTCAAGGCCGAGGGGAAATACGCCGACTTCCGCCGCGCGCTCGAGCACAAGGGGGTCGACGTCGTCATCAACGGCACCCCCGACCATTGGCACACGCTGGTGAACTTGCACGCCATGCGGGCGGGCAAAGACATCTACAGCGAGAAGCCCCTTACGCTCACGATCGCCGAGGGCAAGAAGCTGGTCGCCGTGGCCCGCGAAACGAAACGCGTCCTGCAGACCGGCAGCCAGCAGCGCAGCACCCCGCGGTTCCGGCTGGCGTGCGAGCTGGTCCGCAACGGGCGGATCGGCAAGCTCGAACGGATCATCACGATTCTGCCCACGGGCCTGTCCGGCGGGCCATTCGAAACGAAGCCCGTCCCGGAAGGCCTCGACTGGGATTTCTGGCAGGGGCAGACTCCGGCGACGGCCTACGTCCCCGAGCGGTGCCACATGACCTTCCGTTTCTGGTACGAATACTCGGGCGGCACGCTCACCGACTGGGGCGCGCACCACAACGACATCGCCCAGTGGGGCAACGGCACCGAGCGCTCGGGGCCGGTTTCGATCGAGGGGAAAATCCTGAGCGAGGCAATCGCCGGGGGTTACACGACGCCGTGGCGGTACGAAGTCGAATACATGTACGCGAACGGCGTCCGGCACACCTGCCGCACGACGCCGCACGAGAAATTCACGGGCGCGCCGGTCGGCCAGCTCCAGCCCACCGACGAACGGAACGGCATCCGGTTCGAGGGGAGCGACGGCTGGCTCTTTGTCAATCGCGAGAAGATCGAAGCCAGCCGTCCCGAGATCATCAATGAAGAGCTCCCCGCGGGGGCCGTGCGCCTGGCGGTGAGCAGCAATCACATGGGGAACTTCTTCGACTGCGTGCGGTCGCGGCAGGCGCCGATCTGCGAGCCCGAAATCGGCCACCGCAGCGTCTCGGTCTGCCACCTGGGGGTCATCGCCCTCCGCACCGGCCGCAAACTGAACTGGGACCCGGCGAAAGAAGAGTTCGTCGGCGACAAAGACGCCAACGGGCATCTGGCCCGCGAGATGCGCAAGCCGTGGGGGCTGGAGGTGTAGTTCGGATTTCGGATGTGGGATTTCGGATTTCTTTAGACATTCGTCACTAGACATTCGTCATTCGTGTCGCGTGTGCTTGCCTCTTCGCGACCGCGTGACATCCCTCGTTCCCACGAAGAGCGTGAGAACGAGGGGATCACGAGGGGCTATCCAGGCGCTGGCTTCAGACCGCGGTGCACGTCGTCAGGCAGTTCCGACAGCGAGTGGGCCGGGGGGTCGCTGGCGGGAAATGACTCGCGTCCGGATTCGTCGAGGAGTTCGTCGACTCGTTCCCGCGAAGGCGGAGCAGGCCTCGGAGGCTGGGCCTCAGGTTTTTTAGGGGGCCGGGCAGGTCGCGGAGCGGGCTTGCTCATGATGTTGCGCTTTCGTTGGCAAACAGGCGCGAACGGGAAGAAACGCGAGCCGCGCGCAAAAATCATTGCCTGCGGCTCGCGTTTGCAGAGAGGCTCGTCATAAAAAGCGTGCCCCGGGGCTATTTCGACGCGGCTTCCTTGGCGTCTGCGGTGCGAGTCGAATCGTTGATGTCTTTCATCACCTGCTTCGCGTCATCGAGGTGCTTCTGCGCGGTTTTCAGTCCTTTATTCAGAACCGGCTTCAAGTCGGCGGCGACATGGCGCTCGAGAACGGTCAATTCGTCGACCATCTGCATGTGCGCGGCAATCTGCAGCCCCATGAAGCATTCGTCGAACGCCTTCCCCTGTTTCGCGTCGAGCTCGCGCTGCACGCTAGCGCGGCATTGATCGGCGATTTCTTCACGGATCTTCATGAACTTGTGCATGTGATCGGCAGGGGCTGCGGCGGGCTGGCCCGCCGCACGCTGACCGGCGGCAGCCGTTGCCGGAGCCGCAGCAGGCGCTGTGCCTGGATTTTTTGCAGGCGCGGCACCATCGGCACGCGCTCCGAGCGGCTGAGAATGCGCGCCGGCGAATTTCTGCAGGTCGGCCGTAAACTGTTCATGGTCTTTCACCATCGTCTGGGCGAAGTTCTTGACTTCGGCATCGCTCCCTTTCTTTTCGGCGATCTTGGCCGCGGCGACTTCGTTCCGGTTCGAGAGAATCAGGCATTGGGCGACGTTCTGATCAAAATGCTGGTCGGGATTGTGAGCCCGCGCCGCGTCATTCCGCGGGGCGGTTCCGGCCTGCTGCCCGATCGAGTATGAGGCCGAGCCTGCCGCGGCGACGAGGACGGCCAGGACGGCCAGTTTCTTGCTTCCGATGTGCGACTTGGTCATGGGACGCTCCTTCATTTGCAGTACTAGAGTTCACGAGAAACGCTGCCTCCCGTCACGACCGACAGCAGGCCTTCTTACCACGCCAGCGTGCATAGCACGTGCCGGGGTGCGGAAGTTGCCGGTAATCTTCCGAAAGCAATTTCCAGAATCGAGTGAAGTCGGAGTGCCGTCTTCTGATGCGGCGTGACTGCCGTTTCGATGAGGTCTTGATCTGTCATCAATACAAACGAATGCGATGGGCCGCGCTGGAAGCCGCAAAGTCAACGTGGCTTCTTTGTGACCAGGAACTGATCAATCGCCGCAGTCTGGCGTCTCGCGGCATGCAAGCTGCACGCTCCCGGACGGTCCGCTGTTAAAGGAGCAATTGATGCCAACGCAACTCGAATCGGCGCTCGAAACAAAACGTGCCGCCGGCCGTCTGCCGGAGTACGCGGTGGAAATGAAAAACTTCCACTGCGCGTTTGCGACGGAACTGAAAGGCATCGTCGACGCGCTGCCGCTGGCTCCGCACATGCACGTCATCGACGTGGGATGCGGGGACGGGTTCTATATGGAACTGTTCGCCTCGCGGCTCAACGACCGCGGCGCAGTGACCGGTCTCGACAGCAACGGCGCGTACCTGGAAATCGCCCGCAAACGGCTGGCGCAGCATTCGTGGCTGTGCCATCTGCATTTCGTCCAGGGGCCTTTGCAGGTCGATGTCCTGCCGCGGGGGGTGGGGGACCTGGCGTGGTGCGCTCAGAGCCTGTTCAGCCTGCCCGAGCCGTCCCATGCGCTGCGCTCGATGGCCCAGGCCGTGCATCCGGGCGGGTTCGTCGCCGTCCTCGAAAACGACTGTCTGCACCAGGTCCTGCTGCCCTGGCCGCCCGGACTGGAACTCGCGGTGCGCACCGCCGAGCTGTCGTTTCTCATCAGTCAGGCGCAGCCGGCGCCCAAGCATTACGTCGCGCGGCGCTTGCCCGAACTGTTTGCCGAAGCCGGCCTGGAGCCGCTCGAAACCCGCGTGTGCTGCACGATGCGCGGGCCCCCGTTCGGAGAGCACCTGACGGCGTTCCTGCAGGCCTATCTCGATCGACTCGCGCGGCGCGTGGCCGGTCGTCTCGATCGGTCGCAGGCGCGCGAACTCGCGGCCCTGATCGACCACGACAGCGACGAGCATCTGCTGCGGAAGCCGTGGGCGACCATCGGCTGGCTCAACACGGTTGTCTGGGGCCGGCGTCCGTAGCGGTGACTTGTCTCTCGTGCGATGTGCTCAGAGATGCGGTCCGTTTCGTGCCGCGCTGGTCGATGGAACGCCAGCCGGGCACGCTGCCGGTCCTTTCGCGGTCGAAACGGGCATACCGTTTGCTTTGTTCAGAAGTCGCGGGCTTCAACTGATCCGGAATCGAGGTCAGATCATGAATGCCCAGCCCGCGAGAGCTGCGCGGACCGCCGCCGCGCCAGGCCGGCGGCGTGCGCCAGAGCGCACCGCATCGGAAGGCGACACGTTCTTCCGCGCCGCGATCGGCAGCCTGCAGAAAGCGCGGATCCCGTTTCTCGTCGGGGGCGCCTACGCCCTGGAGGTGCTGGCGGGCATCGTCCGCCGCACCAAGGATTTCGACATCTTTCTGCTCCCGCGGGACGCCGCACGATGCCTGCAGGAACTCTCCGCGGCGGGCTATCGGACCGAGCTGACGTTTCCGCACTGGCTGGGCAAGGCATTTTGCGGTGAAGAATTCATCGACGTGATCTTCAACTCCGGGAACGGGCTCTGTCACGTCGACGAGGCGTGGTTCGAGCGCGCCGGTTCAGGAGTGGTGCTGGGCATCGACGTCAGGCTGTGCCCCGTGGAAGAAATTATCTGGCAGAAGGCGTTCGTGCTCGAGCGCGACCGCTGCGACGTGGCCGACGTCGCCCACCTGCTGCGCCAGAGTGGCGCCGACCTCGACTGGAATCGGCTGTTGCAGCGGTTTGGTGACTGCCACCCGGTGCTGCTGGCCCAGCTCGTGCTGTTCGATTTTATTTTTCCCGAGCATCGCGACCAGGTTCCCGACTGGGTCCGCGAGCGGCTGGTGGGGCAGTATCGCACCGATCCGCAACCGGCTCCGTGCGCCGATCGGCCGTGCTACGGCACACTGCTTTCCGCCAGCCAGTACCTGCGCGACGTCGATCGGGAAGGATATTCCGACGTGCGGCTGCCGCCCCGGGGAAATCTGACGCGAGAGCAGATCGCCGTCTGGACTGCCAATTTCATGCATCATTAGAAAGGCAGGCGCATCGTGCCCCGCACCGTTCGCATTGCCGCCATGGCCGACACGCATTACCGAAAAGACGTCGCCGGATCGTTCGGCCCGCTGTTCCGGAACATTTCGGAATCCGCCGACGTACTGGCGGTCTGTGGCGATCTGACCGACACCGGTCTGCCCGAGGAGGCGGAAACGGCGCTGGCGGAACTCCGCCTCGCGTCAATTCCGATCGTCGCCGTGCTGGGGAACCACGACTATCAATCGGGGCGCGAGCAGGAGGTCCGCGACGTACTCGACAGGGGGGGCATCAAAGTCCTGCTGGGGGATGCCGTCGAAATCGCGGGCGTGGGTTTTGCGGGAACGAAGGGCTTTGGGGGTGGCTTCGGCCGGCGGACTCTCGAACCGTGGGGCGAAGGGATGATCAAGATGTTCGTACAGGAAGCGCTGGACGAGGCCTTGCGCCTGGAATCGGCGCTGGCCCGCCTGCAGACGGCACACCGCGTTGTCCTGCTGCATTACGCCCCGATCGCCGGCACGGTGGAAGGGGAGCCGGAAGAGATCTATCCTTTCCTGGGATCGAGCCGGCTCGAGGACCCGATCAACCGTCACGGGTGCGACGTCGTATTCCACGGGCACGCCCACCGCGGCACTCACCAGGGAGCGACGCAGGCGGGAATTCCTGTGTATAACGTCAGCCTCAGCCTGCTGCGGATGAACGCACCCGAGGCCTTGCCGTATCGGTTGATCGAAATCCCGCTCAACTGATCTTCGGTTACCACCAGCCGAACTGCAGCGGACCGACCTGGACACCGCCGCCGTAGTAGCCCGGCGCCGGCGCGTAATACGTGGTGCCGGGGGCGTAGTATCCGCCGTTGTAGTAACCCCCGCCGTAGTAACCGTTGTAAACCGGCGGGGCCGAATAATAGTAGCTCGGCCCGTAGTACCGATAGTAGTACGGACGATAGGTGCGGTTGTGCCACTGCCAGTGGTTGTCCCAGTACGGATCGCGGGCCTGGGTGGTGGCGGGCGCGGCGAACAGCGCAGCGATGCCACACATTGCCGCGAGAGTCAAACTCAGAACGATGCGTTTCATGATCCGGCTCCTCGATTAGATGATTCGTCTAGCTGATTCGTTTTTGAAAATCGGACTTGGAATACTTGCTCACTTGCGGGACTGCTTGAGCTCTTCCCGCAACTGGCGGATTTCTTCCCGCAGGGCGCGAATTTCTTCTTCGATCCGCTCATGCTGTTCGGCGTTCCGGCGATCGTGTTCCAGACGCATGGCGTGCGGGGGGATCGTGTCGAAGGCGTTGTAGCCTCGATGATGCTGAGGCTGCTGGCCCTCGCCGTCCTGGGGATTGCCGTGATGCGCCAGCGCCTGGTGCTCGTGCGACCCGAGCGTGACGGGAATCGTCACCTGCTGATCGTTGCGCGTGATCACGAACTGCGATTCAGTCTGAGGCGCCATGCCGGCCACCGTGGCGATCAGGTCGGCGGCATTGTCGATTCTCTCGTTGTCGATCTTCACGATCACGTCGCCGGGTTGCAGACCGGCGCGGGCCGCCGGACCGTCGGGAAAGATCTGGCTGATCTCGGCGCCTTTCGCTTCGCCATCCGCCTGTTCCAGGAAGACGCCCAGCCAGGCGCTGTCGCTCGAGCGGAAGGGGGCCGTGTAGGTGATCGTCTGCTGCTGGCCGTCGCGGACGACGACCACCGGCACGGGCCGGCCGGCGTGACTGCTGAGGTAGGCTTCGAGTTGCCGGGCGTTTTTGAACGGCCGCTGGTCAACCGACACGATGCGATCGTTCTCACGGAAACCGGCTTTGCCGGCGGCGCCCGCCGGATCGATCTTCGAGACCACGATTCCCTGGTCGCCGGCCGTCACGGCCATTCCCAGCGCGTGCCCCCGGTGAGCCGGTTGCTGCGGCCTGGCATCGGCCTGGGGGGCGGCGGGGGCTTTCTTGGCCTGCGGCGCGGCGGACGGGTTCTTTGGATCGCCTTGCTTCGTCACCTGGTTCTGCGCGACGGCGATGGCGACGGCCAGCAGCAGCATGGCGGAGAATGCGATCGCGTGCGACAAGCGGGGCTCTCGGCGGTCGGTCATGTTCGTTCCTTCACAAGAGATGGTTTGACGGAATGCCGTTGGCGACTTTTCAACAAATCTTCCCGCAAGCAGGTTCTGTGCCAACGCCCGCGGGATCGGCGCGTCAGCCGAATGACCGATGGCAAGGCTGCGAGTGCGGCGGATCGCACCCGTCGGTGGCCACAAGAAATGGCGACAAAAAAGCACGGCCCGCGCCGCACCTCAGATCGGGCCAGCAATCTGTGATATGAGCGAGCCGTGCAAAACAGAATGACCGCAATTACCGTTCCCGTCGGGGACTGCCGACTGCACCGGAACGACCGGTCGTCGCGCGACCAGGCTGATGGTTTGTGCCTCAGCACGCTGTACTTGGCTCGGCGGTCCGTGGTAGAAACGTAACATGCGTCGTGCCCTGCCTGCCGGACCCGTCATTGAGGTGGAATCGCTGCGGAAGACTTATTCCGAGGGGATCTTCCGCCGCCGGAGGGTCGACGCGCTTCGGGGGGTGACGCTGACGGTCGAGCCGGGGACGATCTTCGGCATCCTGGGCCCGAACGGGGCGGGCAAGACGACGCTCATCAAGGTGCTGCTGGGGATTGTCCGCAAGTCGGGGGGCCGGGCCAGGCTGCTTGGGTATGAGGCCGGCGACCCGCGGGGGCGTGTGCACGTCGGTTATCTGCCCGAGAACCACCGCATTCCGCGGCACCACACGGCCAATACGGCACTGGAGTATTACGGAGCGCTCAGCGGCATGTCTTTGCGCGAGATTCGCGAACGACGCCCCGAACTGCTGCAGCTCGTGGGGCTGGAAAAATGGGGCAAAACGCCGATTGGCGAGTTTTCCAAGGGCATGCAGCAGCGGCTGGGGCTTGCGCAATCGATGATGCACAAGCCAGATCTGCTCGTCCTCGATGAGCCCACCGACGGCGTCGACCCGGTCGGGCGGAGCGACATGCGCGCCGCGCTGCGGCGACTGAAAGACGAGGGGAAGTCGATCCTCATCAACAGCCATCTGCTGCAGGAAATCGAACTCGTGTGCGATCGCGTGGCGATTCTGGTGAAGGGGGAGCTGCGCCGCGAGGGGCTGGTCGATGAGATTACGCAGCGGCGCAACGCAGAGCTCGAACTGACGCTGCACGGTTCCGAGCAGGCCATCCGCGGCGCCCTGCGGGACTGGACGATCAGCGCGTGGAAGCCGCAGGCCGACGGCCAGTTTCAGGCCGTCCTGAAGATCGGCGACCAGGCGGCGGTCGACCGCTGCGTCGACGGTCTGCGGCGGGCCGGGATCAGCATCGGAGAGCTCGTCCGCCGCCGCGACACGCTCGAAGAAGCTTTCCTCGACATCGTCAAGCAACCGGGCGCCAAGTCACCGTTCCTGGAATAGCGCGGGCCGCTCTGATGAGACCCTATCTGGCCGTCCTCAAGGATTCGTTTCGCGAAGCGCTCTCGTCGCGCGTGCTGTGGATCCTGCTGATCGGCATCACGGTCGTGCTGGTTCTGATGTCGCCGCTGGGCTTCAAGGAAATCCGGTCGAGCAAATTGCGCCGCGTCTCGGTGCGCGACTGGCCGATCCTGATGGCCAAGATCGAAGACCAGGCGCAGCGCGACGGGCCGTCGCCCGCACGGCAGGTCCGCGAACGATTGCGGCCCGAATTCCTCCAGAAACTGGCCGCCGCCGCCGAGCAATCGCCCGGGGAATACACCAGCGAAATCGTCGAACAGGTCGTGGGCGAGATCAATCGCGTCATCGACGGGCCGTCTTTGTATTCGGCGGCCGCCTGGGAAAACGTCTCGCTTGGCAAAGAGGCCCGCGAGCTGATTGACAGCGGCGCTGCAGACCGCGGCGGAGCCGAGACGTCGCGCCTGAACCGGCTGCTGATCGAAGCGGCATGGCCGTCGGAATTCCAGAAGGGGCGGAAGGCGGCCAGCGAGACGGCCCTCGTCTATCTCTGGATGGAGGGCGACCCCCATCCGCTCACGCGCGAGCAGTCTGAGCAGGGCGTCAAGTACTATCTGCAATGGTTTGTGTATTTCGGGTTGGGCGTGTTCGGCGTGTTCGCGTCGATTCTGGTGACGTCGTCGATCGTCCCGCAGATGTTCGAGCCAGGGGCCATCGACCTCTTGCTCAGCAAGCCGGTCTCGCGGGTGCAGTTGTTTCTCACGAAGTTCGCCGGGGGCTGCATCTTCATCGGGCTGATTGCCACCTACTTTCTGGGTGGCGTGTGGCTCGTCGTCGGCCTGCGATTCGGGGTCTGGACCCCGGGACTGTTCCTGGCGGTTCCTGTGTACCTGTTTCTGTTCGCAGTCTACTACAGCGTTTCGGCGCTGGCCGGCGTGCTGTGGCGGAATGCGATCATTTCGGTAATTCTGGCGGTCTTGTTCTGGGGATTCTGCCTGGGACTGTGGCTCGCCAAGGTTCAGTATTTTGAGCAATACAAGATCGCGCCGGAGCGATTCGTGAAAATCGTTCCGGCCGGAACATCGTTGCTGGCCGTCAACGAGCTGGGTCAGTCGTTCGAATGGTCCCGCCGGTTCGGCGAGTGGCAGGAGACCTTCGTCTCGGATGAGCCTCCCGCGAAATTCGGCAGCTTCTTTCTGCCGCGACAATTGTACGGCCAGGTCTACGACGAGCGCGGCGATCGGATCCTGGCGGGGGTGCAGGGGCTGGCCCTGATCAACCCGCTGGCGCCGGCGCCGCCCCTGTTGGAGGGCAAACGCGCCACGGCCTGGACCCGCAAGAAATTGAATCCCCTGCCGCTCGGCGTCCTGTCGCTGATGACCGATTCGCGGGGCGAGATCCTGGCGCTGTCGAAAGGCGCGGTCTTCAAGCTGGCGCCGGCGAAACCGGGACGGGGGAAGAAAGAGGAGCCGGCCGAGAAGTTCGTGCGACTGGGGCCCGAGCCGTCGTTGCGACTCGATTCATCCGCGTCCGCGGCCATCAATCCGGACACGGGGGCCATTGCCATTCTCAATCGCGGGTCGGTGACCCTCCTCGAGCAGGACTCCGACGGCAAGTACAACCGCAAGGCAGAGAAAGAATTCGCCGGGGAAAAGGAAATGGGCGTTGTGGCATTCGGCGGGAATCGCGTCGCTGTGGCCCTCTCCGACGGGCGCATCCGAATGTTCGATTCGGCCGACCTGTCGAGCCAGGGCGAATACCGTCCGTTCGGCGACAATGCTCCGCGATTTGCCGCGTCGGCCCCGGGCGGTCGCTGGATTTCCGTCTTGTTTCACAACCGCAAGCTGTGGATGTTCGATGTGCAGAACAACCGGCCGGCCGGCTTGTCGTTTGTCGGCCAGGGGGACATCTCGGCGGCTACGTTCGGCGGGGCAAATCGCCTGCTGACAGCCGATCGCGCCACGCGTGTCACGCAAGTCGACCTCGACCCCTATCGCGTCGGCGAGACCCAGGCGCCCGAGCTGAGCAAGGAACAGACGATTTATTACTACGGGCTGATGCCGTTGTATGGGGTTTTGCCGAAGCCTGGCGAACTCAACGGCGTTATCGACTATTTTCTGTCCGAAAAGTCGTCGATCCAGGCGGGGGCCAATCCCCAGGACATGTCGGATCGCCGCGAAGAAGTCGAGATCTCGGGCCCGATCTGGAGCAGCCTGGGCTTCGTCGTCCTGATGCTGTCGCTGGCGAGCCTCTACGTCTGGCGGACCGATTTTTAGCCGGGCCCGAATCGCATGATCCCGCGCGGCAGGCTCGACATCGGTTGGCGCGATCTGCTGGCGGGACTGATCTGGTGCCTGCTGCCCGGAAGCAGGACCAGGGCCGAGCGCCGCGCCGCCGGTGCATTCGGTGGCGCGTCGCCTTGCCTGGCAACGCTATCGGTACGCAGCGGTCTCGACCTGATCTGCCGCGCCCTGGCGTGGCCCCCCCGGCAGTGAAATCCTCGTCTCGGCGATCACGCTGGCGGACATGGTCGAGATTCTCTGGCGGCACGAGCTCGTCGCCGTGCCGGTCGACGTCGATCCGCAGACTCTGGCGGTTGACGCGGCTCAGGTCGAACGACTTGTGACTCCGCACACGAGGGCCATTCTGATCGCCCACCTGTTCGGCAGTCGGATGCCGCTGGACGACGTCGCCAGGGTGGCCGCCCGCCACAAGCTGATGCTGCTCGAAGACTGCGCCCAGGCGCTGGCGGCCGACGATTTCCGTGGACATCCCGCGGCGGACGTCAGCCTGTTCAGCTTCGGGCCGATTAAGACGAGGACGGCTCTCGGCGGCGCCCTCTTGAGATTTCGCGACGCCGGTCTGCACTGGCAGGCGGGAATCCTGCAGAAGTCGTATCCCGTCCAGTCGCGATGGCAGTTCCTGCGCCGTACAGCGACGCTTTCGATGCTCAGGCTGCTCACCGCGCGCCTGGCGTTCTCGGCGTTTGTCGGCGCTTGCCGGGTCAGGGGAGTCGACTACGATCAATTCCTGCAGCGTTCGGTTCGCGGATTTGGCAGCGGCGACCTGTTGTCCCGCATCCGCCGACAGGCGAGCGCTCCGCTGCTGAAGCTGCTGGAACGCCGGCTGACGTCGCGCGACACGCCACGCATCATCCGGCGGATCGTGTACACGAATCGGGTGCTGGCGGGCATCCCGCCGAGTTGCCGAGTCGGTGCCGCCGCCCGCGATCACACACAATGGGTGCTTCCGATCCGTTCGCACGCGTCTGAGGAACTGGTGGCAGCGCTCCGCCAGGCCGGTTTCGACGCCACGCGCGGTGCCTCGAGGCTGTGTGCCGTGTCTCGCGATCCCGAGGGCGCCCCGCCGCCTCTGGCTGCCGCGCTGCTGGCGCAGATTGTGTACCTGCCCATGTGGCCCGAAATGTCGGACCAAGAGTTGCAGGGCATGACGGACATGATCCGCAGTCAGATTGCGGGTGGCTTACCATTGCAAGAATGAGATCCGGCGCGACTCCGCCTCCAGTATTGCGATAGCACCACTTGTGAGGTGTGTGCCCTTGACGTGGATCCACTTCAGGCTCGGAAACTCTTTCAGACTCGGCAGAACGGTATCTGTGATCGCCGTGTTCCTGATGCTCACCGAGTTGAGGTTTGGCAGGTCCTGCAGACGGATAAATCCCAAGTCGGAAATTGATGTCTCATCCAGATCGAGGTACTTCAGATTTTGCAAATTGAGCAAACTTGTCAGTCCCGCATCTGTCACTCGTGTTCGCGCCAGAATGAGAGACTGCAAGTTGGCCAGTGTTCCGATCGTCGCCAGCCCGTCATCATCCACCGGCGCCAGATCGACGACGAGTGTCTCGATCGCGGGCAATTCCGCAAGCTGCAAGAGCCCGATTCCACTGACTTGCGTTTCCGACATGGCCAGCCATTTCAGCTTCGTCAGCGCCGACAGGTGAGCCAATCCGCGATCCGTGACCTGGGTGTTTCTCAGATCGAGCTGTTCCAGCGATTTGAATCGACTGATGTATTTCAGTCCTTCGTCCGTGATCGAGCTTCCGCGCAACCGCAAGATTCGGAGCTGATTCAAGTTCCCGAGATCTCCAAATCCGATGCCGGTGATTCGAGAGTCAAGCAGCTCGAGCAATTGCAACTCATGCATTGCGGCGAAGTTCTGCAAGTCTGCATCGGCGACAGACTGATTTTGGATAATGAGATGCTCAAGATGCCGCAGAGGTGCAAGACGCCCGATTCCTGAACCGGATATTTGCGTTTGTCCAACTCCCACGTACCGAAGATTGTCGAGCTCACTCATCGCCGGGACGACCCGCGCCAGGTCGGAATCAGTGACTTGGCAACAAATAAACTCGACGCCTGTGTAATCGCTCGCCCCTTTCATCCAGCGGTCTCCGCCGAACAGCCAGCGCCGTGGGTCGGGCTGAGCAAGCGATATCGAAACGCGCCCTCCAGCGGCTTCAATCCGCCAGCACTGGATCAGTTCGCGCCAGATCGGCACGGCAATGAGCGTCGCGCAGACAAATCCCGAGATGACCTGCGTTGCCAGAAATGTCTGCAAGCCGATGGGCGCTCGCAAGAGGGTCAATCGAAGTCTCGGCAGCCGCTGCCACTGCCATCTCGGCCGCCGAGCGACCACGAGGATCAGGTGCTTCCGATTTCGAAGAACCCAGATCCCAACGCAGTCCAGCGCGAGGACGGCCGCGATAAAGACTCCGAGCACCGACGCCGTGATCACCCGCAACGAATGGCGGTCGAGCTGGCTCGCGTTTCGTTCGGTGCAATTAAACACAAACGTTGCAATGCCAACCAGTGTCATGCCCGATAGCAGGCATGCCGTCAGTGCGACCGCGATCTTGCGACCCAGACGTCTGGTGTCGACAAAACCCATCCGTACGCCGCAGTGCGGGCACCAGACCCGATTGGGCGAGAGCATCCACAGAACGGTCCAGACACCGATGTCCTTCCCGCATCGCAGGCAGTGTTTGCCGTCCGAGTGCGGCGGTGCATTCTCTTCTGCGCGGATCGGTTCCATGAGCGGCCTGCTGCTGCACTCCGATCGGGGCCCACGGAAGGAAACGAATTCGCGAGCGGCTTCTCAACGACGCTGGACAAGATAATTGAAGAGCAATTTCGGAATTGGGATTTCGGATTTCTTTAGACATTCGTCACTAGACATTGGTCATTCGTGTCGCGCGTGCTTGCCTCATCGCGCCCCGCCGTGGTAGGTTGACGGCACCGCCCGTGCGGCCTGCCTGTTTCGCTTCACCGACATCCCGATCTGTCTGCCAGGAGTGGATTAATGCTTCGATTTTTCGCTGCGCTTCTCGTTTGCTTCGCCCTATCGACCAATGCCCGGGCCGACGGGGGGAGCGTCGAGCTCAAGCAGAAAGAGAACGCGGTTGATGTGACGATCGACGGCAAGCCGTTCACCACGCTGCAGCTCGACAAGG
This sequence comes from Planctomycetia bacterium, assembly GCA_016200145.1. GTDB lineage: Bacteria > Planctomycetota > Planctomycetia > Planctomycetales > Planctomycetaceae > JACQFH01. Next base: position 4,496 of record JACQFH010000471.1, on the reverse strand, counting down.
CGCAGGCCAAGCCGTACTTCTTTCCGGTGCTCGCCGCCGACGGCGCCATGATCTGCCGGGCGCTCGAAAACCCCGAAGATCATCCGCACCACAAAGGGATCTGGTGCTCGATCGACGAAGTCAACGGGATCAAATACTGGGCCGAGAAGGGGAAGATCGTCAATCTCTCAGTCTCGCTGCCGTCGGCGTCGGGCAACCCGGCGAAGGTCAATGTCGTCAACCACTGGCTCGGCGAGGACGGCAAGCCGGTCGTCACGGAAACGGCCGACTACAGCATCTTCGCCAACCGGCTGATCGCTTACGACGCGACGTTCACCGCCGGCGAAAAGCTGGTGACCTTCGACGACACAAAAGAAGGGATGTTCGGGATGCGCCTGGCCAATTCGATGCGCGGCAGCTCGGGCGGGCAGATCGTCAACGCCGAGGGACTCAAGACCGAGAAAGAATGCTGGGGCCAGGAATCGAAGTGGGTCGATTACTTCGGTACGATCGATGGCAAGACCTACGGCGTCACGCTGATCGACCATCCCCAGAACTTCCGCAAGTCGCGGTTTCACGTCCGCAACTACGGACTGTTCACGGTGAGCGCTTTCGGCCAGAACGCCTACACGAACGGCCGGCTCCCCAAGAACCCGTTCAACACGATCGAGCCGGGCAAATCATTCCGCCTGCGGTACGCCCTGTACATCCACGGCGGCGACACCGAGAAGGCGAACGTGCCGGGCGTGTACGAGGAGTATGTGAAGGGGGCGGGGCAGTGACAGAGTCGAAGGGGTCGAAGAGCCAAAAGTCGAAGAGCGAGGAGTGAAGAGAGAAGAGCGATTTCGGATTTCTTTAGACATTAGACATTCGATATTGAAGTTCGAGTCGCCTTGTGCTTGCGTCTTCGCGCCTCGTTCCCACGCTCTGCGTGAGAACGCACTTGCCGACGCTCTGCGTCGCGTTTGGGAAAAGTCGACTTCTCCTGCAGACAGCGCGTATCACACAGGACGCAGAGCGTCCGGACGCGCATTCCCACGCAGAGCGTGGGAACGAAAACGGCGCAAAAAAAAGCCCGGAACCGGCTCTCACTCCGGTTCCGGGTCGGGCGCAGCCGCCGAATGGCCGTCGGGAGCCCATTCGGGGACGCCGCATTCGCGCATCAACTGCTGGCCTTGACCGTGAGCGTAAAGGTCTGCACGTTGTCAGCGAGGCCGGGCGCCTTGGCGTCGATCTGCACCTTGTGCTCGCCGACTTCGGCGTCTGGGGCCGCTTTCAACTGCAGCGTGATCGAGTTCTGCCCGGCGGGAATGACCGCCTCGTTGCCAATGAGTTCCACGCCCTTCGGCAGATCGTTCAATCGAATCGTCACGGCATCGTTGAAGTTGTCGCGATTGATCTTGATGGCGACGTCATCCGTGTCGCCCTGCTTAATCGTTTGAGCCTTGGCGGCCGTGAGCGAGAGCTTCTTGATCTCGGTCTGGCTCCGGGTCGCCGGCGGGCCGCCGCTGGTCGCCGGGGCCGGCCCGGTAGAGGTGGTTTCCTGGCAGCCCGCGATCAACAGCGCAAGGCCTGCGGCTGCGAACATCTGGAACGGCTTCATGGTTCGTAGCTCCTGGTTTAAGACTGCTCGGCGTCGTGGGATAATGAGACTCGCTTGTGCGACGCACAAAGCAAAGTGTGTGCCTAGAAGTCCCAATCGAGAATTACAATCGGTCCATTGTGATCTCGCGAGGTTCATGCGCGAGGTCTGGCCATCGCACAACCAGGTCGGTCGCGCAACGACCACTCAGCCCGCAACGCGACGGCTGAATTCCATGAAGAGCGAACGGTATCAAACTTGCCCCTCGTTCTGGTTGAGCATGGGCTCGGGATCAGGGAATGCGCTTTGAGTCCGCCTGCCGCGAAGAAGTGCGGAGATGTTTATGGCACGGAAAACGGGAACGCAGGAATCAGCCAGACGTCAGGGAGCCTCGCGCCGCACGAGAGCCCGTCCGTCGATCGACCCGTGGGGAGTCTCCGATCGTTATTGCGACGCGACCGGCCAGTGGCACGAGGTTGAATCAGCGACGATTCAAGCGATTCGTTCGACCATGGGGGACGGCTGCGCTCCGATCGACGAGGCCGCGCTGCCGCTCGTCGTCCCGCGCGGGCAGCGATTGAACCTTCCCCACGGATCGCGGATTCGCCTCGAAGACGGCGGGTGCATCGACGCCAGCGGCCCATCCGCTCCGGAGTTGCCGCTGGGGTATCACGACATCGAATCGCGGGGGGGCGCCGCACCCCGACGGCTGATCGTCACGCCCCTGGCCTGCTATCTCCCCGACGATCTGTTTGAATGGGGCTGGGCGGTGCAGGTCTACTCGTTGCGCTCGGCCGAAAACTGGGGCATCGGCGACCTGGCCGATCTGGCCCGCCTGGGAAGCTGGGCGACCGGCCTGGGCGCCGGTTTCCTGCTGATCAATCCTCTTGGCGCCAATCCGCCCGTCGTGCCACAGGAAAGCAGCCCTTATTCGGCCGGCAGCCGCGCCTATCGCAACCTTCTCTATCTGCGGATCGAAGACGTCCCGGGCGCCGATCGGCAGTTGCCCGCGATCCAGGCCGGCTTCGCCGCGGCCGCCGACTTGAGGCGCCGCGACAGGATCGACCGCGATCGCATCTACCAGTTGAAGACGGCCGCTCTCAAATCGATATGGCAGGCTGAAGTGAACGATGCAGCCTTCGAGCGATTCGAGTCGTCGCAAGGGGTGAATCTCGTTCACTTCAGCCGTTATTGTGCGCTGGCCGAGCGGTACGGCCGCAACTGGCGCGCGTGGCCAGCGGAATATCGGCGACCCGATTCACCGGGCGTCGAACGGTTTGCCGCAGAGCACGTCGCCGAAGTCCGGTTTTTCGCATGGGTGCAATGGCTGCTGGACCAGCAGTTGAAGCGTGCCGCGCAGGCCGCGCCGCTGATGCAGGACTATCCCGTCGGAGTATCGGGGGACGGGGCCGAGGCGTGGATGTATCAGGACCGCACGGCGCAGGGCGCGGCGATCGGCGCACCACCCGATCCGTTCAACCGCGCGGGCCAGAACTGGGGATTGCAGCCATTCGTGCCGCATTCGCTGCGCACGGCAAATTACGATCCCTTCATCCAGTCGGTGCGCGGCGCGATGCGCCATGCCTCGGCACTGCGCATCGACCACGTGATGGGCCTGTTCCGGCTGTTCTGGATTCCACATGGGGCCAAACCGGGGACGGGGGCTTACGTCTATTATGCGGCTCCCGACCTGCTGGGGATTCTGGCCCTCGAAAGCCATCGCGCGAGGTGTTTCGTCGTCGGGGAAGATCTGGGAACTGTCGATCCGGCGATTCGCACTGAGCTGGCCTCTCGGAAGATCTTGACCTCGCGCGTGGTGTGGCTCGAAGCGGGCGTGCCCGATGATTTTCCACGGCACGCGCTGGCTTCGATCGGCAGCCACGACCTGCCGACGATCGCCGGGCTGTGGACCGGTCAGGACGAGCTCGACGAGCGTCAGGCCGGCGTCGTCTCGGATGCCCAGGCGTGGGCGAGAGTGCGCGCCCGTTTGCAGAACCAGACCGGGCTTTCTCCCGACGCGCCCGCGGTGCAGATGGTGCTGGCGGCGTATCACCGGCTGGCCGCCGCCCCCTGCATGGCCGTCACGGCGTCACTCGAAGACGCACTGGCGATTCCCCATCGGCCGAACATGCCCGGCACCGTCGACACCTGGCCCAACTGGTCGGTCCCGCTGCCTGTGAGCCTCGAGGAGCTGGAACACTGTTCGCTCGCGCAGGACATTGCCACAGAGCTCAATTCGCGAGTCAAACCGCTCGCTCAAATCTGAAGGACGGCATCGCCCGAAACTCCATGACGACTGTCCACGCCAGCCTGGGGCGCCGACTTCCGATCGGGGCCGAGATCATCCCGGAGGGAGTTCACTTCCGGGTCTGGGCACCCCATCATCGCCGCGTGGCGCTGGTGGCCCGGCCTGATCCGCAGCGAGACGGTTCCGCGCTGACTGAGTCGATGAAGCGAGACGAACAGGGTTACTTCTCGGTGAGCATCGCGCAGCTCGCCGCCGGCGCCCATTACGGTTTTCGCCTCGACGATGATCCGCAGGTGCTGCCCGATCCGGCGTCACGGTATCAACCGCATGGCCCCGACGGCCTTTCGCAGGTCGTCGATCCGTCGAGCTTCGCCTGGACCGATCGGAGCTGGACCGGAATCGAGACGGCGGGACAGGTGATCTACGAAATGCATGTCGGAACATTCACCACCCAGGGGACGTGGAATGCAGCAGCCGCCGAGCTCGAGGAACTGTCTCGCTTCGGGGTGACGGTCGTCGAAGTCATGCCCGTGGCCGATTTTCCGGGCCGGTTCGGCTGGGGATACGACGGCGTGTGCCTCTTCGCTCCCACGCGCCTGTACGGTGCGCCCGACGACTTTCGCCGGTTTGTCGATCGAGCGCACGGCTGCGGCGTGGGGGTCATTCTGGACGTCGTCTACAACCATT
>JACQFH010000422.1 GCA_016200145.1 Planctomycetia bacterium | reverse complement strand
GAATTCACGCGCGGCTTTCCGGGGGTATCGCTGCGCTCAACCCCCGGCTAATAGCTACGACCCCTGTTCGGGGTCGACGGGCGATCCCGAACTCTGGCGCCTTCGGCGTAGAAGTGCGTTGCGGCTTTTCGATCGGCCGACGAACGATCTGCAAGCCGGGCCAACTCCTGATGCGGCAGGATGCCGCATCTACTTTTAATCGGCCAGGCCCACCTGCCGCAGGTCGGCGGCCAGCGTGGCCAGGCACTTGGCGTGCAGGCGGCTCGCCCACGATTTGCTGAATCCGAGCTTCTGCGCCGCTTCGTGCAGCGTCAGGCCGTCGAAGTACGTCATGCGGATCAGCGACCGCTGTTCCTCGGGAAGCTTGTCGATGACCGCGTGCAGCTTCTCGTACAGCTCGCGATTCTGCATGGCGGCCGAGGGCGCCGCGGTCTCGGCGGCACGTGCCTCGATCGCGCTCTCGCCCCCCGCGCCCGATGCCAGATAAACGACTGCCAGGCGGCTCGTGATGCCGGTGAACCACCGCGCGTCGTCCTGGCCGGCGCCGGCCGTGGGCTCTTCGGCGTTCTGCTCGAGCACGTCACCGGCGTGCTGCTGAAAGCGGGCTTCCTGGGTGGGGCGGCCGCCCCAGTTCATCCGGGCGATGCCGTCGTAAATCGCTCCCCGGATGCGATAATACGCGTACGTGGAAAACTGCGTGCCCCGATCGGCCTGGAAGTCTTTCGCGGCCTGCGCCAGGCCGACTTGCCCGTACGCGATCAGGTCGTCGAGCTCGAAACGACCGTGAAACTTCCGCCCCACCTGCACCGCCAGCGATCGCACCAGCCCCTGGCAGCTTTCGACCAGCGCGGTGCGAGAACGGTCGGCGGGGGCCGTCATGACGCCTCCACGCTGATCTGTTCCCAGAAGCGCCGCAGCCGGGCGCTGGCCGCGGGGTCGTTCAGCAATGCGTCGGCGATTTCGGCAGACATCCGCTGCCGGGCCTCGCCCGTCAGCAGTTTGCCGGCAAACCACGTTTCGAGCACCCGGTCGACCAGCTCCACCGCGGCGGCTTCCCAGGCGCGAGACTGGGCCCGCTGACGGCGGGCCATTTCGCGCAGCGCGTCGGCCAGCCCCGCCGGCAACTCGCCCCCCTCCTGCTCGGCCAGCGTGCGGCGCACGATCTGTTCGAGCAATTCGCGGTCGGGGCGGGCGGGCGGGGTTTCGGGCTCGTTGACGTTTTGCACCGGAGGCAGATCGTCGTCCGAGCGTGATGGGTTCGGCAGCGGCATACAGGCTCACTTTTGATTCCAACCCATGACGGCCATGGCCACGATGCCACCGACCAGCAGCACGTCGAGAGCGACAAGCAGATTGGCGATCCACTGGTAGCGGTCGTTTTCGGCCAGCGCGCCGCTGGTCCATTCCACGTCTTCATCCTGCGCCAGCAGGCGGTTCTTGAACACGCCGGCGACGAATGCGCGGCGGTCGTCTTTGTCGCCTGTCGCCGCGAAATAGCAGCCGCTGAACAAATGCGGCTTCTCGCTCGAGTCGCCGTTGGCCGCGAAACCCTTGACGATGATGTTCTCGAGTCGCTGCTGCAGCGAGCGGATCTTGCACACCAGGGCATAGAGCTGGCGGTTCCCGCGCGGGTTCGAGAGCCGCTCTCCCTTCTGCGCGAAGAGGTGGTATGTCCAGTCTTCGAAGGCGCCGCAGGCGTGCTGGGCGACGGCCGCCAGCTCTTCGTCGATCGCCGGGCAATGGGGATTGTACCCCTTGCCGAACTGCTGTTCGCTGGCGACCTTCGGCCCCAGGCGCCGCTTGAGCTCGGGAAAGCCGGCCTCGCGCTCCATGCCGCCGTACAGCACGACGACCTGGCTGCGGAGCTGCAGGCTCGAGCGCAGTGTCGCCAGGTCGACGCGCACGGCGTTGTGAACTTCGCTGGCCTCCTGATCGCCGCGCGCAATCAGATCGAACGGCAGAACGGTGAGAATGCCGTTGATCGGGCACAGCGGCAAGCGCTCTTTGCGAAGCAGGCGGCAGACGTGGTCGAGCCGCACCGACGCGGTTTCGGCCTGCTCCTTGGTGAGCGAGACCGGCGCCGTGCGGCCCCGAACCGAAGGGCCCGAGGGAACCCCGTGCAGGTGCGGCTGGTTTCCGGCGTGCGAGGAATCGGGAGTCAGCGTTCCGGCCATGTAGGCCGGCTTCGCTCCCGGATTCGTGATCGTGCTCTGGTCTCCCCCCGGGAACGGCGCTTCGCTGCCGCTGAATTTTTCGCCCGCCTCGAAGCCTCCGCCGAATCCGGGCGCCGCGGTTCGTCCGTATTCCGAAGGGACTTGCAGCGTCCCCAGGCCGTGACCCCCTGCGTCGGCGGGGGCCATCATTTCGGGCGGCTCCTGGGCCCGCGCGACCAGCCGGCTCAAACGGCTCGCGTGGGAGACCACCAGAATCGCGCAGTTCGGGCCGGCAAACCAGCGCAATGCCGAACGTTCACCGGCGGGAACGGCGTTCACTTCCAGCCCCACTCCTGCGGCAGCCAGCAGCGACTTGGCCGGCCCTTCGTCCGGAACGCCGAGCACCAGAAACAGGGGCAGTTCGCCCAGTTTGAAGCCGGCGGCCGACAATTCGGCGAGCCCCTGTTCCCAGGCCTCGTCGATATCGGGGAACCCGGAAACGTCGTGTTCGAGCCAAGAAGACACCATGTAATGGACGACGATGGTGCTCATCACGATCAGCACGCTGACCGTGCCCACTGCGGGCCAGAAATGCACGGTTTCGATTCGCTCGGGGTTCTTCCACCACAGGAAGAACACGACCGTGGCCATCACTGTAAACACGAGAAACACAAGAATGGCGGCGCGCTTCGGCAGCGACAGGCCCATCATCCGCCTGGGGGTCGACACAATCTCCAGCGGAATCGCCAGCAATTGCTTGAACGGCGTCGCGATGTACTGCAACAGCGTGCTCAGGGCATTCATGTCGGCACGCCTCCCCGGGCCGTGCCCGGCCCGGCAGACTGCCGCCACGCCGTTTCGGAATCTTCACTGGGGCGCTTGTCCCTGGTGTCGGGCCACCAGAACCAGACCCCGGTGAGGACCGTGGCCACGATCAGCATCAGCGTGAACAGCGCCATGCCCAGAAACTGAAACCGCGCCTCGAGGGGCGGCGCGCCCACGGCGACCTGCGGAATCCCCGAGATGGGGGGCCGCCCCTGCCGCAGCTTGATGGCGATCGCCGTCCGTTCGATCCAGGCGTCGAGGCTCGGGTCGAGGTTGTACTGTTCGGCCTGCTCGGCGCCGCCGCGGGCGCCGTAGACGCCTCTAAACCCAAGCATCACGCAGACATAGAACACCTCGAGCGCGTCTTTGTTGGTGCACTCCTGGGCCTCGCGGGCCCGCACGAAGAACTGGATCCCCGCGTCCCCCGTGCGAAAGTAGTCTTGTTCGAGCGAGCGCTCCTGCCACCACTCGCGGGCCTTCCATTCGGCCTGCGTCAGCGCTTCGTCGATCCAGGCCACGAGGCCGTATTTCGCCAGGCGCCATTCGTCGCGCGATTCGACCTTGGCTTCGGCCCGGTCGAGCAGGCCGCGGATCTGCGTCTTCTCGTGACCGGGATTGAGGTCTTCGTTCTGCTCGATCCGCGTCAAGAGACCGATCACGTAGACGAACACCTCGTCGACGGCGCGTGAGAATTTGGGTGTCATTTGCGAGCGGGATTCGTCGGCTGCGGAACGGCGAACAGGGCGAACTCCAGCGAGCCCTTCTTGCCGGAAGCGTCGATCTTCAATTGCGTATTTCCCTGCAGCTCCGGCAGGTTGGAAATCAGAACTTTCGAGAGCCGCATGGCCAGCGTCTGGCTGGTGGCCACGTCCTGCCAGGCGGGCAGCGGGTCGCGGCTGACCTTGTACAAAATCCACGACCCGTCGCGGGGCAGGGCCGCCGGAATCTCTGTGGCCAGCGCCAGCTTGAGGCCCGGAATGCGCGACGTGTACAGGTCGGCGACGCTGCTCCGGCTGCCGATCTTCCAGTCCAGAAAATCATGCGAGACCAGCCGCTGGCAATCCGCCTTCGACAGGTCGCGTGAGGCGACCCCCACGTACCAGTCCCAGTGGTTTTCCAGCCAGCGAGGCTTGAGCTCGACGTGCATGATCGGCATGCCCGACGCGGCCCCCACGAACTTTTCCATCTCGAACTCGTAATTGCCAACCGCGTTGATCAGCGCCTCGATCTCGCGCCGCGCCCACTTGTAGATGCGGGCCAGGTCGTCGTGATCGTATTTCTCGATCGTCCCCACCTGGCGCGACGGTCCGAAGATCGACAGCCTGCCGATGATCCGGCACAGTTCCAGGTACGCGGGAAAGGGATGCACGCCGCGGGCGAACATCTCGCACGCCAGCGTCGCCGTCGCCTCGTTGAGCACCCACAACAGCAGGATCCGCTCGAGGTCTCCGGGCTGCGTCGCCGCCAGAGTGATGTTGCGGCTCTGGATCTGCCGGGCGATCACTTCGCAGCGCTGGCCCACCAGATCGTAGATGCTCCGTGCGATGGCCTTCAGCTCTTCCGACGTGTCGAGCGTCAGCACCGGCGGGATGTAATCCGGATCGAGCTGGGGCGCGGCCTCGCGGTCGCCCGAACGCTTGACCCGCGCAATCGGCAGGCACTCGTAGCCGGCTGTGTCCTGCGTCGACAGCAGGATTCGCGCGTTCAGGTCGCGCAGCCCCACCAACTGGGGACTGCCGCCGGCGCTTTCGTCGGCGACCTCGCCAGGCACATCGACATACCGCGTGGCCTCGGGAGAATCGGCGCGGCCCACGTTCGGCCGACCGAGATTGAGGTTGGGAACGGCCAGGTACACCGTCACCAGCGGCGCTTTTTCGAGGGCCGCTTTCAGGCTGACGCGAGACAGTTCCTGACCTGCGCCGCGCGAAACGAGCGTGCCGTCGGGCAGGCGGGCTTCGCACTCGGCGACGTCCACCTGGTAGTTCGTGATCGCCTCGGCACTGAGACGAATGCGATGCAGCCCATAGTTGTAGGCATGATCCCAGCGTTCGGCGGATTGCAGCCGTTCGTTCCAGTACCGATCTGCTGCCTGAAAGTGCTGCGGGCGCAGGAATAACCCTTCGCTCCAATGAACTGGCAGGTTCTGCATCAGCACCAGACTCCCGGATCGGGCGGCCCCGCGACGTTCCCAGCTCTTGTCCGCACGCCGTTTCCGGCCGCGCAGGGCGTCAACCGATCGAAGATATGCGAGAACCGGGGCATTCGCAAGTGACTGGCAGCGAACGCGATACGATCGGGCGCGAGCGCGCGGGGAAGATCGGGAATTGCTTGAAATCACGGGTGTCACCAGCTACGTTGATCAGCGCCGCGGTCGAGATTCGTCTGCAATCTGGAGAGGATGGCGATGGCCAGCCCCCGCAAGAATTCCTGGAAGGCGAAGGCCGCCACCCAGCGCACCAAGTCGGCCGGGGCCCGCTGGATCGGCCGCATCGCCAGCACGGCCCTCGTGCTCCTGTTGCTGGGAAG
>JACQFH010000421.1 GCA_016200145.1 Planctomycetia bacterium | reverse complement strand
TCGTAGTCGGCGCTCGCCGGCAGGATCTCACCGTCGGCGACCGGGCCGAACGGCAGCAAGGCCCGGCCGCCGGTCCCGGCCTTGGCGGCGATGCGCTGGGCGACCGCCGCCTGGGCCGACAGCAACGCCACGACAGGAACCTGCCCTAGGCGCTTCAGCGCCTCATGCGACGTCTCGATGCCGAGCTCGCCCAGCATGCCGTCGGCGGCCGCGGTGGCGTCATCGGGCAAGCGCGGCGCGGCGCCGAGCGGAGCGCTCTGCAGGATCGCGCGCCGGAACAGGCCGCGCGAGGACGCGCGCATCAGCAGCAGGGCGATCGACTGCGCCCCGGCCGACTGGCCCCATAGCGTGACGTTGCCGGGATCGCCGCCGAACGCGGCAATGTTGTCCCTCACCCACTCGAGCGCGGCGTGCTGGTCGAGCAGGCCGAGATTTCCGGCGCAGAGGTCGCGATGATGGAGCCAGCCCAGCGCGCCCAGCCGGTAGTTGACGCCAACGACAACGAGGTCGCCTTCGCGCGCCAGCCGCGCGCCCGAATACCAATCGAGCGCGCCGCCGCCGCTCACATAGGCGCCGCCATGCAGCCACACGAGCACCGGCAAGGGCACCGGCCGACGCGCGCCGCCGGCCGACGGCGTCCATACCGTGAGGGTGAGACAATCCTCGTCCTGGGTATCAGCCAGGTCGCCCATGGCGAAGCTGAGCCGGCTGGGCGCCTGCGGACAGATCGCGGCGGGCCGGGTCGCGTCGCGGATGGGCAACATCCGCAACCTGTTCATCCAGGCCGACTCGCCCATCAGCGTCAACACATTTTTCGGAATTTCGGCCGGCTGCGCACTGTTCGGCGTCGCGGGGGCGATCGTCGCCCGTTCACCCGCCCCGTTGTATCCGCCGGTGGCGATCGTGTTCGGGGCGCTGCCCTTCGTGTGGCTCTTGTGGCGTCGGAAGTCGCGGTTCAAGAAATTTGCCAAGCAGCTTCCCGACGCGCTCGAGCTGGTGGGCCGCGCGCTGCGGTCGGGGCACTCGCTGGCTTCGGGCCTGCACGTCGTCGTCCAGGAAATGCCGGTGCCGATCGCCACCGAGTTCGGCAACGTCTACGAATCGCAGAACCTGGGCATTCCCATCGACCAGGCCCTGCGCGACATGCTCAAGCGGATGCCCAACCTCGACCTCAAGTTCTTCGTCACGTCGGTGGTCATTCAGCGGCAGACCGGCGGCGACCTGGCCGAAATCCTCGACAAAATCAGCCACATCATCCGCGAACGCTTCAAGATCCTGGGCCAGGTGCAGGCGCTCACCGGGGAAGGCCGCATCAGCGGCATCGTGCTGATGGCCTTGCCGATCGCCTTGTTCTTCGTCGTGTATCACCTGAACCCGGATTACATCATGCTGCTGTTCACCGACCCGCTGGGCCGCAAAATGATCGCGGTGGCCACGGTGCTCCAGGTACTCGGTGCCATCTGCATCAAAAAGATCGTGAATATCAAGGTGTGAAAGGGGATTTCGGATTTCGGATTTGAAAAGGTCCGGCCGAAACTCAAATCCGAAATCCGAAATCCCAATTCCGAAATTCGTAAACGTGAGTTGCTTTCATGAACTTCGCACAACTCCTTCCCTGGGCCGTGTTCGCCGCGTTTGCCTGCGGCGCATGGGGCCTGATGAATTTCCTTTCCAGCCGCAAGTCGCGGGCCGACGAGCGGCTCGATGAGCTGCGCAATCCGCTGCTTCGCAAGGGTGGCGAAGAAGGGCACGAAGCCGGGGTCGGCGCCTCGATGATGGAAAAGGCCGCGCCGGCACTGTCGAAGGCGCTGCAACCCAAGAGCGAGCTGGAGCAGAGCAAGCTGAAAGTGTCGCTCGCGAACGCGGGGTTCAGCTCGCCGCACGCTTCGGAATGGTACCTCGCGATCAAGTTCGCGTCGCTGATCGCCGGACTGATCGGAGGCACCAGCCTGGGACTGGCGCACTGGGGCATGACGCAGAGCGGCCTGTTCGCCGCGGTCATCGGCGGCGGCCTGGGGTTCTACCTGCCGGTCCTGGTGCTGGCGTTTCTCAAGAAAGCGCGGCAAGACCGGATCTTCCTGTCGCTTCCCGATGCGCTCGACCTCTTGGTCGTGTGCGTCGAAGCGGGGCTGGGGCTCGACGCCGGCATGCGGCGCGTCTCCGAAGAACTGGCGGACACGGCCCGCGACCTGTGCAGCGAGTTCGCACTGTGTAACTTTCAGTTGCAGGTCGGCCGCAACCGCCGCGAAGTGCTGCACGACCTGGGCGTGCGCTCGGGCGTGGATGACCTGAAGGCCCTGGCGGCGATCCTGATTCAGGCCGACCGGTTCGGGTCGAGCGTGGCCCAGGCGCTGCGGGTGCAGTCCGACACGATGCGCGTGAAGCGGTCGCAACTGGCCGAAGAACGCGCCCAGAAGACGGCCGTCAAGCTGATCTTCCCGCTGGTGCTGTTCATCTTCCCGGGTATCTTCGTCGTGCTCGTCGGCCCCGCCGCGATCTCGATGATCAACAACCTGCTGAACGTGCACTAGGGTTCGCGCGATCCGATTGATAGCCCTCCAGCAGGACTGCGCTGGCTTTGTCGATCCCGCTCTGCCATTCGTCGTTCAACTGATCGTTCCATTTCTGCCCGTGAAACCGCTTGAGCGTTTCCAGCAGGCATTGACTGAAAATGGGATACAGTTCTATGGGGATGCCTCGAGCTTTGTGCCTCTGGCCGAGAAGCCGCAGGTAGCGGGCGGTCGCCGGGTAGGAATGGCGATAGAAATCTTCGATGATCGAGAGCATCATGGTCAGCACGACGGCCTGCTGCCGGATGTCGACGCCGACGAAAAACCGGCGGACCTCCGCGTGGCGATCGAGAAAAATGTCGTAAAACAGGTCGGCCACGACCTCATCGCGATTCAGAATGTCATGAATGCTCTGGCTGATGTTCATGATTCGAGAAGGGGCGGAATTCAGGAATGATCATGTCGGCGGTGGACATGCCAGTAGTCTACCACGCCCGATGGGACGATACCTTCTTATGGACGATCAGGGCGACCCGCACGGGTTGAGCCGTGCGCGACTGATTTGCGCGACGACCGGAGATCAGCCACGGATGACAGCAGGGAAGACAGGAATATTGGGGACAGGAAAATCGTCGTCCGGCCTGCGTTGGCCAAACTGCAACCGCAGGCAGAAAACCAATTCTCCTGTCCTCCCGGCTCGTCTTTTGTGTGTTTCGTGGACCTCATCGTCATCCGTGGTCAAAGATTTTTTGGTTCCGGCCCAACGCCGCGCTGGGTTTCATCCGTGGCTCCTTCTCGTTTTCTGTGGCGTCCGCGTCAGTCGGCCAACGTCGGCAAATCGAGGAAACTCCGGCCGGCTTCCTGAATGTCGGGGCAAGGGTTTTCAATGGCCCGCCTGGCAAGTGTCCGCATCAAACCAGCGTCCAAGCGCTGGTACAGTTCCAGGAAATGACTCAAGACGGCGCGGCCCACGGCTGGATCAAGGCTCGAAACACGATCAAGATGATCCCAGAGACCTTCGCTGTGCGAATTTACCTTTGCGATAGCACGCCGGAGGTAAAGATTATCCGGGTGGGGCGGGCCAAACGAATCAGAAAAGGAACCCTTTGCCGCGTCCATCCCGATGATTCTACGAAATTGCGTCGGCGGATGTTCGTCGGACCGTCAAAACTACTCGGATTCTCCGTCCGCGGCGCGCTGCTGGCGGATTGCGTCGATGGCTTTCTGCCTGGCTGCGCGGCCGATTTCCTTGACCCCTTCGGTCGCCGATTCGCCCAGGTCGTCGGTATTCACGGCGCCCAGCGCTCAGGCGAGGAGCCATCCAGGATAGAACGACGCAATGACTCGCGTGGACTGAAGTCCACCCTACGACATTCACCGCACGCCGTGTGCCGTGATTGCGCGAAATCAATCGGTGGTGGCGTGCATCAAGGCACAGGCGACGGCACACGGAGTGTGCCTGCCACGCTGAGTTGGCGTGCGCATGTGGCGTTCGGGAAACCGAAACTCGGCAGTCCCGGCAGACGCCACTCGAATCCGGCGGGCGCCCACCGATTTGCGTCGCGGAGAGTTGGCACTCGCCGTCTGCGCGGCATACGGTTGCGTGAGAGGGTTGAATATGGTTGTCTCCCTGCCATTTCGCCGATTCGTTCAGCAGATTTCCCGGGATCTCTACTCTCGGGCCCGCTCCGGCAGACGTCGTTGGCGCAGGTCTGAGCTGCTCGTCGTGGCGGCAGATGTCGAGATTCTCGAATCCCGCCAGCTCTTGTCGAGCATCGTCGTCACCAGCACCTCCGGGGGCCAGAACTACGCTCCCACGGTGACGGCCCTGCAGCTCGATCCGGCCCACACCTCGGTGACTCTGCGCGACGCCATCAATGCCGCCAACAATACCAAGGGGGCCGACACGATCTCGTTCGACGCGGGCGTCTTTCCGCCGAACACGCCGATCCCGACGACGATCGTCCTGGCGGGGGGCACCCCCCTGGAGCTGTCGGATACGTCGGGCGCGACGACGATCGACGGGCTGGGCGCCGGCCAGATCTCCATCAGCGGCGGCAATTTGAGCACGGTGCTGGTAGTAGACAGCAACGTGACCGCCACGATCGACCGGTTGACGATCACCGGCGGAAAGGGCTCGATCAGTCTCGGCGGAGGCCAGACGGGCGGCGGGGGCATCTACAACAACGGCAAGCTGACGGTGCAGGACGTGGTGTTCAGCACGAACGCCGGCGGGACGTTCGGCGGCGCGATCTACAACAACAACGTCGTCACCATTTCCGGCTGCACGTTCACCGGCAACTCGGCGCAGTTCGGCGGGGGGTTATTCAGCGGCGGCACCTCCACGGTCACCGGCAGCTCGTTCACCGGCAACACGGCGACCTCCAACGGCGGAGGATTCTACAACCTCGCCACCGTCACGCTGCAGTCCAGCACGCTCGCCAACAACACCGCCGGCGGCAGCGGCGGCGGGTTCTACAGTAACAATCGCGCAACGGTCATCAACTGCACGATTACCGGCAATTCCGCGGGATCCAGCGGCGGCGGCTTCATCAATTCGAACATCGCGACTGTCGTCGACAGCACGATCGCCCGGAACTATTCGTCGCTGGGGGGCGGCATTTACAACCCGTTCTCAACCATCACGTTGTCGGGCACGATCGTGGCGCAGAATTCCGTCAGCGCCGTGAATCTGGCGTCGCGCGATTGGGGCGGGTCGGCCGCCGCGGCCGCCAGCAGCTATAACCTCATCGGTGACGGGACGAATTCGGGCCTCGTCAACGGCGTGAACCACAATCTCGTCGGTACGGCGGCCAGTCTTCTGAATCCGCTGCTGGGCCCGCTGGCGAACAACGGCGGCCCGACGCAGACGATGGCCCTGCTTCCCGGCAGCCTGGCGATTGACGCCGGCAGCAACGCGCTGCCCGTCGATCCAATCACCGGCCTGCCGTTGCCCTATGACCAGCGCGGCGCCGGCTTCAACCGCATCGTCGGCGCCGCGGCTGACCTCGGGGCGTTCGAAGTGCCGTTGTTCACGCCGGTGACAGCGACCGTCTCCGCTCCGGGCGTTACGTATGGACAGAACGGCCTCGTCACCGTGACGGTGGCGCCGTCCAACGCCACTGGCATCCTGTCTCTGTTCGTCGATGGCAGCTCGACGGCCGTCGGAACGCACACGCTTGTCGCAGCCGATCTCGGCAGCTTTACGTTCGACGTCGGTATCCTGAACGCCGGTACTCACAGCCTGCACGCCGTGTATACGGCCACGGGGTATTTCCTCAGCAGCACGGCGGATGGCTCGCTGGTGGTCGCCAGGGCCAGCGCGGCGATCAACGTCACCGGCTACAGCGTGACGTACGACGGGAATTCGCACATCGCGATCGGGACGGCGACCGGCTTCGGCGGCATCGATCTCAGCGCCAACCTGATGCTGACGCCGACGACGCACACGGGCGCCGGCACTTTTGCCGACGTGTGGGCGTTCCACGACGCAACCGGAAATTATGCCGACGCCAGCGGCACGGTGAGCGACAGCATCGCCCGGGCCAATGCCACGATTATCGTCACGGGATACAGCGTGACTTATGACGGCCAATGGCACACCGCAACCGGCACGGCCACGGGAGCGGGCGGCGTCGACCTCAGCGCAGGGCTCACGCTGATCGGAACGACGCACCGCGATGCCGGATCCTACGCCGACTCCTGGTCGTTCCAGGACGCCAACGGCAACTACAACAGTGCCGGCGGAACGGTGAACGACAGCATTGCCAGGGCCAATGCCACGATCAGCGTCGTCGGTTACAACGTGATCTACGACTGGACTTCGCACACGGCGACCGGCACGGCCACGGGAGTCAGCGGTGTCGACCTGAGCGCGGGCCTCACGCTGACCGGAACGACGCACACGAACGCCGGCGCTTACGCGGACGCCTGGATATTCCATGACGCGACCGGCAATTACAACGACGCCAGTGGCATCGTGGATGCCAGCATCGCCAAGGCCAATGCCGCAATCGCCATCATCGGTTACAGCGGCATTTATGATGGGAATTTGCACACGGCGACCGGCACGGCCACGGGCGTTGCGAGTGTCGATCTCAGCGCGGGCCTGACGCTGGACGGTACATCGCATATCAATGCCGGGATCTATAACGACGACGGCTGGACGTTCACTGATTCCACCGGCAACTACAACAATGCCAGCGGGACCGTGGTCGACAGCATCGCCCGGGCCAACGCCGCGATCAACGTCACCGGCTACAGCGTGACCTACGACGGGACTTCGCACACGGCGACCGGCACGGCCACGGGGGTCGGCGGCATCGACCTCAGTGCGGGCCTCGCGCTGGCCGGGACGACCCACACCCATGCCGGCACCTATGTGGGCGACGTCTGGACGTTTATCGATGCTTCCGGCAATTACAACGATGCCAGCGGCACGGTGGACAACAGCATTGCCCAAGCTAATGCCACGATCTCGGTCGCTGGTTACGGCGTCACTTACGACGGGGCTTTGCACACCGCAACCGGCACGGCCATCGGCGTCGGCGGCATCGACCTGAGCGCGGGCCTGGCGCTGGCCGGAACGACGCACCTCAATGCCGGCACATACGCCGGCGACGGCTGGACGTTCCACGACGCATCCGGCAACTACAACGACGCCAGCGGCACGGTCAGCAGCAGCATCGCCCGCGCCAATGCCACGATCAGCGTCACCGGCTACAGCGTGACTTACGATGGGGCTTCGCACACCGCGATCGGAACGGCCATCGGAGTCGGCAGCATCAACCTGAGCGCGGGCCTCTCGCTGGCCGGAACGACGCACACCAACGCCGGCACATACACTGGCGACGGCTGGACGTTTCACGACGCATCCGGCAACTACAACGACGCCAGTGGCACGGTGGACAGCAGCATCGCGAAGGCCAATGCCGCCATCTCGGTGACCGGATACAGCGGGACGTACGACGGAGCCTTTCACGGCGCGACCGGTACGGCAACCGGCGCCGGCGGCGTGAACCTGAACGGGCAGCTCACCCTGGGGGCCAGCTTCAAGAACGTTCCGGGGGGCACGGCCCACTGGACGTTCAGCGGCGGCGCTAACTACAACGATTCGGCGGGCGATGCGAGCATCGTCATCAGCGCCAGGGCGATTTCAGCTTCCGTCACGGCCAAAAACAAGGTGTTTGATGGCACGACGACGGCCACGATCAGCGGTGCGGCGCTGGCGGGGGTGGTCGCCGGCGATGACGCCCACCTGACGGTCGGCCCGGCAAATTTCGCCAGCAAGGATGTGGGTACCTGGACGGTGACGGCCAATGGCCTGGGCCTCGCTGGCGCGAACGCGGCCAATTATGTGCTGGCAGCGAGCACGGCGACAACGACCGCCAGCATCACCGCCGGCAGCAGCACGACGATCTCCCTCGATGCCGTGCTTCGCACCGAGCATGTCATCAATATCGAGAAAGACGGCAGCATCACGTTCAAGTTCAGCCACGTGAGCGGGATGCTCGACGGCCAGTCGGTCGCGAAGCTCTTTAGCGGCGTGCAGTTCAGTCTCAAGATCGGCTCCAAGGCGTATCCGGTCACAGCCACGGCCACAGTCGTCGGAGGGTCGATCTACGTCAGGTGGCATCTCAGTCCGCAACTGCAAGCGGACCTGCACGCCCTGCTCAACGGGGCCAAGCCCTCGGCCAAGACGACGATCGAGCTGACGGTCTACGCCACGTCGCGCGACGGGAGATACACGCTCTTCGAAGTCGTGCAGACGCAGATCTTCGATCCGGTCAAGCCGAAGTGCTGGCGATGAGTTCGGATAACGAACGGGCGACTCCTGGTCCTTCGACCCGAAGCAGAAGTAGGGTGGGTCGAACGGAG
>JACQFH010000026.1 GCA_016200145.1 Planctomycetia bacterium | reverse complement strand
CCGGCGACGACTTCTGCAGGAATTATCCGTGGGATTGCCACTCCATCCGTGGGTTATTCCAGAGGCGGGACAAACAGGGAACCGCGGATCACGCGGATGGCCGCGGATTTGCTGGTGCACCCAGTTTCTGTTTATCCTCGCGTATCCGCGTCATCCGCGGTCAAAATTGCTTTGCTTCCGGCAGAAGGCCAGGTTGGTTTCATCCGTGGCTAAACACAGCCATTGGCCTGGCATTGGACGCCCCTATTGTGTCCGCTTCTCCATCAGTTTCCCGGTCTCATTCCCTTCCGACGTCCCGTCAGCTCTCCTGCGGATATAATCAAAGACGTCAGCCTCTGAGACCTCGACGACTTGTCCCGCGTGAAGGTCCGGAACATTTCTTGGTTGATTCTGCAACAGTCCTGTGATCTTGCTGCCCTTCCAGGAAGAGATTTCGACCCACATGAATTCGCGTCCTTTGTCCGCGGTCCTGAACGGGGCTTTGACCAGAATGAATTCGCCTGGTGCAAGCCCCATTTCGAACGTTGCTCGAAGCTCCGGCAGCTTGCGTCTGGCTGCGCGACTGGCGGCTTCGATCGCTTCGTCATGTTTGACATTGGTCACCGAGTCACGAAATCCAAACGCCGCACTGAGCACGTGATCCTGTTTCGCGTGAATGTCGGGTCCCAATCCCCGCTGAAACGTAATCTCGACGAGCCTGTTATCGGGATCTCCGTCCTGCCGGATCCCGTTTTGAAGATACAGCAGGGCCACGCCGGTTGCGTTCGGCATCAAAGTCGTCACTTGCGGGTCTCGGACTTGTGAGTTTCTGATCGCCCTGAAATTCAGGTCAAAGTCGCCCGGCACTTTGCACGTCGCACCTTCAGCAATCGACTGGGCAAAGAGATTGATAATGTGGCCCATATTGCGATTGAGTGACCAGGGAAAGCCTTCGATCACAATGTCGGCGAGACCGCATTTCGCCATTCCCAGCGTAATCGCCCTGACGTGCTCTTCATCGCGATACGCATGAATGACGATCTGTTGAGTGATATCGGGGACTTCTTCTACCCAGTCATGGAGTCGTTTTTCTTCCCAGGCGTCTGGCGAAAACACTTCTCGAGTCGCCTCGTCCCAGATCAACCCGCCTGTTGCCTTGGTAAGTGAATGCGTGATCGACCCGGCTGCACGCAGCCAATTCCAGACACGTTCTTTCGGGAATCCGAACTCAAGGATCAGCACGACTTTTGAGTCTTGCAATCCGGCTGCCTGCTCCCGTGCCAATCCCCGGCCGAAGTACTGAAGCGAGCGCTCGTCCGGGGGAGCATAGTGCGACTTTGGATCGTTTTCGATCCTGGCCGCCACATACGGGAATTCGATTTCCTTCGGGGGTTCTGGAACGAGCTGGAAATCCGAGGATTCGTCACCCAACAGTTTCCGTAATTCGGCGAGCGGATCGGCAGCCGGCTCAGGAACGTAGTAGATGGCGAACTCGCACGTGATTTCAGCTTTCATCTGCAAGTCAATGGAGACCGAGGTATCCTGAGTTTCCAAGGGCCGGACCTGAGATTTCTGTGCGGGTGTCGACGGCGATTCTGAGCACGACAGCGAACAAACAGTCCAGACGACTGCAAGGGCGAGACTGCCAGGTCGGCACTGATGTCGATTTCTCATTTTCATTTCGAAGACGTTCGAGCAGGCACCGACGTGAACCATTGAACCAACGCCGCCCGCATCTCTGTGAGTCTCAGGCGCGCAAGCCCACGTCGCGCATCAGTCGCGCCGTCTCGCGATACGCCTCGCCGACCCACGCCTCGATCTTGGATGGCTCGGGCGAATACTCCAGTTCGATGGAGATGGCGCCGTCGATCTCGAGGGCCTTGATTTCCTTCAGGTAAGGCCCGAACTCGACGACGCCGCGGCCTGGTGGCAGGTCGCCATGCTTCTTTCCATCGCAGTCAGAAATGTGGACGTGAATCGCCTTGCCTTTCAACCTGCGCAGCTCTTCGGGTCGGACTTTCGACAGACACAGGTGCGAAACATCGATGTTGGCCTTCAGAGCCGGGTGCGCCACGTCGTCGATGAACCTCACCATCGTGTCGACATTGTTGAGCAGCGACAGCGCGAAAGGCTCAAGCTCGAGCGCGATCTGGACTCCCAGAGTCCCGGCGTAGTCAGCCAGGATCTTGCAGTTCTTCACGGCCGTCTGCCATTGTTCGGCCGGGGGGATCACTTCCTGGTTCCAGATGTACTCCCCGAGCACCAGCAGCACGTTGCGGGCCTCGTATTCATAAGCCAGATCGAGATACGCCTTCACCCGGTCGACACTGAACCGCTGCACGCTGGGGTTGAAATCGACCAGTCCCACCGCCACACAGGCGATCGATACGATCGGAAGCCCGAGCCGGTCGCATTCCCGCTTGATCCGGCGGCGTTCGCGCACGTCGATGTCGAGCGGGTCGGTGAAGATGTCGATCGTGTCGAACCCCAATTCCTTGGTCTTCTGAATTCCCCACGCCGTATCGCGCCCCGCCTGGGCCCACGCCGAGTTGATTAAGCCTAGCTTCATTCGTGTGCTCCCGAAAAAGCCGTCTGATGCCGGTCCATCGATGAAAGTCACCTGCTCACGCCATTCACCGGGGCTTCCCGTTGGTCCAGCCCCGGCCACCCGAGCCTGTCGCATTGCGATGTTCAGACTGCTACCCGAACAGCCGGCGAATCGGCTGAGCTTCGTAAACGTGATTCGGCCGACCGGCGACATCGTACCAGACCGCCGTGGAAGGAATCCCCAGCGCCTGGTAAATCGTGGCCGCGAAGTTTTCTGGGGTCTGCGGGTCGGACGCCGGGTAGGCGCCGTTCCTGTCGGATGACCCGATCACGGTCCCTCCCTGCACACCGCCACCGGCGAACCAGACCGACTGGCAGGGCGCCCAGTGGTCGCGCCCCGGCCGTTTGTAAATCTCGGGTGCGATATGCGTGATCTGCGGCGTGCGGCCGAATTCGCCCGCCATCACCACCAGCGTGCTGGCGAGCAAACCGCATTCTTCCAGATCGTCGAGCAGGCCGGAAACGGCCCGGTCGGTCGGCGGGAACAGATAGTCCTTGAGCAGTGGAAAATTGTTTCCGTGCAGGTCCCAGCTTCCAAAATTGCCGAGGTTGACCTGCACCATGTTCACTCCCAGCTCCACCAGGCGGCGGGCCATCAGCAGCGACCAGCCGAACGAATTGTCGCCGTACCGATCGAGCAATCGCGGCTCTGCCTGGCGGACGTCGAAGGCGGCGCGGACTTTGGGATCGACCATCAGCGACAGCACGCTCTGCCGCACGCGGTCGTAGCCTCCCCGGTTGCCGCTCGCGTCAAGCTGCCGCCGCTGCTGCTCGACCACGTCGAGCAGGTCGAGCCGATTGCGGAAACGCGGGCCGAGCACGCCCTCCGGGAGCGTCAGGTTGGGGACCTCAAACCGCCAACTGTCTTTGTCGGCCGGCTCCCCTTTGTGAAGATTGAACAGGTATTTCGGAAACGCTCCCGAATACGCGTGGTAGGCGTGCGGCTTGTCGGTGGCTTCAATGAACCACGGCTCATGGCGGGCGCCCAGCAGGCCGGCGAATTGTCCCGGGTAGGTCCCGGCGTTGGAATGGACGATTTTTTCAGGCAGCACGACGCTCGAGGGGAGATCGTTGCGGCGTGGCGTCGAATATCCGGCGACCGCGGCAATCGAGGGCCAGTCGGTGGATTGCGGCAGGCTCTGCCGAAACGTCGACGGCAATGT
>JACQFH010000424.1 GCA_016200145.1 Planctomycetia bacterium | reverse complement strand
CCTCGGCGAAGACCATCCTGGCATCCTCCTGTGAAGTTTTCCTTAACTCCAACAGGCGCAATGAATACCAAATTAATCCTCGGTCCCAAACGTCACGTTCAAACGGCTGGCTTTCCAGCCTGACAGCAGTGCGGATGCGCATTCAGAGGGAAACTTGCAGGCCATGCGACTGGCCTCCGCGCGCGTCATGCGGTGTCGTTTTCATTGGCCTTCGACCTGACGAGATTGGCATGGCGCAGCGCTGTCAGGCTGGAAAGCCTGACCTACAGCAAGCCGGCGATGGGGTCGCCGTGATAGACGTGATGCGGGCGCTGCAGGTGGTCTTTCCAGACGATCGTTTGCGGCAGGCCGAGCGACTGGTAGATCGTGGCCGCCATGTTCTCGGGCGTCTGCGGGTCAGAGCTGGGATATGCTCCGTTCCGATCGGAAGACCCGATCACTGTTCCGCCTTTCACCCCTCCACCTGCGAAGAAGACCGTCTGCACGGCGCCCCAGTGGTCGCGCCCGGGGAGTTTCGATTTGGCGCCGTCGAACGTGGAGACTTTCGGAGTCCTTCCGAATTCACCGGCCATGACGATCAGCACGTCGTCGAGCAGGCCGCGCTCATCGAGGTCGTCGATCAGGGCCGAGAGGGCCCGGTCGGTCGGCGGCAGCAGGAAATTCTTGAGGTTGCGAAACGCTGCTTCGTGCGTGTCCCACGATTCGTTGTTGCCCAGATTCACCTGCACCAGGCTCACTCCCGCCTCGACCAGTTGCCGTGCCATCAACAGCGACCAGCCGAATGAATTTCGGCCGTAGCGGTCCTGCAGAGCATCGGGGGCCGTGTGAACGTCGAGAGCCCGGTGGGCGCCCCCCTGGGCCAGCAGCGAAATGGCCGATTGCTGCAGGCGGTCGAATTCGCGCACGCTGGCCAGATCGTCGAGCTGCCGCCGCTGGCGATCGATCGAGCGCACAAGTTCCAGCCGGCTGGAAAATCGATCGTGCAGCACATCGTGCGGCAGCTCGAAGCGGGGCGCTTCGAACACGTAGCCCGGTGGCGTGACGGCTCCTTCCCAGCGCTGAAAGCCGTACTCGGGAAATGCGCCATGAATGTATGTCGAGTCACGGAAGCGGCTCGCTTCGATGAACCACGGATCGTGCTTCCAACCCATCATCCCGGCGAACTGGCCGGGAATCGTCCGGCCTGTGACGTGGATCAGTTTTTCCGGAAGCACCGCGGCGGGTGGGAGATTGTTTTGCGCCGGAACGACACCCGTCACCACCGAAGCCAGCGAGGGAAAATCAAACGGCGTCGGTCGGTTTGCGTTGAATCCAAGCGGTTTCTCGGTTCGCCCGGTGAGCATTACGTGATGACCGTGCGAGTGGTCGTTGTACGGATGCGTCAGCGATCGGACCAGCGCCCATTTATCGCTTTGCGCAGCGAGCAGTGGCAGGTGTTCGCAGATGTGAATGCCAGCCGTGCGCGTCGCAATGGGGGAAAACTCGCCTCGGATTGTATCCGGCGCGTCAGGCTTCGGGTCGAAGCTCTCGTGCTGCGCGAGGCCGCCTGAAAGGAAGATATAAATGACGGCGCGGTGCGACTTCGAATTCTGCGACGTCTCTTCGCCGCCCAACGACCTCAGCCCGGCGACGTGGTTCATCCCCAAGCCGAGCAGTCCGACGGCGCCTGCCTGGATGGCACACCGCCGCGACACGTGCGCGTGAGTCCATCGACCGCCGCCGGCATTGCCCATCGTCGCCGTCTCCAGAATTAGGGCCTCACATCGATCGTCAGGATAACATTCCCGAGCGCGTCGTGAAATAGGTCGTCACTCTCCGCCAATGATGAATCCGATACTGGCCAATGCGGCAAACGCGACGAGGCATCCATAGGCAATTCGCGGATTAACGGCGCCTTTCGCGTCGCCCAGGCCGAAGTGTTTTCCCTGGCCGTACCACAGCCACATCCCAGCCGGTATCGTCAGCAATCCAAACAGCCAGAGTTGCCACGCCTGTGAACCGTGGCTGAGCATCTCGCCACAATCTCCAACGCGACTGAACGAACCCAGGCCGATATACAGGCCATTGGCAATCAGGCAGAACCCGGCGAAGAACCGCAGCACAAACGCCCACGACAGCCGCGCGGCCGCTACCGCGCCCCAGATCACCAGCGGCACGATGCAGCCAAGAATCGGCCCGGACCAGACGACGAACAGCGGATGAGGATTGTCGGCGAGGTCTGTCCGCGAGATTGTCAACGGATGCAGGACCACGCGAGCCACGCGCCCGCCTGTCAACCGCGCACCGGTGACATGCCCCGATTCGTGCACCGCCTGCATCCCGAGCCACGAACCGAGCAGGGTCGATGCGATCAGGATGATTTGATGCAGTCGCTTCACCGAGACCTGTGCCAGTTGCGCAATAGATAGGTCAGGCTTTCCAGCAGCCTGACGGCGCTTTGCCCATGGAATCGTTCAAATCACCACGTGAAAGTGGCACCACATTGCTGTCAGGCTGGAAAGCCTGTCCTACAGAAGGCCCAGAATCGGCTCGCCGTAGTAGAGGTGGTGCGGGCGATTGAGCTCGTCGTGCCAGGCGACTGTGTCGGGAAGGCCGAGCGAGTGGTACATCGTCGCGGCCATGTTCTCGGGGGTCTGCCGGTGCGTCGCCGGGAAGGCGCCGATCTTATCGGACGAACCCACAACCGTGCCGCCGCGGACCCCGCCCCCCGCGAAGAACACCGACTGCACGGGTCCCCAGTGGTCGCGGCCGGGCAGTTTGTAGTGCTGCGGCAGGTGCGTCACCTTGGGAGTCCGGCCGAATTCGCCCGCCATCACGATCAGCGTCGAGTCGAGCAGGCCGCTCTCGTTCAGATCGTCGAGCAGCGCCGAGAGCGCCTTGTCGGTCGGCGGAAAGAGCAGGTCCTTTAGATGCGGAAACGCTTCGCCGTGCGTGTCCCACGTTTCGTTGTTGCCGAGATTGACCTGCACCAGGTTGACGCCGGCTTCGACGAGCCGCCGCGCCATGAGCAGCGACCATCCGAACGAGTTCTTGCCGTACCGCTCCTGCACCTCGGGCGCGGTGGCCGTGACGTCGATCGCTTCGCGGATGCGCCTGTCGGTGAGCAGCGAAATCGCCCCCTGCCGGGTGCGGTCGAATTGTTCGATCGTCGCGAACCGTTCGAGATCGGCGCGTTGCCGGTCGATGTTTCCCAGAAGTTGCAGGCGGTTCACCAGCCGCGCGCCGCCGAAGCCTTCGGGGAGCGTCAGGTCCGGGGCCTGAAACGCCGTGCGGCGCGGCATGTTCGGCCGCTCCTGGTGGTCGAACTCGTATTCGGGGTATGCGCCGTAACCGAGCGAATTGTACGGAGACGACTCGATGAACCACGGATCGTGTTTGGCCCCCATCTCGCCGCCGAATTGTCCCGGGATCACCCGCCGCGAATAGTGGATCAGTTTTTCCGGCAGCACCACCGCCGGCGGCAAGTTGTTTCGAGGCTGTGTCACGCCGCCGACGATTGACGGCAGCGAAGGCCAGTCGCTCGGCATGGGGACGCTGGGATTGAATCCGGGCGGAATCATCGTGCGCCCGGTGAGCATGATGTGATGCCCGGCCGAGTGATCGTTCGACGGATGCGACAGCGATCGGCACACGGCCCACAGGTGGCTGCGCTGCGCCAGGCGCGGAAGATGTTCGCAGATCGACAGGCCCGGCGTGTTCGTTGCGATCGGCTGGAACTCGCCCCGGATTTCGGCCGGCGCTTCGGGCTTCATATCGAAGCTGTCGTGCTGCGCGAGGCCCCCCGAGAGAAAGATATAGATGACCGAGCGCGCCTTGCCACCGGCAGGACCGGACGGCTTCGCACCGGCAACGGGCGCAGCGCGGAGCGCTTCGAGATGATTAATGCCCAGGCCGACCAGCCCCAGCGCTCCGGCCTGCAGCGCGCACCGGCGGGACAACCGCGGATGCTGCGGGATTGCGTTCGGCCTGCCGACAGTGAAAGTCATACGATGAATATCGGATTTCTGCGAAAACCTGTTGTCCTGACGCCAATATAAGTCGAGTTTGATGCGACTGCAAGCCGCGTTCGTTGAGGTGTAGGTTGCGGCATCGCACTCCCTCGCTGACGCGTCGGGCTGCCATATTCGTGCTGCGAGTTTCAATTGCGCTGGCCACGCGGGGACTTTCACAACGCGATGCACCTCTTTAGAATTCGGATTCTTCGCCGCGGTTCTGTCACCTCTTTTTGCCGAAACGAGACATCTTGGCCGCCGAACAACGCGATTTCGACGAATTTCTCGATAAATTCCGCAAGCATCGCGACCTGATGACCGAGGAACTGCACAAGGTCATCATCGGGCAGGACGCCGTGATCGAGCAGATTCTCGCGGCGATTTTCACCGGCGGCCACTGCCTGCTGGTGGGGGTGCCAGGCCTGGCCAAGACGCTGCTGGTGAGCACGATCGCCCGCATTCTCGACGTCAAGTTCAAGCGCATCCAGTTCACGCCCGACCTGATGCCCTCGGACATTACAGGCACAACGGTGCTCGACGAGACCGAAAGCGGACAGCGGAATTTCCGGTTCGTCGAAGGGCCGGTGTTCACCAACATTCTGCTGGCGGACGAAATCAACCGCACGCCTCCCAAGACGCAGGCGGCCCTGTTGCAGGCCATGCAGGAACGGGAAGTCACGATCGGCCAGACGACCTATACCTTGCCCGATCCGTTCTTCGTGATCGCCACGCAAAATCCGATCGAGCAGGAAGGGACGTATCCCCTCCCCGAGGCGCAGCTCGACCGCTTCATGTTCAACATCAAGGTCGACTACCCTTCGCTCGACGAAGAAGAACTCATCCTCAGCAGCACAAGCTCGATGGAGAAACCCGAGACCCGCAAGGTCCTCTCGTCCAAGGCGATTCAATATCTGCAGAAGCAGATCAACCTCGTGCAGGCGGCGCCGCTGACGATAAATTACGTTGCTCGGCTCGTGCGTTCCACTCGGCCAGGGGACAGCTCGGCGCCGAAATTCGTCAAAGAGCTGGTCGACTGGGGTGGCGGGCCCCGCGCGGGGCAATACCTGATCGCCGGCGCCAAGGCCATGGCCGCCATGGACGCCCGCCCCAGCATCTCGGTCGCCGATATCCGGCGCGTGGCGATCCCCGTACTGCGGCATCGCATTTCGACGAACTTTCAGGCGCAGGCCGAGGGGCTCAAGCCCGAAGACATCATCGAGCGGCTGCTGAACGAGGTCCCGGAGCCCACCGTCCCGAAGTACGAGTGACGGTTTGCGCAACGCGCCTCGTTCCCACGCTCCGCGTGGGAACGCGCGTCCCGACGCTCTGCGTCGCGTCCGGAAACACTGCAGCCCCTACCTCCAATCTGTCGTCACCGGCAGCAATCCCGCGACGCCTGCATAGTTGCGCGCACTGCTGTACCGCCGTAAATTCGGTAGTGGTTCAGTTTGATTCAGACGGGACGCCTGGATTCGAGGCGGGATGGCGCGCGGGATTATCGACGTAAGTGCCGGTCTCGTCCACAATCATGCTCGGAGGAAAGTCGCGCCGGTACCAGTCAAATTTGCCGTTTCCCCGAACGTTCAGCCGCGCACTCCGAGTGCCGACTTCTGCATACCAGCGACATAAAGTCCTGCGCCATCCGGGGCGCCCATCGGCAAATTCGAAGAAGGGCCTATAGACGGTGAGAAAAACATCGTCGCCAATGCCGCGCTCCCAGAATGATCCGGGGTCTGGATCTCCGGTTGTCAAAATGAATTCCTTACTCGTTCGTTCATTTAGCCAACACGCCGGCCCGAAGCTCAATACGTATATCAACGGCAGCCCGACAATCGTGGCCGCCAACGTCCACTTCGCCCAGCGCTCGCGTCGGTTGATGATCCGCACGGCCAGCCAGAGGCAGAAGGCTGCGAAAGCTGCTCCAGTGAAGGCGAGGGCTATGGCCATGCCCAGATGATACCGGGAAACCCGCACGCGATGCACCGAGCTCGTCAAACGCGACGCAGAGCGTCGCGACGGGCGTTCCCACGCAGAGCGTGGGAGCGAGGGGCTTAAATAGTTCCCGGAATTTTCTTTTTTCCGGTCAGATTCTCGATAATATCTCGCGGCCGTCGTGCGTCTAATTCAGCGGGTGCCGACTTACGGATAAAGGCCCGGATGAATAACGGTCAGGCAGTCGCGTCCGAGTGGATGTGGGAGATCCTCCTGCGTTACGAGGGGGACCTGTTGCGGTACGCGCAGCGGATCGTCGGCGACCAGGAACAGGCCCGGGACGTCGTTCAGGAGACGTTTCTGAAGCTCTGGCGGCAGGATCGGGCCCAGCTTGACGGGCACCTCGTGGAATGGCTGTATACCGTCTGCCGAAACCACGCGGTGGACGTCAGACGCAAGGAGCAACGGATGCACACGCTCGCCGAAGAATCCTGGGCAATCCATGAAAGCGCCGACCCCTGCCCGGGGGCGCTGGCCGAACGCCGCGACTCGGCTGCCCAGGTGCTCGACCTGGTCGACCGGCTGCCGGCGAACCAGCAGGAAGTGATCCGTTTGAAGTTTCAGGGGGGCTTGAGCTACCGCGAGATCAGCCGCGTGACGGGCCTCACGGTTTCGCACGTCGGCGTGTTATTGCATACGGGTCTCAAAACGATCCGCACGAAATTATGTCCCAGCACAACATAGCGGCAGTCAATTGAGTAACGGAGAGTCAATCATGTCTCAGCATTCGATTCCATCCGACGACCCGCGCTTGACGGCGTATGCCCTCGGCGAGCTCGATCCGACCGAACAGCAGGAGGTCGAACGGCTGCTCGCCGAGTCTGCCGACGCGCGGAGCGCCGTGAAAGAAATCCGCGAGCTGGCCGGGTTGCTGACGGCCGAATTGAAACACGAGCCGGCGCCGGCGCTGACGGCGACGCAGCGTGCGGCGATTCTGGATGCCGGGGCCAGGCCGCAGGAAGCAGCGAGCACGAACGGTGCCGTATCCGAACAGCGGGTCGCCGCCCTGGCGACGCGCTACCATTCGGTGGCCCAGTTCCAATCGCAGCACTCGCCTCGCGTGAGGCGCATCGCCGCGTTCGCGGCAGTGGCTGCACTGGTTGCCATCATGGTACTGCTCATGACACCGCCGCGCTCGGGCAGGCTCACGCTGATCGCCGATAATTCGACGACTCCGCGCCATTCCCCGTTTGGTTTCTCGCCGCCGGACGCGTTCGACGCCGACGTGGCGTGGCAAGCGAATCCAACCGAAGAAATGGAAAGTCTTGGGACGAGTTTGTCCCAAGACGCGGCTCAGTCTGCCTCCTCACGGCCTGAACAACTGCACGAACGATTTGGAAACGCTCCCGCGGACGAATATGCACGGCCCGGTGGCGCGAGAGGGCTGAAATTGAAGGATCAGCCCAGCCGCGCAAAGGCAGGCGGGTATGGTGGGGGCGGCGGGGGCGGCATGGGCGGTGGTATTGGCGGCCGCACCTCCGGGGTGAATTACAAAGGGAATGCGTCCGGCGCAGCCGGGAAACCGGCGGATGGCGAAGGAGGAGAGGTCGATTACAGCCGCGACGGCCAGAAAGTCAGCTCCACGCTTTCCAAATCAGAACGTGGGCGCGGCTTGGCAATGCCGCAGTCGGGCGACGGCGCCCAGCCCGAAAAGCCGGCGATTCGAAACCCGATCGCCGAAACCAAGCCGCGTTCCGCCTCGCGTGCAAGCGACTCGGCTCCGGTCACCAGCAGTCCGCTACCGGCATCACGATCACGTCGTTACGCCGAATCCAAGTCTGGCGGTGAGGCTGCCGGTCAGGCTGAAGGTCAGCCCTCAGTCAAGCGCGCGTTGGCCGGGGAGAATCGCGGTGACGGTCGTGACGCGTCCGGCAAACAGTTGCCTGAATTGCGCCACAAGCAGCTTGCCGACGACGATGCGAAACGCGGCGAAGGTAAGGGGGCTGGCGACCTGATGCTTTTCGCAAAGGATCGCCTTTCGAACGAGGAGTATTACAACAAATTGCGCGAGGGTGCGCCTGATGCTCGCGACAAAGAAGCCGGCAAGAAAATCAACAAGGGCCTCTCGAATACATTCGGTCAGCCATTGCCCCCGTTTGGCAACGGACAAACATTCGAATCTGGACTGAGTCGACTGCAGGGGGGCGCGTCTGACGGATTCGGCATGTCGCTTGGGGTACAGGATTCGATACTGTTCAGGGAACATTCCGAAGGACTCGGCGCCGAAGCCTACGCTCCACTCGTCGAGAACTCGTTCCTCTCGGCCTACGAAGATCCGCTCTCAACATTCGGCGCCGACGTCGATACGGCCTCATACGCCAACGTCCGGCGGTTCCTGACGAACCACCAGCTTCCGCCGCGCGATGCCGTGCGGATCGAAGAGCTGGTCAACTATTTCTCGTACGACTATCCGCAGCCGGCCGCCGAGCAGCCGTTTTCGGTGTCGGTCGACGCAGCCAACTGCCCCTGGAACCCGGGCAACAAGCTCGTGCGGATCGGCCTCAAGGGCAGAGAGATTCCCCGCGACAAGCGGCCCCCCAGCAATCTGGTGTTCCTCGTCGACGTATCGGGCTCGATGCAGTCCGAGGAAAAGCTGCCGCTCGTCAAAATGGGGCTGAACCTGCTCACGAACCAGATCACCGAAGCCGATCGCGTCGCGATCGTTACGTATTCGGATACGGCCGTACAACGCCTCGAATCGACCGACGGCGGCCGCAAGCCGGAAATCCGGGCGGTCATTGATTCGCTCCAGGCGGCAGGTTCGACGAACGGCGCAGAAGGTATTCAGCTTGCCTACCGCGCGGCGATCGACCACTTCATCCCGGGGGGCACGAATCGCGTGATTCTCTGCACCGACGGTGACTTCAACGTCGGCGTCACGAGCGACGAACAGCTCGTGCAGCTCATCCAGGAGCGGTCGCGCACCAAGGTGTTCTTCAGCGTGCTGGGATTCGGCATGGGAAACCTGAAAGACGGCAAGCTCGAAAAGCTGGCCGACAAGGGGAACGGTCAGTACGCGTATATCGACGGACAGAAAGAAGCCCAGAAGGTCTTCGTCGACGACCTCGTCGGCACGCTGGTCACAATCGCCAAGGACGTGAAGCTGCAGGTCGAGTTCAATCCGAACCAGGTGAACTCGTACCGGCTGATTGGTTACGAGAACCGGGTCATGCCCGCGGCTGATTTCAACAACGACCAGAAAGACGCGGGTGACGTCGGTGCCGGGCACTCCGTGACGGCACTCTACGAAGTGGTGCCTGCGGGCGAAGCGCCGAAACCGATCCTGGGAGACGCGCTGCGGTACCGCAAGGCGGTCGTGCCACAGGAGGGGGCGCTGGCCCAGGAGCTGCTCACCGTCAAATTGCGGTACAAGCTGCCTGAAGCCGATGCGAGCACCCTCGTCGAATATCCGGTCTCCAGCCCGGCCAATATCGCTACGGTCGCAGACGGTCGGAATCCGGTTGCCTTCTACTCGGTTCAGCTCAATCGTCTGGACGCGGCCCCGGCGGCGGACAAGTTGCGGGAGTTGTTTGAACAGGACAAAAAGGAGGCCCCGGTCATCGAAGCCGACAAGGCCAATCGCCGGCTTCTGTTCCGCGGAACGGCTGAGCAGGTCTCGCAGGGGCAGACGTTGTTGGCGCGGCTCGGCGAAACGGGAAGCGCCCGCGACTTCAACTGGGCGGCGGCGGTGGCGGCGTTCGGGCTGCTGCTGCGCGATTCGCAGTACCGTGGCCAGGCCAGCCTCGACATGGTCCTCGAGCTGGCGACCGCCGCGAAAGGCGAAGATCCGACAGGCCGCCGACAGGATTTCATCGATCTCGTGAAGCACACGAAAGAGATCGCAGCCCGGCGAAGCGATGCCGGGGCCGTGGAACTCCTCGGCCGAATGACCCGCGAACAGCGCGAGGCGCTGGCGAGCGTCGACGGCAAGTACAAAAACCTGCTGCGGATCGTGGAAGCGCCTGCCGACATGTCGACGTACAGCGCCACCCACGACTTCGGCCGCTGGGAGGGGACCACTTATTCCGGCCAGAGCAACCTCCCGAAAGGCTACTGGGTCTACATCTACCCCAACTGGTACATCTGGGGCGACGTGGCGAAGTAGCAAGGCATCGTGCGAGCGTAGTGCCCCGGCCGCTCCGAGGCGGCCGGGGCACTTTTGCGCTGCCAGTTGACGATGGGTGAAGTCGGCGGAAAGATGGGGCGTGAAACGCGCCTGAAATCTTCTGTCCCGAATTCGATTTCGCCCACGGAATCAACTGCATGCCTCCGTCCTCCCGTCACTGGGTTCTGACCGACGTCTTGAAGCGATCCTGGCAAGAGAACTTTTCGGTCGCAGCCGGGCCGGGGTTGAAGCTCGCCGGGGCGGACGGCTGGTCGGTGAATAAGTACACGCTTCGCGGCGGGCTGTCGGACGGAGTCGACGTCGTCGATTTGAACAATGGACGTCTGTCGGTTTCGATCCTGCCGACGCGGGGGATGGGACTGTGGCGCGGCACGTGCGACGGGCTGGAGCGGGGCTGGAAGTCGCCGGTCGAATTGCCGGTCAACCCGGTTTACGTGAATGCCCTCGATCGGGGCGGGATCGGCTGGCTGGCCGGTTTCAATGAATGGCTGTGCCGATGCGGGCTGAATTCCAACGGCCCCCCTTCCGCGGAAGGGACTCTGCACGGACGGATCGCCAACATCCCGGCCCATTACGTCGACGTTGCGGTGTCGACCGACGGCGACGGGACGATTTCGGTCACGGGAGTCGTCGACGAGACGATGATGTTCGGCCCTTGTCTGCGCTTGAAATCGACCGTGCAGACGGCGGCCGGCTCGAATCGGCTGACGATCATCGACGAGATCACGAACCTGGCGGGCATCGATCGCGAGATGGAGCTGCTCTATCACACGAATATCGGTGGGCCATTTCTCGAGGAAGGTTCGCGGTTCGTGGCTCCGGTCATTTCGGTCGCGCCGCGCGATCTGGCTGCTGTGACGGGGATTGGGACATTTTCAAAGTACGCCGGTCCGGTCGCGGGATATGCCGAGCAGGTGTTTTATTTCGATCTGGCCACCGACAAGGGAGGTCGCACGCAGACCCTGCTGGTGAACTCGCAAGGCGACAGAGGATTGAGCATCGCCTTCGACAAGCGCCAGCTTCCATGGTTCGCCTTGTGGAAGAACACCCAGGCCGAAGCCGACGGCTTCTGCACAGGCCTGGAGCCGGCGACGAATTTCCCCAACCTGAAGGAATTCGAGCGGAAGCAGGGACGGGTCGTGATGCTGCCGCCCGGCGGCAGTCACACGGCCGTTTTGGAGATCGCCATTCACAGCACCATGCCGATGGTGCGGGCCGCGGAAGCACAGATCGCCGAGTTGCAGCGCGGGCACGAACCCAAGGTGCACGCGAAACCGCAAGCGGCGTG